>CAMFEL010000009.1 GCA_945949385.1 uncultured Clostridia bacterium | reverse complement strand
GTAAAGCGATAGAAAAAGCACAGAAGAGAGTTTACTTTCTTCTGTGCTTTTTCTCCGCTTGCCGCCTACGCGGCACCCCTGCGGGAGACGATTTTACGATTTATTTGCCCTAATTAAAAGTTTTTTGGAGTTCCAAGAACCTTTTTCTCAAAAAAGGTTCTTGGCGGGGTGCGGGGCGGAGCCCCGTATATACTCACCGGGGTTTGGAGCAGCGCCCCATATATTCTTTTCGCAGTACGCGAAGCAGAGCATAGATACTATTCAATAATCACTACTTTGATTTCATCTGTTGACTCGGGGATTTTCAGGCTGTATTTCTCCGCGGCGAGGCGGCTGACAGTCAACAAATACGGGCATTCCGAGCATTCAAGTTCCGACAGCGGCTCTCCGTTGAACAAACGCGCCGCAAGGCCGGCTGCTATTGACGCGCCCGTTTCGGCGTCCGGGAAAAGGGACACGGATATGCCGCCCGACAGTGTGGGTTCCATACAGAATACGGGCAAATCGGAATCTGGGACAGAAGCCGCTTCGTATCTTGGCAAAAGCGGGTACGGTACGACTATAAGATCGGCTCCCGCCGCAGTCAACTCAGAAACGGCACTGCCTATGTCGCGGCTGTCGCCCGGTGCGCAAGCCGCATAATCAACCCCCGCGGCGTCAAAGCCGGAGCATACAGCCTCCGAGCTCTCGGGGGCGGCGCTGTTATACACTACCCCGGGCTTTGCTGCTTTGCCGTCCTCACCTACGGTCATTTCGGCGGCAATATCCGCAAGCAGAGACGCGGCGGATTTGCATATACTGCCCGCCCCCATACCGCTGTCAATTGCCGCAGAGGCACTTTCCTCATCGGCACAGCAGAAAAACAACGGGGCAAGTTCTTCTCCGGCATTTTTTCCGTAAACTGCGGCGCAGCGGGAGGTACTGACGCTGTCAAGAGTGAAAACCGCATCGCACCCTCGGCACATCATTTCCAGCACCTCGTCAAGCTCCCCCGTGTCGCGCAGCAGCATATATTCGCAGGAAATCTCCTCCTCGCAAAGCCCCCCGCCGCACAGCCCGTCCGCAATTGCGGCGCGCATAGTCTCCGCTGTTTCTGCGTCCGTGACTCCCGAATACGCGGCAATACCGACGCGGTATTTTGTGCTGTTTTCGCCGTCTTCGCAAAGGGCGGATTCAGCCGCGTCGCCTGTTTTATCGGCGGTGCAGAATGTAAGCATGGGGATATTCAGCGCAAGCAGCAGCACCGAGACTGTAATAAGCATATGTTTTTTCATACTGATTTTTACACCTTTCGTTTATTTGTGTCTGCAAGACACAAATGGGGTCTGAAGCGGCTCACGCTTTGATCCGTAAAGCGTATAGCGGCAAATTCCTTCTTTGCAAAGCATACCGCAAACGTCGGCGCGGAATATAATATACCGACGGCGTCTTTTCTATTATCAATATATGAAACCGCCCGTAATCTTATGACAAAAAGCTTTCGCGCGGGTGCAAAACTTATTGACTTTTTGCCGCTTTAGTGCTATATTCTTATTGTCAATTTCTCATATGTGAGGTCGAAATGGGTAAAAAAATCAGCAAAAAAAAGAAAGTGCTGAACTTTCTTCTCAACGCCCTGATTCTTGTGGCGGGAAACGCCATGTACGCTTTTGCGGTTGTTATGTTCATAAGACCGTCAGGATTGGTAATGGGCGGTGTCACCGGTGTGTCCCTTCTGGTGGAGCATTTCTATCCCGGCTTTGAAATATCGTATTTCATACTTATCGTCAATGTGCTGCTTTATATTCTGGGCGCCGTGGTGCTGGGCAAGCATTTTATTATAACAACCGGCGCTTCTACTATCCTTTACCCTCTTTCGGTACATATTTTTGAGAGAGTTTTCAAAAACTTTGACATAAACCAATATATGTCCATAAAGGACAATATGCTCCTTTACGCCATGGTGGCGGGACTTATTATCGGTGTCGCCGTCGGTATTGTTGTGCGCAGCGGCGCGTCAACGGGCGGCTCCGACATACCGCCTCTGGTGATCAACAAGCTGACCGGGCTACCCGTAGGAGTCGGTATGTTTATCGTGGACGGCACCATAATCGCCGCACAGTTTATCGCATATATGGATCTGTCCCGCGTGCTTTACGGCGTCATTATGGTCATAATATACTCTTATGTCATAAGTCAGGTAACAGTCATGGGCAGCGGCAAGGTGGAGATATGCGTGGTTTCGGACGAATACAACGAGATACGCGCTACCGTAATGTCGGAGCTGGGACGCGGAATTACACTGCTTTCAGCCAGAAAGGGTATGACGGGGGAGCACAGCAAGATGATAATGACGGTGGTATCCTCACGCCAGCTCGCGAGAGTGAAAAAGATAGTGCTGTCAATAGACCCCTCCGCTTTTATGATTATTACCCGCGTCAGCGAGGTCAACGGCAACGGCTTCTCCTTCTCCAAGGGGGACAAAAAGCTTGACAAAACGGAGCTGTTAAAGTAAAATTAAATGTATGGGAGATCGGACTGCCGCGCTCAGTTGCGCCGAAAGGTATCTGAGTGAGGAAAGTCCGGGCATCACAGGGCAGGATAACGGATAACGTCCGCCGAGGGAAACCTCCGGGAAAGTGCAACAGAAATAGACCGCCGCGCAAGCGGTAAGGATGGAAAGGCGAGGTAAGAGCTCACCGGCACGACAGGCGACTGTGTGCAAATGTAAACCCTATCCGATGCAACACCGTATGCAGAGTGACTTTTGTCAGCGTTTGCCCGACGCAGTTCTGCGGGTGGCTGGAGGCAGGCAGCAATGCCTGTTCGAGATAGATGGCAGTCACGGCAATGCCGTACAGAACCCGGCTTACAGATCTCCCGAAACAAAAACGCAAAAAACAGCGAGGCGGCAGAATAAACTGCCCTCGCTGTTTTTTCGTTTTTGAAGAATATATGTTTTTTAATATAAAGTATATGCTTTGCAGGATACGGGCGATGCCCGTATCCGTTTATATATTCAGCTTTTTCACCTTTTTTCTGATTTTGCGGACATCGGAAAGCATTTTTACCGCGTCGCGGGCAAGGTGTATTTTCGAAGCGCGGTGATTCAGCACCTTAACGGGCATTTCACATATTTTCACGCCCATTTTTTGAGCGATTTTTATAACCTCAAGGTCAAAGGAAAAGCCGTCCGTGGTGCAAAGAGAAAAAATCCGTCTTGCCGTGTCTCCGTCAAATGCCTTGAAGCCGCACTGGGAATCGGACAGGCGAAAGCCCGCGCACAGCGCTATCACTTTGATATATATTTTCGAGGCGGCGCGTCTCAAGGGAGTATACTCGCCGTAGCCGTCGGAGTCAAGATTTCTGGAGCCCACTGCAAAAGCCGCTCCGCCCGCTGTAAGCTCTGCCGCCGTGAATATCACATCGGTGCCGTAAGCAAGGTCGCAGTCCGTGTATACCACGCAATCTCCGTCCGTATGCAGTACCGCCTCGCGCACGGCGGCTCCCTTGCCGCGGTTGTTCTCATATCCGATGACCCGCAGATTCTTATATCCGCTGTCAGCTATATGTTCCCGCAGTATTTCAGCCGTGCCGTCCCCGGAGCCGTCATCGCAGAATATGACCTCGTAGTCGTACTCCCGCCGCCGCTCCTCCATGGCGCGAAAAAGCCGATCCGCCGCCTCACGGCAGATCTCGCTTTCGTTATACATGGGTATGCATACTGATATCTTCATAATATACGCTTTCTGTTCGCTTTCTGTCCGCTTTTCTCCGCCGGTGCGAAAATACTTGCCGACGGGCGGCAAACCGATGCTTTCCGGCTTTTCTTTGCTTTCGTTAATCGGTTAATTATATGCTATTATATGCCTTTTTATACACTTTATATTCAGCCTCGGCACCGACGCTGAGGCTGTCAAGTGACAAGAGACGCTCCCTGCCCTCTCTCGGACATCGGAAGAAAAACGGAGTCATTTCAAACAAAGCGCCTATTTCCTCGCGGTTTTGAAGCTCAAGCCGAAATGAGCAGGAGGAAGTCGCGCACAGCTCAAAGCCCTCCGGCACTCTTGACAGCGGAGGCGACAGTCTGGGCTCACCGTACAGCACCTGCCGCAGCTCCCACAAATGGCGGCTGCCGGAGGAGCAGACTATGAGAAATCCCCCGTCTTTAAGCACTCTTGCCGCCTCTGCGTCGGGCGCGGGGGCAAACATACTGACTACGGCGTCGGCGCAGCCGCTTTTCAGGGGCATTGCGAAAATATTCGCCGCTGCAAAAACTGCGCCCTTCCCTATATCCCCTGCGGCTTTTGCCCTTTTCGCCGCCTTTTCGGCGCCGTATTTTGAGGCTTCAAGTCCTACGGGGACGGGGCTGATTCCGTTTTCTGCAAGGCAGCGGGCGATATTCAGTGTATGATACCCCTCGCCGCAGCCTGCGTCAACGAACACGGCGCTTTTTTCTTTTGAGCTACCTGAGTTGTTTTTTATGCCTGCGCCGTCAAGCTGTTCTTTTATAAGCCTTGCCGCTTCGGCTGAAAACTTTTCGTATGCGCCCGTGTCGAGAAAAGCGCTGCGCGCTCTCAGCATACGCCTGTCGTCTCCCGTTTTTGCGTTGGACGCTTTTCCCGGAGGCAGCAGATTTATGTACCCCGAGGAGGCAATGTCGTAGCAATGCTTTCTCTCTCCCGTGCAGTACAGGATTTTTTCCGCAGTTTTCATACCCGCGCCGCAGACGGGACAGCAAAGCACGCCTGCACTCTGCTCCGTCATTTTATAACCTCCACAAGCTTTGCGTGCAGGGCATAACGGCCGTCGGAGGCTCCGTTTGTGCAGGTGGACAGGGTTATCATGGTATCTCCCGAGGAAAAAGTCTCGCCGCTTGGCACCTTTGAATTTGCCACCATTTCGTTTGCAAACTTCAGAAACGAGGTCTCGTTGGGGAACTCCGTGCGGTAGTAGAAATAGTCGGCGGTGGTGGGGTAGATTGATACCGCCTTGTATATGAACACGCCGTCCATGGTATATATGTATATTTTATTGCTGTTAAAAAAGTCCGCATCCAGAAACTTTGTCACATCGTGGAACATGGAGCTTTTACTGCCCGAAACCGCCACAACATTATGTCCGTATATTACGGCGTTAAAGTTGTCGGTGAGAGTATCCTTGGTATTGTAATCAAGGAATATGGAGCCTATGGGCAGAGCCTCGCCCGTATAAGCGTGATTGAGATAATAATCGTTGTCGCTGCCGCGCATGATGGGGTGGTCTATGGTGGTGCCCTCCACATAAATCCAGCCGTAAACATCCGGGTTTTTCGCTTTCAGTGCGGTAAGGCTTGCTTTCATGGCTGTAAGCTTTTCGGCATAGGCGTTGTCGGAGCTGCTGTTGCCTGCGCTCTTGCCCGCCGCGATACGGTCGTACAGGGAGAGCATGGGGGTGTCGCCGCCTATCATTGCAAGGGCGGTGGGATGGTTGAAGGAGTTAACCGATTCGTTGCCGATAACAAAGGGGCTGAACTCGGCGTTATTATACACATCGGCGCCGTCTATTTTGCCCTTGATATTCTTAACAAGCATTACGACGCAGACAATTGCCACCGCCGCAAACACAGTCAGCAGGGCAAGCTGCAGGATATTTTCCGCAGCGCCGCGCTTTTTTTTGCCGGATTTTTTCTTGCCCGTGCCGACGGATTTTTCAGGCGCGGCACCGTCGGTGACATTCGCTTTTTCGGCTTCTGCGGGAGCTGCAGCAGCCGTGTTTTCATCTTTGTTTCTTAGCTTGAAATTCATTTCTATATCCTCCGCGGTTAAGGCTTCGGCGGAAAGTCTGAAATCCTCCTCCGAAAACTGGGGGTCTCGGGGAATCTCTACATCGGGGGCTGCGGTAAGCGCCTGCGCTTCAAGGGGGTCTTCCTCTTCGGAGTCCTCGGATTCCTCGGAGTCTTCGGAGACCTCGCAGGCATCGGAGACCTGCTCACCTTCACCGGGGTCGGTATTTTCGGCAGCATTTATTCCGGGACACTCTGCCGCATCGGAGGCTGTTTCGCATACGGCTTTTTCCGCAGTTTCCGCTTCGTTCAATGCAGTATCGTTTATGTCTGTTGCGGCTTCTGTCTCCGTTTTAACGGCAAGCTCTGTGCGTGACAGCTTTTCGGAGGCGCGGTCGGCTTTTTTATTTGCACCGCTGTTCTTTTTTGCAGCGGCGCTGTTCTTCTTTTTCTTTTTCTTTGACACGGATATGCCTCCTTTTTTTGAATTTTTTCTGAAAATTTCTGTCTTACATAATAATTATAATGCTTTTCCCGGCGAATACAATAGTAAATATGTGAACATTTCTGTGCAAATTCTTCCATAGTCGCGCAAAACTGTTGCAAATTTTCAAAAAAAGCGGTACAATATACAAAAGAAATAATCATATTCCCCTACCCGCCGGCTTCGACGGGGTTTTGCCGTTTGCGGGGACATTGGAGAAAGAGGCGTGCAGTGGCTGACATTTTTGAACTTTTCCGTAAAATATCCAAAAAAGAGGAGCCTGTGGGGAAACCCGATTATATTCTGGCGGGACTTGGGAATCCCGGCGGGCAATACGCCGCCACGCGTCACAACGCCGGATTTATGGCGGTTGACCGCGTTTGCGCAGACCTGGGTACAGACTGCCGCCGCTCCCGTTTTTCCGCCCTTTGCGGCAGAGCGGAAATAGGGGGGCACAGCGTGCTTATAATGAAGCCGCAGACCTATATGAACCTGTCCGGCAACGCCGTGCGCGACGCGGCGCAGTATTACAGTATACCTGTTTCCCGTATTATTGTAATAAGCGACGACGTAAATCTCGATCTGGGGCGTATGCGTATACGCTCCGGCGGCTCCGACGGCGGGCAGAAGGGACTTTATGACATTATTTACAAGCTTTCCGACGACGCTTTTCCCCGCATACGCATAGGCGTGGGCAAAAAGCCGGAGGGCTATGATATGAAGGATTGGGTGCTGTCGCGCTTTACAAAAAGCGACTGTGAAACAATGGAACCCTGTCTCGGCGCCTGCGCAGACGCTGTGCGCCTTATAATTGAGGGAAAAACCGACGAGGCAATGGGCAAATACAACGGTATGCGCCCTCATACTGACTGAACCGCACTTACAAACAAAAAAACGGTGCTTCATATATGAACAACGAAAAACTTTTACTTTCAATAATGCGCGAGAGCCGCGAATACCGCGCTCTCAAAGACGCGCTGGCCGACGCCGCAAGGCAGGCTTCTCCGCGTCCTTTTTCCGTTACCGGGCTGTGTGAGGGAGCCTCTCCCCTGCTGCTGACTGCTCTTGCCGAGGACGAAACAATGAGCGGACGGCGGGTGCTTATGCTTTTCCCCTCCGAAAAAGAGGCGGCTGACGAGGCAGAGCTGCTGAGTTCTCAAGGAGTCAGCGCCTGCCATTTTCCTGCGCGCGATTACGGCTTCAACATTACCACTTCATCAAGAGATTGGGAGCATCGGCGGCTTGCGGTTCTGTCCCGACTCTTGTTCGGCGACGAGCCTATGGCAGTTTGCGCGACTGCGGAAGCGGCACTTCAGGTAACGGTGCCGCCGGAGGAGCTTATACATCTTTCCTTTTCCGCAGATCCGTCCCGCCCTCTCGATCTTGACCGTCTTACCTCAGTGCTGTGCGCAGGAGGATATACTAATGTGGAGCTGGTGGAGGGCCCCGGTCAGTTTACGGTTCGCGGCGGAATCATAGACATTTTTCCTCCTTCCGACGCCCCTCTCAGAATAGAACTGTTCGGTGATGAAATAGACAGAATGGGCACCTTTGACCCTGCTACTCAGCGCTTTTCGGAGCCTGTGACACAGACGGTGCTTATCCCTCCCGCTCATGAGGTCATACTGACGGACGACCGGAGAGAGGCGGTTTTCAACGCCTGCGAAAAACAGCTTCGCCTGCTGTCGAAGCGGGACGACGCCGATATGCACGCCGTTCAGACCCTTATGCAGGAGCAGGCGCTTATAAAAAACTCGGCCGATGTGGGCTTTGCGGACAAATATCTGCCCCTTATTTACCCCGACGCCGACTGTTTGTTCGACTACTTTGACGGGCTTTGCATACTAAGCGATTCCTCGGCGGTGCGGGACAGGGCAACGGCCGCGGGGCAGCTTACCATGCAGACCGTGGCTGACATGACGGCGGCGGGCGAGCTGTACGGCTCAAAGTCCGGCGGCGTTTATATCAACCCTTTTGAACGGGTGGAAAAGGCTCTCGGCGTTATGCCGGGCATACTCCTTGACCCCTTTGCAAAAAGCCATCCGGGATTGAGAATCGGAGCGGAATTCAATTTTCAGACCCGTCACATTCCTCCCTACGGCGGCAACACCGCCCTTATGCTCGAGGATCTTTCCGGCTTTGTCGGCGGCGGGTACCGCTGCGCTATGCTGTGCGCAAATGAGACCGAGGCGGGAGAGATAGCTAAAATGCTGTCCGACAAGGGCTATGCCGCTGCCGTGTGCAAGGCCGGGACGGAGTTTTTTGTCCGCGGAGAAAACAGGCAGTTCCCCGTGGCTCTGCTGTACGGCGAGGGACTGTCAGGCTTTGAGCTTATAAGCTCCCGCTTTGCTTGGCTGAATTATTCCGGCACTTCCGCCGGGGCCGCCCGTATTCTCAGCCGTCACCGCGGCAGAAAGCATAAGTCAAAGACCCGCAGTATTATGTCGTACAGCGACCTTGAAGCAGGCGATTTCGTGGTTCACGAGGCGTACGGCATAGGTCAGTTTATGGGCATTGAGACGCTGACCGTTGACGGCTCGGAGCGCGATTATGTAAAGATTAAATATGCCGGCACCGATCGGCTTTTCCTGCCTGTGGATCAGCTTGATTTGGTATCGAAATACATAGGCGCGGGAAGCGACGGAAATGTGAAGCTTTCCAAAATGGGCGGCGCGGATTGGAACCGTGCCAAGAGCCGCGCCAGTGCGGACGCCAAGGAAATGGCAAAGGAGCTTATTGAGCTTTACGCCAGACGGCGCCGAGCAAAGGGTATAGCATTTCCTCCCGACGACGATATGACGGGGCAGTTTGCCGATGCATTTGAATATGAGGAGACGGACAGCCAGCTTGCCGGCGCGGAGGACATAAGGCGGGATATGGAGGCGCCCTACCCCATGGAGCGTATTCTGTGCGGAGATGTGGGCTACGGCAAGACGGAGGTGGCTCTTCGCGCCGCTTTCAAGGCTGTGGAGGGCGGCAAGCAGGTCGCCATACTGGTGCCTACCACCATTCTTGCCTATCAGCACTACCAGACGGCGCTGAGCCGTTTCCGCGGTTTTCCCGTTACAATTGATATGCTATCCCGCTTTCGCACCAAGGCTCAGCAGACCGTATCTCTGCGAAAGCTGCGGCGCGGGGAAACCGACATCGTTATCGGAACCCACCGCATTATATCCTCTGATATTGAGTTTCACGATCTGGGACTCGTTATCATTGACGAGGAGCAGCGCTTCGGTGTGGCGCAGAAGGACAAACTGAAAGAGCTTGCCATCGGCGCGGATATTCTGACACTTACCGCAACTCCCATACCGCGTACGCTGAATATGGCTATGGGCGGCATTATGGATATGAGCATACTGGACGATGTGCCCGGTCTGCGCTCCCCGGTGCAGACATATGTTATGGAGCACGACGACGCCGTTATTGCCGAGGCTATACGCCGCGAGCTGAGGCGCGGAGGACAGGTATTCTATCTCAACAATGACATTGAATATCTGTATACTCTCAGCGCCAAGCTGTCACGGGAGCTACCCGATGCCCGCATCGCCGTGGCTCACGGGCGTATGGACAAGGATGAGCTTGAGGACATCTGGGCGGCACTGGTGCGGGGCGAGGTGGATGTACTCGTATGCACAACCATTATTGAGACGGGAGTGGATGTGCCAAACGCAAACACCCTTATTATAGAAAATGCCGACCGCTTCGGCCTTTCTCAGCTTCATCAGATACGGGGACGGGTGGGCAGAAGCAGCCGCCGCGCCTACGCTTATTTTACCTATCCGAAGATGAAACAGCTTTCGGAGGTGGCTGAAAAGCGCCTGAGAGCCATGAAGGAATACGCCGCTTTCGGCGCAGGCTTCAAAATAGCTCTCAGGGATCTGGAAATACGCGGAGCCGGCAATCTTCTGGGCAGTCAGCAGCACGGGCATATGGAAGCCGTAGGCTACGATATGTATATAAAGCTTCTGGAGGAAGCGGTGCTTGAGGAAAAAGGAGAGGCAAAGGAAAAAAGTGCCGACTGCGCCGTTGTTATGAACTGCGACGCAAATCTGCCCAAGAGCTATGTGCGCGATTCTGCTCAGCGTATGGAAATGTACAAAAAGATCGCACGCATACAGTGCGAGGAGGATTTCTCCGATATGATAGACGAGCTTTGCGACCGCTTCGGCGAGCCGCCCCGCGCCGCCATGAATCTGTGCCGCATCGCTCTTGTGCGCGGTCTGGCGCGCTCCTGCGGTATCACCAAGGTGGAGGAGAGAGAAAAGGACATATTCATGAGCGCTCCCCTGCCGGATCTGGGTGCCGTCAGCGCGCTGGGAGAAAAATACAAAGGCGCCGTGCGGGTCACTCCCGGCTCCCCCGCTGCCGTAATTCTGAAGAAAGTCAAGGGCACTCCCGCCTCCGATCGCGCCGCAGACTTTCTGACGGATTATATTTCCGCCTCAAAAGCGTAAAAGTTATCAGAATATTAACAAAATCCGCGCCCTGCGGTACTAAAATATAAAAAACGCCCGTATCTCCGGCGCGGAAATATTATAATACTGCTTATTTACTCAATAATATGAAAGAAATGGTCAGGAATATGAAAAAGAAAACCGTATCCCTCCTGCTTTGCGCCGCTGTGCTTATCTGCACACTTGCAGTTACCGCCTGCGGCGACAGCACCCCTGCCGTTATGACCCTTGACGGTCACAGCGTTACCGCCGCCATGTACCACTACTGGGCGTCCGGCGCAAAGGGCGGCTATATTTCCAAGTACGAGGATGTTGAAAACACGGACGAATACTGGCAGAGCGAGCTTACCGAGGGAAAGACTGCCGCCGAGTATTTCGATGAGCTTACTCTTGACAGCATCAAAACAAATCTTGTGGGCATGAAGCTGTTTGACGATTACGGACTTTCTCTTGACAAAGATGAAACAGACAGCATTTCAGACTATGTGAAGGATCTTGTAAAGGAATACGCCGACGGAAGCAAAAGCACCATGAATACGGTGCTGGGCGAGTACGGCATAAATCTTTCATTACTGGAGCAGATTTACAGGGAAGAATCAAAGCTTACCAAGGTCTACGATTATCTGTACGGAGACGGCGGTGCGGAGGCTGTGACCGACGACGAGCTGGAGCAGTATTATCAGGACTACTATGTTCATTTTCAGCTTATATACATAAACAACGCCTATCAGTATGTGACCGACAGCGAGGGAAATATGGTCACGGACGATGACGGCTATTACAAGACGGAGGATCTTGAGGCTTCCGTAAAAGCAGAAAAGGACGCCGCTGTCGCATCGGTCAAGGAAAAGCTTGCCTCAGGTGAGGACTTTGACTCTCTTTACGAGCAGTATTCGGAGTTTAAGGGATACAGCGGCGGCTACTATTATTCCGCCTCCCGGCAGTACAGCGATCTTCTGTTCTATCAGCTTATAAAAGCCGCGTCGGAGGTGGAAATCGGAGAGACCGCCTCCCTTGAGACGGACACGGGAGCGTACATATTGAAGCGGCTTTCTCTTGACGAGGGTGCGTGGAAAAGCAGCGAAAACGCCGACTTTTTCCCTACCGACGGCGACAGCACTTACAAAGACAGTGTAAATCAGTACAAATTCCGTGAGAAAATCAAGAGCTACTATGAGGACATCACTGTGGACGAGGAGGCAATAAAGGAGTTTTCCATTGCCCTTGTGACTCCCTGCTATTCATTTTAGTTAACTCAAATCCGGGAAGGAATGATACAATATGTTTGACGAAAAAAAGGTAAAGGACGCGTGTGTCAAATGGATACGCGATTTCTTTGAGAAAAACGGCAAGGGCTGTAACGCCGTAGTGGGCATCTCCGGCGGCAAGGATTCCTCCGTGGTTGCCGCGCTCTGCGTTGAGGCTCTGGGCAAAGACCGCGTCATCGGTGTGCTTATGCCCTGCGGTCATCAGCACGACATTGACTGCGCTCAGCTTCTTGTAAAGCACCTGGGTATCAGAAACTACACCGTAAACATTGAAGCGGCTGTTAACGGACTTATAGGCGCTCTGCCCGCCGACATGGAGAAAAGCTCCCAGACTACGCAAAATCTTCCCGCAAGGATACGCATGGCAACGCTTTACGCCGTCAGCCAGTCCAACAACGGCAGAGTTGCCAACACCTGCAATCTTTCCGAGGACTGGGTGGGCTATGCCACCCGCTACGGCGACGGTGCCGGAGATTTCAGCCCTCTGTCCCATCTGACCGTTGACGAGGTAAAAAAAATAGGCACCGTTCTCGGTCTGCCCGAAAGCCTTGTTCACAAGACCCCTATTGACGGGCTCTGCGGAAAAACCGACGAGGACAATCTGGGCTTTACCTATGCCGTTCTCGACAGGTACATTCGCACCGGGGAAATCGACGATCCCGCCACCAAAGAACGCATCGACAGAATGCACGCACTCAATCTGTTTAAGCTTCGCCCCATGCCCGCCTTCGAACCGGAGCTTTGACAGTGCTATATGCGGGGCGCTGCCCCGCACCCCGGTTAAGGGACTTTTTGTGAAAAGTCTCTTAACAATCTTCAAAAACTTTTGGAAAAAGAGATTAGATTTGTTATTTCGGTATTGCAGGAAACTTAGATTAGCAAAATATAAAGTACAGCTAAACCGAATTTTCTGCAGGATTAAAAAACAAAACCCTTACCCCTTTTTCACAAAAGTTTTTTGAGGGTCTCCGTCTCGACGGAATCTCGGGCAGAGCCCCATATATATACCCGCAAAAGATCAACAGGACTGCCGACGGCAGTCCTGTTGATTTTATATTGCTTTTACCGGCAGCGCCCCGCCCCGAACACAAAAAACGGGGGCTTTTCCGCAAGGAAAAGTCCCCGTTTTGTCATATAATAATTACTCGTAGAGCTTGCCCAGCTTCTGAAGTCTTTCGTACTTCGCCTTTGCGGCTGCCTCCGCCTTAGCAAAGAGCTGTTCGCTCCTCTCGGGGAAGGACTGTGCCAGACGGGCGTAACGCGCCTCGTTGGTAATAAAGGCTCTGTAATCTCCCGTAGGCTCCTTAGAGTCTATGGAGAGCTTATTGGACTCAAGAGTGGGGTTATAGCGGAACATATGCCAGTAGCCTGCCTCAACTGCCTTCTTCATTTCAAGCTGGCAGTTCTGCATGCCGCCCTTCTTGATACCGTGCATCTCACAGGGAGCGTAGCCGATAACAAGGGAAGGACCGTGATATGCTTCTGCTTCCTTCAGTGCCTTGAGAGTCTGATTCATATCAGCGCCCATAGCGATCTGAGCCACATAAACATATCCGTAGGACATTGCGATCTCAGCAAGATTCTTCTTGCCGATTGCCTTGCCCGCTGCCGCGAACTGAGCAACCTGGCCGATGTTGGAAGCCTTGGAAGCCTGACCGCCGGTGTTGGAGTAAACCTCGGTATCGAATACCATTATGTTTACATCCTCGCCGCTTGCAAGCACGTGGTCAAGTCCGCCGAAGCCGATGTCGTATGCCCAGCCGTCGCCGCCGAAGATCCACACGGACTTCTTGGACAGGTACTCCTTCTCGGCCAGGATCTTGCCTCTCAGCTCTGCACAAGCGTCGCAGCCGCAGCCCTCAAGCATATCTACCAGAGCCTTGGTAGCCGCGGTGTTCTTTTCACCGTCGTCAAGAGTGTTGAGGTACTCGGCGATAACTGCCTTTTTAGCCTCGTCGGTAACGATGGCGTCAAGCTCTCTCACATAGCCGATAAGCTTTTCGCGGATAGTCTTCTGACCCAGCGCCATACCGAGACCGTGCTCTGCGTTATCCTCAAACAGAGAGTTTGCCCATGCGGGACCCTTGCCGCTTTCGCGGTTTACGGTGTAAGGAGTTGCAGGTGCGCTGCCGCCCCAAATGGAGGAACAGCCGGTTGCGTTGGAAATATACATTCTCTCGCCGAAGAGCTGAGTGATGATACGTGCATAAGAAGTTTCTGCACAGCCTGCGCAGGAGCCGGAGAACTCAAGCAGGGGCTGCTTGAACTGGCTGCCCTTGACGGTAGTGTTAATAAGCTCGGGCTTCTCGGAAACCTTCGCAACGCCGTAATCGAATACTGCCTGCTGATCAAGCTGAGTGTCCTGAGGCACCATTTCAAGCGCTCTCTTTTCGGGCTTGGTAGGACAAGCCTTTACGCAGAGCGTACAGCCCATACAGTCAAGAGGGCTTACAGCCATAGTAAACTTGTAGTCCGTCTTAATTACGGGTCTTGCGGCAAACTTGGTCTGTGCGGGAGCCGCAGCAGCCTCCTCCGCGGTCATGGCGAAGGGACGGATTGTAGCATGAGGACATACGAATGCACACTGGTTACACTGGATACAGTTCTCTGCGTGCCATACGGGTACCATAACGGCTACGCCGCGCTTCTCATATGCAGCGGAGCCCTGAGGGAAGGTACCGTCTGCCATATCCTTGAATGCGGATACGGGCAGGCTGTCGCCGTCCATCTTGCCCACGGGAGCAACTACGGAGTTTACAAACTTCACAAGCTCGGGACGCTCGCCGGTTGCCTTGGGGTCTGCGGGGGTCTCGCCTGCATTTTTCCATGCGGCGGGAACATCTACCTTGACAAGCGCTCCGGCGCCCATGTCGATAGCCTTGTGGTTCTGAGCAACCACTTCCTCGCCGAACTTGGAGTAGGACTTGGTAGCCATGTACTTCATATACTCAACAGCCTGCTCGATAGGCATGATCTTTGCAAGCGCGAAGAATGCGGACTGGAGTATGGTGTTCTTTACCTTGGGGTTGCCCACCTCGTTCTTTGCGATGGCGGTAGCGTTGATGATATAGAAGCTTATGTCGTTGTTGGCGATGTAGGACTTAACGGAAGCGGGCAGATGTGCGTCCAGCTCCTCGGGAGTCCACTGGCAGTCCATAAGGAAGGTGCCGCCGGGCTTTACATCGTTTACTATCTTATAGCCCTTGAGGATATAAGAAGGATTGTGGCAGGCAACGAAGTCGGCCTTGTTGATGTAATAGGGGCTCTTTATGGGCTTGTCTCCGAAGCGCAGGTGGGATATGGTGATACCGCCGGTCTTCTTGGAGTCATACTGGAAGTAAGCCTGGATGTACTTGTCCGTATGGTCGCCGATAATCTTTATGGAGTTCTTGTTTGCGCCGACGGTGCCGTCGCCGCCCAGACCCCAGAACTTGCAGGCGATAGTGCCCTCGGGAGCGGTATCGGGAGCGGGCTTTTCCTCAAGGGAATGTCCGGTAACATCGTCTACGATGCCGATGGTGAAGCCGTTCTTGGGCTCTGCGGCATTGAGGTTCTCGTATACTGCGAAAACGGATGCCGGAGGAGTGTCCTTGGAGCCGAGACCGTAACGTCCGCCGACGACGGTCTTGTCTGTAACGCCCTCGGTTGCCAGAGCGGTAACAACATCAAGATACAGAGGCTCGCCCAGCGCACCGGGCTCTTTTGTTCTGTCAAGCACCGCGATCTTCTTTGCGGTCTCGGGAATAGCCGCAACAAGGTTCTTTGCAACGAAAGGTCTGTAAAGGCGTACCTTTACAAGTCCTACCTTTTCGCCGTGTGCGTTCATATAGTCTATAACTTCCTCTGCAACATCGCAGATGGAGCCCATAGCTATGATAACGCGGTCGGCGTCGGGTGCGCCGTAGTAATTGAAGGGCTTGTAGTCGGTGCCCAGCTTCTCGTTGACCTTGTCCATATACTTCTCAACGATAGCGGGGAAAGCGTCGTAGTAGGGGTTGCACGCCTCTCTGTGCTGGAAGAAGATATCACCGTTCTCGGCGGAGCCGCGGAGTACGGGATGCTCGGGGTTGATGGAGCGCTTTCTGAACTCGTTGACAGCGTCCATATCAACCATTTCCTTAAGATCCTCGTAGTCCCATGCTTCGATCTTCTGAATCTCGTGAGAGGTGCGGAAGCCGTCAAAGAAGTTCAGTACGGGAACTCTGCCCTCGATTGCGGCAAGATGCGCCACTGCGCCGAGATCCATAACCTCCTGGGGGTTGGACTCAGCCATCATGGCAAAGCCGGTCTGACGGCAGGCGTAAACGTCGGAATGATCGCCGAAAATGTTCAGCGCGTGGGACGCTACGCAGCGTGCGGATACATGGATAACGCAGGGAAGCAGCTCACCTGCGATCTTGTACATATTGGGGATCATGAGCAGCAGACCCTGGGAAGCGGTGTAGGTGGTGGTAAGCGCACCTGCCGCAAGGGAGCCGTGAACTGCGCCTGCGGCGCCCGCCTCGGACTGCATTTCCATGACCTTAACTCTCTCGCCGAAAATGTTTACGGCAGGCTCTCCGAATATGTTCTTATTCGTAGCTGACCAGGTATCGGTCACCTCTGCCATGGGAGAGGAAGGGGTAATGGGGTAGATTGCGGCAACCTCGGTGAACGCGTACGAAACGTGCGCGGCAGCGGTGTTGCCGTCCATGGATACTTTTCTTCTTGCCATGAATGGTTTTTCCTCCTGATATATATGTTTTTGTTTTTGACACACAGTATCATTGGGTATTGTCATACCGAAATCAATTATACAACCTTTTTCTCCTTTTGTAAATAAGCAATTATTGAAAATATGTAAAAAAAGCGCCAAAACTCCGTCTGCTGCGGGAGATTTTCGCATTCAAAAAGCGTATTTCGCAAAATATATGCGCCGTGCGGAAAAAATCGGAGCGGCACGGAAAGTTTTATTCGTGCACGGCGGTTTAGAAAAAATGAGCATTCGTGAGAAAACGGGAGAAAAAACGAGATGTTCAAATGATAAATCAAAATTTCGAAAAATTTTTTCGCAAAACTATTGACACACGTCGCCTGCTTTGGTATAATGCACCTTGCTGAATAAATCTAACTATGCATTTTCGGAGGAAAGTCTTATGTCAACTTATATGGCAAAGAAAGAAACCGTTGAGCGCAAGTGGTATATTATCGACGCGGCAGGCAAGCCCCTCGGTAAGACTGCTGCGGCAGCGGCTACCATACTTCGCGGCAAGCACCGCCCCGAGTTCACTCCCAATGTGGACTGCGGCGAGTTCGTTATTATCGTAAATGCCGCAAAAGCAGTACTCACCGGCAAAAAGCTGGAGCAGAAGTACTATCGCCGTCATTCCGGCTACATCGGCGGTCTGAAGGAAGTTTCCTACAAGACTCTGATGGCTACCAAGCCCGAAATGGCAATGGAGCTTGCAGTTAAGGGTATGCTCCCGCACAACTCCATCGGCGACAAGTCCATCACCCGCCTTAAGGTATACGCAGGCGAGGCTCACAAGCAGCAGGCACAGAAGCCCGTGCCTTACGAGATTTAATAGGGGGATAACGGAATATGTATACAAGTGCTAAACCTTACTTTTACGGTACGGGCAGAAGAAAGAGCTCTGTTGCCCGCGTTCGTCTTTATCCCGGCACCGGCAGCATTACCATCAACGGCCGCACAATTGACGAGTATTTCGGTCTTGAGACCATGAAGCTCATCATCAACCAGCCTTTTGAGGTAACCGGCACCATGGGCAAGTTCGATATCGTCGCAAGTGTTCGCGGCGGCGGCTTCTCCGGTCAGGCAGGAGCTATCCGTCACGGCGCATCCCGCGCGCTCCTTCTGGCAGACGAGACTTTCCGCGCTCCTCTGAAGAAGGCAGGACTTCTCACCCGTGACCCCAGAATGAAGGAAAGAAAGAAGTACGGTCTCAAAGCTGCACGCCGTGCAAGCCAGTTCTCAAAGAGATAAGAGAGCAAAAAAGAGACTGCTTCGTCACTTTATCAAAAAGCGAAATGCCCACGGAGATTTTCTCCGCGGGCTTTTCTTTTTATGAAAAAATGTGTGGAAAAACAGCGGGGGTCCCCCGCTGTTTTCGCGGAAATACCGCGGTGGTTTTTATTTCTTTGCGCCTCTGTCAGCTTCGTCTCCCTGCTCGCCGGCTATGGCACGGCGAAGCCTTTGCGCAGGGAATTTAGCGCGGCGGTCAAAGGAGTACAGTCCGTTCATTTCCTGCATAACATCGGTAAACTGGGTGTAGCAAAAGCCGCATACGGCGGGATTTTCACGCAAAACGGCGCACAGCGCCGAAAGACGGCTGAGAAATGCTTCGGCGTCGGCGGGAGCCTCGCCGTAGCCCCAGGGAGTACCCGACTCCTGGGCGGAATTTTCATACACGGAGTCTATGTCGAAAAAGGCGCCGCCGAATTCGGACACAAAATAAGGAGATGTACCGTCATAGCCCGTATCGCCCTCAGAGCCGTTTGTAAACACTTTGCCGCCGCTGACAAGGGGGGCGTAGTGGGAAGCGAAAACGTCAGGGTTTTGCTCGTAGTCATGCACATCGTAAATATCGGCTTTTGCGCTGTGTACCCAGCCGGAGCAATCTATCACAAGCCTTGTGGGGTCGTATTCTTTCGCAATGCGCACCGCCTCTTTTACGATAGCGGTATTTTCACCGGGGAAAGCCTCGTTAAAGGGACACCAGCCTATTACGGAGGGGTGGTTCACATCACGGCGCAGCTCCTCCTCCCACTCCGGAAGCATGGCGCTTTGCGCCTGCGGGCGGGAGATGTCAAGTCCCCAGTTGGGATACTCGCCCCACAGCAGATAGCCTGCGCGGTCTGCTTCGTATATAAACTGCGGCTCAAATATTTTCATATGCATTCTTGCGCCGTTGAAGCCCGCCGCCATTGACAGCTCAATATCGCGGCGAAAATCCTCTGCGCTTCCGGCGGTGTAAATGCCGTCGGGATAGTAGCCCTGATCGAGTACAAGACGCATAAATATCTCACGTCCGTTGAGAAGAACTTTATTCCCGCTGACCTCTATACTTCTCATTCCAAAATATGCCGTGGCTGTGTCGCTGCCGAAAGTCAGGCGCACATCGTACAGGTTTCCCTGCCCTATATCCCACAGCTTAGGGGCGGGCACGGTCAGAGTAAGGCTTGCTTTTCCCTCCCGGGACACAGCGGCGCTCACCGACACCGTCTCCCCTTCAAACAGCACCTCTGCGCGCACCTCGCCGTCGCCGCAAAGCTGAATTTCAGCCTCGGCGCGGCAGTTTTTTACATCCGGCAGAATTTTTACATGCTTTATATAATTCTTCGGCACGTATTCAAGCCAAACGCTTTGCCATATACCTGTGCAGCGGGTATAAAAGCAGCCGTGCGGCTCGGGAGCCGACACCTGCTTGCCCGATGGCTGAAGCGGGTTCTGAGTGTCGTCGTACACCGTTATATTTACTCTGTTTTCGCCCTTTGTCACAAGGTCGGTTATATCAAAGCACATGGGAGTGTATCCCCCGCGGTGCTCCCCCGCCGCCTTTCCGTTTATATACACACGGCAGTCATAATCCGCGGCACCTATATGGAAAAGCACGCGGCCGCAGTCGGTGTCAAAGCCTTGCGGCAGCACAAATGTGCGGGCATACCATACCCTTTTCATATAATCCGTGTGGCATATGCCCGAAAGACGGGACTCCGGCACAAAGGGCACCGTTATGCGGCAGTCGTAGCGCTCCTCATCAAACAGGCGGCGGGCGACTCCCGTGTCATCATTGTCAATTTCAAAATACCACTCGCCGTTAAGGCACAGACGGCTTTCCTCGCTCCGTCTTAGCTCCGGGCGCGGATATTCGTTTCTCGGTACCATATTTTTTCTGCCTTTCTTTTTATGGGTGTTTGCGCGTTTCTTTGCCGACAGAGTAAAAAAGCGCACATTTTTACCTTAAATTTAATAAAAATTCGCAAAAACTATTCAATTTCCGCTCGCGATATATTATAATAAAATGAATAGTTATATAATAGGGAAAGTATTTCTTGTATTATAACATATTATTCCCGAATTTCAATACTGAATTTTTATAAGGAGAGGGCCATGGACAAGAAAAAGTACGATGTGACTATCGCAGGAGTGGAGATGTCTATTCTTTCCGACGAAAGGGAGGATTTCGTCCAGAAGCTGGTATCCCGTCTGGACACGCAGATCACCGATATCACAATTCAGAACAAACGCTGTTCAAAGCTCGACGCCGCTATCCTCGTAGCTTTGGATCTGAGCAGCGAAAAGGCAAAGTCGGAAAAGCGCGTGCGCAATCTTGAAGCGCAGATCGCTCTTTACGACGCCAATCTGCGTCGAATGAGAGAGGAAAATATAAAGCTGAAAAGCGCTATGCTGAGCGGAAAGGACGCCGCAAAGTCGGCTCTTGAAGCAGAGGAAGATGCCCGGGAGACCGAGGGGGTCGAGGACGCAGGTCTCACTCAGCTTTCAATTGACGACAGCGCGGATGACAGCGCCGACGAAACGGCGGATGCTGTGAGCACAGGAGATACGGGACGCAGGGAAAGCCTGAAGCAGATAGCGGAGCTTCTGGGCAGAAAGAAAGAAGAGACGGCGGCAAACGCAGTCTCCGAAAATGCAGAAACGGCAGAAGCAGAAAAAACCGGTGGCGTCAGCAGCAGCGGCGAAAAAGAGGACAAGCTGCGCCAGATAGAAAGTCTGCTTCGCAAAAATAATATCTGAAACGGCAGACACGGCGGCAGGGGCGCCGAATTATTCTGATGAAACGGAGTCGGGGCAAAAGTGAAAACGAAAAAACCTGAGCTGCTTGCCCCGGCGGGGAGCAGAGCCGCACTGGAGGCGGCAATAGAGGCGGGTGCGGATGCCGTTTATTTCGGCGCCGACGCCTTTAACGCCCGCATGAGAGCGGAGAATTTCGGCGCGGGGGAAATCGGAGAGGCTATAAAGCTTGCCCGAGCCTACGGGGTAAAGACCTATATCACTCTGAATACCCGCCTTTTCGACGGGGAGCTACAGGATGCTCTCCGCCTTGCCGCGACTCTGTACGGAGACGGCGCGGACGCTTTGATAATTGCGGATATGGGGCTTGCCGCGCTTATAAAAAAATATATACCCGATTTTGAGATCCACGCAAGTACTCAGCTTTCCGGTCACAGCGTATATGACGCCGAGGCGCTTAACAGAGCCGGTTTTTCCCGTATGGTGTGTCACAGGGAAATTGATGCCGCGGCTCTGAAGCAGCTTTGCAGCCGCTCCCCCATTGAAACGGAAATGTTTATCCACGGGGCGCATTGCGTATCGTTTTCGGGGCAGTGTCTTTTCAGCGCGGTTATGGGTGCCCGAAGCGGAAACCGCGGCGAATGCGCACAGCCCTGCCGTCAGCCTTATTCTCTCGGCGGCGGCAGAAAGAGCAGCGGCAAAGCCGGTAAAACATATCCCGTAAGTCTTCGGGATATGTGCCTTGCGGGGCATATTACGGACATTCTGGAAAGCGGAGTCGCTTCCCTGAAAATCGAGGGGCGGCAGAAGCCTGCGGAATATGTTTACGGGGTGACGAAGATTTACCGCCGTCTTATAGACGAGGCGCGCGACGCCCTGCCCGAGGAAACGGAGGCTTTGCGGAAGATCTTCAGCCGCGGCGGATTTACGGCAGGATATTTTGAAAAAAACGGCACCGATATGCGCGGGGTGCGCACCTACGAGGATTTTCTGGAAATGGACAAAACAAAGTTTCCCGGTCTTTCCCGAAAGGTGCCGCTTAAGGTACGCCTTACCGTAAAAGACGGCGAGGCGGCGGTGTTTGAAGCAGAGTCGCCCACGAAAAGGGCAGAAGCGAGAGGAGACGGCATTCTTGACGCATCATCGGTTGCGCCCCTGAGCCGTGAGGGCGCGGAGAAAAACGCGGGAAGGCTGGGAAACACTCCGTTTTACCTTGCGGATTTTTACTACGAAACGGACGGCATCTCCCCTCTCACTCTGTCGGAGCTTAACAGGCTGAGGCGGCGCGCCGTTGATGCCTTGCTTGAGACTAATAGAAAAGCGCCGCAAATTCCAAATCTTTGCAAAGGCAAAAATAAAGCGGCGGCAAAAACCGTATATACGGCTGAGTTTCTACGTCCCGAGCAGATACCGGAGGACGCCTGGGACTTTTTTGACAAAATATTCATTCCCTACGGCACGCAAGGAGGCGACAGCTTTGATATTTCTCTTCCGCCCTATATGCCCGACGGATGTGCGGAAGATGTTTTTTGCGACAAGGCTCTTTACGGCAAAACCCTGCTGTGTCACACGGCGGGTCAGCTTGAGGAAGCGGTGCGGCGCGGATACTTGGCGGCAGCTTCCGTGCGAATGAATATTTTCAATTCCGAGGCGGCGGAGTACTGCGCGTCTCTCGGAGAATATGTTACACTCTCCCCCGAAGTAAGGCTTGCAAAAATCAGGGATATATCCTGCTCCCGCCCCATCGGCGCGGTGGTATACGGCAGACTTCCTCTTATGCTGTGCGTGCGCTGCGTTTTGTCGGACGGCGGGGAAAACTGCAGGTGCGGCGGCTGCGGGCTGTCGGTGCCCGGTATGACGAAGAAAAGCGGCGCACTCTGTACGGGAAGCCTTACGGACCGTCGGGGCACGGTATTCCCCCTGTACGGTATGTCCGACTGCACCAATATTCTGTACAACAGCGTGCCCGTATATATGGCTGACAGGATGCGAGAGCGCGGGAGTTTCCGTTATGCATTTTATATTTACGGACGAAAGCCGCGACAGGTGCGAGGAGATAATCGAAGCCTACAAAAACGGGACACCGCCGGAAAGCGGAAATATCCGCCGAATGCTCTGATACGGCCTGTTAAAACGGGAGAAAAACTGCGAAAGGCAGGATCATATATATGGAAAAGAAAAAACTGAAAATCAAATATCTTGTGCCCGATATGCCCCGTCTTTGCTACATTGACGGAAAAAGCGACTGGATCGATCTCAGATGCGCCCAGGATACGGATATGCAGGCGGGAGAATTCAGGCTCATTCCTCTGGGTATAGCAGTAGCGCTGCCCGAGGGGTATGAGGCGCATATAGTTCCCCGCTCCTCCACCTACAAGAATTTCGGGATAATACAGACAAATCATATGGGCGTGGTCGACGAAAGCTACTGCGGCGACGGCGATCAGTGGTATATGCCCGCATACGCCCTGCGGGATACCCACATTGCAAAGGGCGAGCGAATATGCCAGTTCCGCATTGCAAAGCATCAGCCGCCCCTTGAATTTCAGGAGTGCGAAACTCTGGGGAACCCCGACCGCGGCGGCATAGGCTCTACGGGGACGAAATAAGCGCGGACTGCGGTATCATTGCAGATCCGCAGGATGAAAACGGCGAAAGGAACGGCATATTATGACCGATAAAAAGCTGATACTTGCCTACGGCTCTCCCCGCAGACGGGCGATACTGGCAAGTGCCGGGTACGATTTCCGCTGGGTTTCCCCCAAGGCAGAAGAAGTGTCAAAGGGACTTTCTCCGGAGAAGCTTGTGGCGGAAAACGCCCGCCGCAAGACCCGGGCGGCGCTTGAAACCGAGGACGGCGTTATACTGTGCGCCGACACGGTGGTGTGCCTTGAGGGTGAAATACTGGGAAAGCCCGGTGATCGGGAGGCGGCAAGAAAAATGCTTGAAAAGCTTTCCGGGAAAACGCACCTGGTCATCACCGGCTGGATACTTTGCGACAGAGAAAAAGCGGTGCGAGGCTGTGAAAAATGCGAGGTAAGTATGCGCCGTATTACGGAAGAAGAGCTTTCGGGCTATCTTGACACCGGCTCCCCTCTGGACAAGGCGGGTGCCTACGGCATACAGGACGCAGGTGGAATGTTCGTGGAGTCCATAAGCGGCGATTACTACACCGTCATGGGACTGCCTTTGTGCAGCGTGTCAAAGGCGCTGAGAGAAGAGTTCGGCATTCTTCCTTTCAGCCATAGCACCGCTGAGTAAATAGCAAAATACAGGAAGGACATCTGTTTATGAGCAAATATATAGGAATAGATTTGGGAACGGCAAATACCATAGTTTATGTCCGCGGCAAGGGAATAGTGCTGCGCGAGCCCTCTGTGGTGGCGGTGGAACAGCGAAGCAAAAAGGTTATGGCGGTGGGCAACGACGCAAAGCTTATGCTTGGCAAGACCCCCGGCTCCATTGTAGCCATGCGCCCTCTTCAGGACGGAGTTATTGCCGAATTTGACTTTACCTCCGCAATGCTGCGCGACTTTTTCAAAAAAGCCTCAGGCAGCACCGTCTTCAGCCGTCCCAAGGTAATTGTATGCGTTCCCTACGGCGTCACCGAGGTGGAAAAACGCGCCGTTGAGGATGTTACTCTTGAGGCGGGAGCGCAGTCGGTGGCGCTTATTGAGGAGCCTATTGCGGCGGCTATCGGCAGCGGGCTTAGAGTTGAGGACGCCCGCGGCAGCATGATAGTGGACATCGGCGGCGGCACCACCGAGGTGGCGGTCACCTCTCTGGGCGGCATCGTTCTGTCTACCTCTTTGCGTATTGCGGGAGACGAGCTTGACGATGCGATAGTCAGCTACATCAAGAAAAAATACAACATACTGATCGGCGAAGTTACCGCCGAAATACTGAAAAAGAAAATAGGCAGCGTACATCCCGGAGTAGACCGCGGCGTTATGGAAATACGCGGCAGAAACCTTCTGAACGGGCTGCCCGCCATTATTACCGTAAGCTCCGCCGAAATACGGGAGGCTATGCACGAGCAGGTCGTCCATATTATCGAAGCTATAAGAACTACGCTGGAGAACACTCCCCCCGAGCTTTCCAGCGACATATACGACAACGGAATCATGCTGTCGGGCGGCGGCGCCCTGCTTGGCG
Source organism: uncultured Clostridia bacterium (assembly GCA_945949385.1). Lineage (GTDB taxonomy): Bacteria > Bacillota > Clostridia > Oscillospirales > CAG-272 > Avispirillum. The sequence goes on along the minus strand of CAMFEL010000009.1, from coordinate 1,644 downwards.
GTCTCGACGCTCTGGTAACTCATGTTACTGGCATCAGGGCAACTATTGCAAAATCGCCTCTTGACGCAGTTGCGGTAGGCATCGGTCATGTTATCGAGGGAAGCGGCGATTCCGACGCGGTACGTTACAGAAACCGCGGCTCGCGCTGACAGTACAGCATAGATCCGCATTTTTCGGCGCGGTATGCCGCGTATTCCACGAAAAAAGGAGTGAAACAGGGTGAAGGACTTTTTCAGGTCAAGATTTTTCACGGTCATCGTTATCCTGATGCTGATAGCCGTTATAGTCCCCTCGGTTTTCGGAGCCATGGGGCTGGGCGGCACGCTGAAAAACGGTCTCAACACCGTGCTTACACCGGTACAGAAGCTGTTCAGCTACGTTTCCGACGCCTTTGAGGGCTTTGTGTCCTATTTTACCGAGTTTGACCGCATATCGGAGGAAAACGCCGAGCTGCGCAGCCGCATAAACGAGCTTCAGAATCAGATAAGCGCCGCAGAGGAAACGGAGCAGATGAATCAGTGGCTGTTCGATTTTCTGGAACTGAAGCGGGAACATCAGGACTACAAGCTTCAGGACGCGGTCGTCACCGGTCATGAAAGCGACAACTATATAACCGTATATATTCTTGACAAGGGCACGGCGCAGGGCATTGAAAAAGATATGCCCGTCATTACCCCGGAGGGTATCGTTGGACATATTACGGAGGTAGGCACCGACTGGTCAAAAGCGGTGACCCTGCTGTATTCAGGCTCCTCCGTCGGCGCTTATGTGGAGCGCAGCGGAGAGCAGGGCGTGGTGGAAGGCGATTACACCCTTTCACGTGACGGTCTGTGCAAGCTGTCATATATGTCCGCCGAGGCTGATATAAAGGTAGGAGACCGCATTGTGTCCAGCGGCTACGGAAGCGTTTATCCCCGCGGACTTGTCATAGGCTATGTGGAAAGCGTGGAAAAGAACGCCGAAAACCGCGCGCTGGATGTTACGGTGCGTCCCGCCGCCGACATAAGCGGCGAAATCAAGCGGCTGATGATAATTACAGATTATGAATCCTACACAGAATAACAAAGACGGCAAGGGTAATGAAAAGCGTTTCCGCTGGCAGGAGCCGGAGCCGGAAAGAACGCAGAAATTCATTACTCCCGAAGCCGAAAAAAGCCTGAGAGAGGGCGCCGGGCGCTACCGCTCTCTGAAAAGCGGCGCTCCCCCCGTAAGGAAGCGGCGCGAAGTCCGTCCCGCAGCAGGGAATACAGACGGTGCGGGCGGCGGCCAAAGCGCTCCCGGCTACGACGGAAAAAGCGGAACTAATCCGCCTATATCGCAAAGAGAGCGAGGCAAAAGCGGAGCAAAGCGGGAAAAGCTGACTCTTGCAGAGGCGGTGCGCGGTGAGCTGCGCGACAGACTGCATATGCTGAGAATGGGTATTTCTCTGAACTCGGACGATGTACTGCGCGGAGTCATATGCGCCGCGCTGATTATAGTAACTGCCCTTTTGCAAACCACATATTTCAACAAATTCGCCCCTTTCGGCGCGGTACCCGACATGATGCTGTCCCTGACCGCCGCCATTGCCCTGTGGGAGGGTGAACGCTGGGGCTCAGTATGCGGACTTTGCGCCGCCTCTGTAATACAGTCACTGGGGGCTAC
>CAMFEL010000008.1 GCA_945949385.1 uncultured Clostridia bacterium | reverse complement strand
TTTCGCTATGTCCGTTCCGCTCCCCATGGCAAAACCCACATCGGAAGCGCGCAGAGCCGGGGCGTCGTTAATGCCGTCGCCGGTCATACCCGCCACCAGACCCTCCTCCTGCGCAAGACGTACAAGGCGGATTTTGTCCTGCGGCAGAGCCCGCGACACCACCGCAATGCCCGGCAGTATTTTTTTAAGCTCCGTATCCGTCATTTTGTGAAGCGCATCTGCCTCAAGAACCGTGTGACAGCTCTCTGTCATTATACCGCACTCACGGGCAACAGCCGCCGCCGTATGCGGGTTGTCGCCCGTAACCATAACCACCTGTATTCCCGCACCGTGAGCGTCAGCCACACTTGGCGGCACCGCCTCTCTCACAGGATCACGCATAGCGGCAAGACATATGAACGTAAGTCCCGCAATTTTTCCGCGCTCCGCCGCCGCAAAGCTGTCGGCGTCCCCTTTTGCGCAGCAAACCACACGGCAGGCTTCATCTCCCAGCTCACTCAGTCTGCCGAGAATAAGCCTGCGGTACCCCGCGTCAAGGGCGCAGACTCTTCCCTTACCGTCCAGAAAACGGGTGCAGGCATCAATAAGCTTTTCCGGAGCACCCGCAAAGAATGCTCTGCCGCCCGAGTCAAGCCCGGCGGAAAGCTTTATCACGGAGTCAAACGGAATTCTCCTGGCCGCCTCGACAGCTCTCCCGGAGCGTATAAAAGCGCACAGCGCCTTTTCGGTAGCGCCACCGGTCTCGGAGCAGGAAAGGCTAATGCAGTCTGTTACATCCCTGTAAAGAGGGCTTTTTTGCAGCTCACGCACAGTCAAAGCACTCCAACCTGCGCCGTAAAGACCGCATACCGTCATTTTCCCCTCGGTAAGCGTTCCAGTTTTGTCAGTAAACAGTATATTCATGTTGCCCGCAGTTTCAATGCCCACAAGCCGCCGTACCAGCACACCGCCGGACAGCATCTTGCGCATATTTGAGGACAGTACCACGGTTATCATCATGGGCAGCCCCTCCGGAACAGCCACCACGACGACAGACACAGCCACAGTCAGAGCGCGAAGCACCTGAGACAGAACGAAACCCGTGTCGCTGAGCTTTTCAAGTATAAGCGCGGTATTCATGCCGCTGTCTATAACAAAGGAATTGAATAAATATGCAAATGCTATCATAGCCGCACCCACATATCCGATATAGCTGACTCCCTTGGCAAGTTCGGAAAGACGCCGCTTCAGAGGGCTCGGCAGCCCGCTGTCCTGAAGGCTTCCCGCCACCTGACCTATAAAGGTAGAATCTCCCACACGCAGTACCAGCATTTCTCCCTCTCCGCGGCAAACGGTGCTTGAGCAAAACACCTGCTCACTGCTTTGCGGTACCCAATCTATGCTTTCGGGGCAAACTCCCGTCGCCGCTGCGGGTCGCTTTTCACATGGACGGCTCTCCCCCGTCAGCGACGCCTGATCGCACTGTACCTTTCCCCACACCAGAATTCCGTCCGCGGGGATACTCATACCCGCCTTAAGCATAACAATATCTCCCACCGCTATCTGCGAATAAGGGATCCGTACAAGCACTCCCCCGCGGCGTACATAGCAGAAAGACGAGCCGCTTTTTTCCCGAAGCCTTTCAAAAGCGAGAGACGAGCCGTATTCGGACGCCGTAGATACAAAAGTAGCAATAAGTATGGCGGCGGCAATGCCTAAGGTCTCCGGCACGTTTATTCTGCCTAAACTTACCGCGGCATTGACTGCAAGAGAAGCCAGAAGTATTTTAATTATTGGGTCATTAAAGCTTGACAGAAGCTGACGGAAAAAGCCTTTTCTCTTTTTTTCTGTCAGGGTGTTTGCACCGAAGCGCTCTGCCATTTTTGCCGCCTCCGCATCGCTCTGCCCTGTCCTGCTGACAGGTATAAAAAAATCAGCAGAGTTTTGTTCCCTGCCCTTTCGGGTGTCCCTGTCCCGCCCTCTCCCGAAGGACAGCGCCGACGCTTTTGCCTCTTCCATATTGCTTGTCACCCCTTTAACCTTGTCTCTGCTGTTGATATATATGATGCTTCGGCGGGTTTTATTATCAATCGCAGAACAGGGAGAGGAGCGCATTGCAAAAGCGGAGTCTGCGTCAGGCTTTCCCGACGGACTCCGCTTTATTCATAATATACGGTATTACCTCGTCCCGTTCAATCCCCAGAACGTAAGCGAATTCTTCAAATATAGCTTTCTCTGCCGCAGCCAGGAGCTTTGCGTCGCTTGCATAAAACTTCTTTTTTTCTTTTTCGGCGCTGATACGGTACAGACTCAACTCCTTCACTAACCGCAAAATCTTGCCCGGATCCCCCTCTGAAATAATATCCCCGTAAACAGCGCTTCTCTTTTTTGCATCTTCTATCCGGCAAAATTCCCCGCCTTCCGCTTCCTCGATTATGCGGTCAATTTCTTCGGCGGATAGCAGGCGGCGCATACCCTGCGTAAGGGTCAAAGCCTCTGTGGGGACATATATTACGGTTTTGGGATCGTATACCGGAGACAGCTCATAATACTCCGTTTCACCCAGTGTCCCGAAATCTCTCTTCGTAATTCTTACCACTTTACATATGCCGTTCCGACGGTAATTCACGCAGTCGCCCGCTTTGAATTTTTCCATACCACGACCTCCGAATAAAAACAGGGCGCAGCGGGGCGCCCTTTAGCCTTAACATAATTATAACAGTTTTCCGAAGCCGTTTCAAAGGCGATTTTGACTGAAAAAACACAGGTCTTTTTTGTGTTAAATGTCCATGAAACGCTGCGCAAATACCCAAAGCGCCTCTGCCGCCTGGTCTCCCGTTTTTCTGACTTCGCTCATAACAGTGTCAAAACCTTCTTTGCTTTTATACCAGTTTTCACGGCTTATTCCGTTGCAGTCTGCGGGGCAGACTGAAAGCTCAGCTTCCGGGAAAGCGGAGGCATAATATACAAGACAGCGACGGGCGTGAAAGGATTTGCAGCATATAACAGCCCTTTGTACCCTGATGCCCGCCGCATCGCATACCTCTCTTGAAAATACGGCGTTCTGCATAGTGTAGCGTGCGCGTCTCTCACCGATAATTGCATACTCCGGTACACCGCATTTTTTCAGCACATCCGAATAAAACTCGCACTCCGTGCCGTAGTTTCCCGTGTATATTTCCTCTTTAGAGGACACTCCCGCAAATCCGTCGGTACTGACGGAGTATTTACCGGAGGGCATGATAACAGGCGCAATACCCGCCGAAAACAGCTCTGCGCCCTTTTCCGGCACCTCGGCGTATGTGCCGCCGGGAAGGAAAATAATATCCGACCTTTTCGGAGTGTCACAAACAAAAATATAGTCCGTAATATCTTTAATTATCCTGTCGTTCATTTTTCTGCTTTCTTTGCCGCGGCCGGATTTTTATTTCGGCGTTTTTCGAGTGCCGCATCCGGTATAATTGTATCAGAGAAGAAAAAGAGGTGGCGGAAATGGTAAAAATTCTGGGTAAATATGTACTTCGGAAAGTGGACGGCGAATATGTGCTTTTTCCTTTGCGGGCAAACGAAGGCTCTTTTCCGGGTATTTGCTCCTTTAACGAGACGGGAGCATTTATATGGCGGCAGATTGAAAAGCGGTACGACCGCCTTGAAATAGCCTCATGCCTCAGCCGAGAATACGGCGTAGACGCACTAACTGCCGCAAGCCACACGGTGGCGTTTCTGCAGGAGCTTGAAGATCTTTCGGTTATAGAAGTGCGGGCGAATATGTTTGTCTGAGTCCTCCCACCGAAAATCTAAGGGATGCCTCGGCAAAACTGTACGAAACATCCCCTTTTCCATTATTTAAGCTCGCTTATGCGCTTAATACAATCAGCGCAGACATAACAGTCATCCAGGCGGGAAAGTCCGCTTTCGGAGCCGCAGAGACGGCAGGCGTCTACTGTTTTTCGCAGGACTACCTCCTCACCGCGAAGTTCAACCTCAAGGTCTGTGCCGGGCTCGACATCCAGGTGCTTTCTGATTTCCGAGGGGATCACTATTCTTCCCAGCTCGTCAACTTTTCTGGTTATTCTAACTGATTTCATTTATGCTCTCGCTTTCAATTGTTTCTCAATTATTTGCCCTGAAGCTTCCATTTTGTATACAGTACGCTGGTGTGCCACTGTTTCGGCAGACACTGGTAGTATACGGTAAGGATAGAGCCGTCGGAAAGCTCAACGGAAGCAGGATAGCCCATATCGGTCTGTGTATCTATTCTGTCGTCAAGGCAGTAATCCTCAGTCCAGGTCTCGCCGCCGTCATAGCTTACCACTGCGCGCTCTGCGTGCTTGCCTTGGGTACGGCAGCCGTAGCTGCATATGACTGCGCCGCCGGAATGTACCAATAGGTGAGGGGGAAGTCCGTCAACGCCGATACATTTGGGCGTTGACCATGTTTTTCCCTTATCGTCGGAGAAGGTAGTATATATGGAAAGCATAGGCTCGCTCTTTCTTTCGTGAACACGGATAGCGCCCAGAAGCCTGCCGCCGGGAAGCTCCACCACATGAGGCTCGTGCATATTTTCGATAATGCAGTCCTCTCCCACGGGAACAGTGCCCTGATGCTCCCATGTCTTGCCTGCATCGCGGCTGATATATACCACGATGGGAGCAGGCGCCACATAGTCCTCGTCCATATACTTACCCATATACACAAGGGTGCCGTCCTTGCAGACGGAGGGTCCGTGAGGTGCGGTAAGAGGCACTCTGATAGGATCACTCCATGTAACGCCGTAGTCATCGGAGGTCTTTATAAAGGCTCCCGTACCCTTCTTGAATTCTTCCTCGGGCAAAGTCTTCCACATTTCGCCGAAGCCCTTGGAGATAGCCTTGTCTCCTGCAGGGAACCAATCATAGCCCTGAATAGGCTCGCAGTAATCGGGATAAGCGAGGGAAAACCAACTGAGCACCATTTTTCCGTCGCCCACATAGGTGATACCCGTATCTCTGTCATCAAAATGAGAATCGTTTACAACGATGGGAGGAGTCCAGCTCTTACCCTCATTGAAGCTTACATACATACAGTTTTTACCCGTGGGGTCTACATGGGACATTCTCATGGAAGAAGCCACGGCATAAAGCACTCCGCGGTCGTCACGGCACACGGACGGCCAGCCGTTATACTTGAAGCAGGTGGTGGTGGGGAAACGGTGTACCACACCGTGCTCCGTCTCTGGAGTGATGATTGTCATAATAGGGGATATCCTTTCTCTCTTTTGCTGTTATATCGCCTAAAAGCGGCGTCTGTAATTATTTAAGCGGAACGGCGCCTGTAAGAAGAGCGTTTGATTTCCGCAATACGCTTTTCCCTGCCTCTCCCGTTTTTTCTGTTATTTGACTAAGACGCAAAGCCGACGCCGCAGCGCTTTTATCGCTGCCGTGAATATCGCTGCCGAAGGCGGTGACGCAGCCGCTGTCAAGCCATTTCATCGCAAGCTTTTTTCCGCGGCGCGAAGCAAAGCATTCGCTGTTAAGCTGTACGGACACGCCGCAGTCATAAACAAGTCGCTGCGCCGCCCTTTCCGGGTATCTGTTAATATGTGCCATTACAGCGTTTACACCCGTGCGGGAAATATTATATACGGTCTCGTAAAATCTTTCGTTCCATCGCGTAAAGGGCATTTCAAGCAACAGCACCTTTGTGCCCCGTATGCAGAGGCTTTGAAGCCCCTCCATTTTTTCCATACCGGGGCATACCAGCACCTCGGCGCCCACATATACTCTGGGTAATTCCCGCGTCAGCGCGCCGGAAAGGAGCGCCGCCGCGTCCTCTCTCCTTTTCAGAAAAGCTGAGACACTGTCGCGCTCCGGATAAAAATGCGGCGTTGCCACAGCGTCTGTAACTCCCGCATTTTTCAAAAGCCTGAGTTGAGCGAGACTTGTATCAAGACTCTCGGAGCCGTGATCGGCGCCGGGAAGTATATGGGCATGAAAATCCGTTATGCGTTCCGGCATCCGCTGTCACATCCTTTCGCAAAGAAAACGAAAATCAGTATTTGGTGCGCCCGTAACCGTAAGAGCCGTATTTTCCGTAGCCGTAGCGTCCGTACCTTCCGTATCGGCCGTACTTGCCGTAGCCGTAGCGTCCGTACTTTCCGTAGCCGCCGGACTTCATATTAACATCGTTCATAACAAGTCCGACTATATGTGCTCCCGTCTGCTCCATCATGGCAAGAGCGCCTCTCAGCATTCTCTTGTCCTCTTTTCCGGAGCGCACCGCATAAAGATAACCGGTAACATGCTCTGCGATTATCAGCGCGTCGGAAACTACGGCAACCGGAGGCAGATCGATAAAAATAATATCGAAATGCTGCTTCATAAACTCCAAAAGCTTGCCCATTCTGGCGCTTGCAAGAAGCTCTGCCGGGTTGGGGGGCGTACCGCCCGCCGTTATCACGGACAGATTGGGATAGGAGGTGCGCTTTACATATTTGTCAACAGAGCTGTCCCCTCCTGCCAGCAGCTCGCTGAGCCCCTGACCGCGCTCTATTCCGAATATCTTATGAACAACGGATTTTCTGAGGTCGCAGTCTATCAGCAAAACTCTTTTTTCAAGCTGGGAATAGGAGACGGCAAGGTTTGATATCAGCAGACTTTTTCCGCTGCCCGCAATAGAGCTTGTTATGCCGTACACAGGGCAGTTCTCGCCTTTTGCCGTATAGAAAAGATTGGTGCGCAGGGCCTTGAATGCCTCGCTTACCGCAAAGGGGGCGGCGTCGGTCAGAAGTTTTCCTTCATATGAATTTGCCATGATCACGCCTCCTCCTTTCTTTTCTTTTTAGCAGCGGTATCGGCAGTACCGGCAATAGTCGGAATTACGCCTATAACCGGGTGTTCTGCTATGTCCTCAAGATCCTCCTCGGTATACACCGTGTTGTCAAGTGCTACCCTAAGGAAGAATATCACAATTGCAGCAACGATACCAAGAACAGCGCCGATAACGGCGTTTACAGCAAGATTGGGTGAGTCCTGATCTACGGGAAGTCTTGGGTCATCCGCAGATTTCAGCACAGCGCCCATTACGGTCTCCGGAATTTTCTCCGGTATCACCTTATCAAAGGCCTCGGCAAGAGTCAAAGCTTCCTCGGGAGTGGAGGCAGAAACGGAAACGTAGAAAAACTCCGTGCCGGAATAAGTACCCGTGGTTATCATCTTTTTAACCTGAGCAACCGTAAGGTCGGAATCGGCCTCATCAATCACCGCCTGAATCAGTTTGCCGCTGTTTCTGATATATACGATAGAGGTTTCGGCAAGGCTTTGAGACGCGTTTATATCCTGCTGTGACACCTCGGACTGAGACGAGGATGCCTTGTTGTTGTTTACATAGAACTTTGCAACGGAGGAATACTTCGGGGGAATCAGAAACACAGTAATAAGCGCCGCCGCAACAGCAGCCGCAGCACCTATGGCAAGTATGTATACGAGCTTTTCCAGTACTACTCCGAAAAACTTTTGCAGATTTGACCTGTTTTCGTTATTTTCCAACCTGCTCTGCCGTCCTTTCCGTTTTTTGTCTTTAATCAATCAGAGGTATTTTTTTACTATCTCCTGCATTTGGGACAGCTTTTTGTCCATATCCGCAATAAGCTTAAGCTGATTTCTCGCTCTGTCCTTATTCTGTCCCTCATAGTGGGTATGGAAGTATACATCACCGTTCAGATAGTCGCCCAGAAAACGGATACCCGTCTCAAGAGTCATAAGATACGCGCCCATAGGCAGACCCATAATCTCGTCGGGAGTCATGGAATCGTGAAGCTCGCCTACAAAGCCCTTGACATATGCCTCAAACATATTAAGATCCATATATACCTTATCGAGATCGGTCTCGTCCTCCGCCGCGCTGGAGGCGCCGAAGCGGATGGAATCGCCGAAATCGTAAAGCACGCTGCCGGGCATTACGGTGTCAAGGTCGATTATGCAAACACCCTCTCCGGTTTTCGCGTCCATAAGCACATTGTTGAGCTTTGTATCATTGTGAGTAACGCAAAGCTTGAAGCGTCCGTCTGCAAGACGGTCAATAATATATGAGCAAAGAGGCTCCTTTGAAAGCGCAAATTCAATTTCCGGCTTCATCTCTGCGGCGCGTCCCGTTTTGTCCTCGGCCACTGCCTTTTTGAAGTCGTTCATACGGCTGACGGAATTGTGAAAATTGGGGATAGTCTCGTAAAGAGTCTCTGCGGGGTAGTCCGCAAGCTGGTTGAAAAACTTACCGAAAGCAACCGCACTCTTGTAGAAAAGCTCGGGAGAATCGGGAGTGTTATAGGAAATAACATCCTCTATCATCAGATATGCTCTCCAGTAACGGCCGTCGGGGTCTACATAGTAGTCGTCGCCGCTTTTGGTCTCGATTATTTTTCTGACCTCGCGGTCGGGGTCACCCCCTGCCGCCTTTATCTTTTTCGCAACGTGCAGACACACACCCTTGATGTTGGACATAAGCTGAATGGGATCCTTGAATATATCCGTATTGACCCTCTGCATTATGTATTTGGGATTGCCCTCGCCGCAGTTTACGAAGTAGGTATCGTTAATATGTCCGGCATCGCATCTTTCATATGACACGGGAGCTGCCGCAAAGGCAAATGCGTTGCCTGCTTCCTCAATATACTTTACTGACATTTTTGACCTCCGATAAAAGGCGGGCCGCAGCTCGCCGAAATATTTATTCAGTTCATATTATTATACATTCCGAGGGCTTTGGCTGTCAAGGGATTTACCGAAACTTTAATTCAGCGTTTTTGCTATTGACATTTTTTGCAGCCGGGAGTATAATACTCTCATCTTGAAGAGTAGAAAGCCGTGCGTGAAGTGCCGTATGAACGGGGAGTTGTCAGACGGACGAAGGCTTGCGCCGCGGTACGGCTTTTGCATCCCGCTTCAACGGCTTTTTCGGCATTTTGCCTCTTTTCGCCGCTGATTACGGGAAAGGAGGCTTTTTTATATGAAAAACAAACCGAATTCACGCGTATCCATTCTCGGATTTTCCGACCTGCGCTCACTGTGCATTTCCGCTCTGCTGTGCGCCGCCGCCGTGGTCATTGCCTATCTGTGCAAGTTTCTGACGCTGAACATCAGCATCCGCATTACCTTTGAAAATATGCCCATCATTCTGTGCGGCTACCTTTTCGGCCCCATACCGGGACTTCTTTGCGGACTTTGCGCCGATCTTGTCAGCACCGCCGTTTCCCAGTACGGCATAGGCGGGCTTAATCCCATACTTACTCTGGGAGCCGGTGCCGTTGGCTTTACCGCCGGCGCGGTCTCACATTGGATACTAAAAAAAGGCAAAGAAAGCATACGGCTTTGGGTCAGCGTTTTCGCAGCTCATATAATCGGCAATATTATAATAAAAAGCTTCGGTCTGTGGCTGTATTACCGCTCTCCCCTGCCCGTGCTTGCCATAAGAATACCGCAGTATCTGGCGTTTGCCGTAATTGAGTTTCTGCTGCTCAGCCTTATTCTGCGCAGCCGCGGTATCAGAAAAGCTTTGGGAGGCGTCGGAAATTGACTTACGAAGAAGCTCTCGCCTATATTCATCACGTGTCCCGTCTCGGAAGCCGCCCCGGACTTTCAAGAGTGCGCGAGCTGTGCGCTCTGGCGGGAGATCCGCAAAAGGAGCTGTCATTCGTTCATGTGGCGGGCACCAACGGCAAGGGAAGCTTCTGTTCTATGCTTTCCTCTGTACTGACAGCTTCCGGGCGGCGTGTCGGCACCTTTACATCTCCGTATGTTTACCGCTTTAACGAGCGTATGTCAGTAGACGGCGAGCCTATCGGCGACTCGGAGCTTGCAAATATAATAGAAAAACTCCGGCCCCTTGCCGAGAGCATGGAGGACACGCCAACCGAGTTTGAACTTCTGACCGTGGCGGGTTTTGAGTTTTTCCTGTCCCGTGGCTGTGACATTGTGGTACTGGAAACGGGACTTGGCGGCAGGCTTGACTCCACAAATATTATTGAATCGCCGCTTCTTTCCGTAATTACGGGCATTGACTACGATCACACCGCGCTTCTGGGAGCCACTCTGGAGAAAATCGCCGCCGAAAAGGCGGGGATAATAAAAGCAGGATGCCCTGTGCTGTGCGCCCATATTCCGGAAGGGCCTGCCGGGGTAATTAAGGAAAAAGCTCGGCTTTCAGGCTCGGAATGTATATTTATAAACAATTCCGACCTTTCCAAAATAAACTGCACCCTTGACGGGTGCAGCTTTAAGGCAAGCGGATACGAAAAGCCCTTTGAGATCAGTCTGTGCGGCGTATATCAGCCGGGAAACGCCCTTCTTGTAATACGCGCTGCAGAGCTTTTGGGAATTGATGAAACATCCGTCAGGGAGGGACTTTCGGCGGCACGGTGGAGAGCGCGCTTTGAGGTCATAAGCAGAAATCCCACGGTTATTTTCGACGGCGGACACAATCCTCAGGGAGTATCCGCGGCAGTTGCAAGCGCCCGCGCCGTATACGGCGGGAAATACGCGGTGCTGACCGGCGTCATGGCTGATAAGGACTATACTGATATGGCGTCAGCCGTATCTCAGATTGCAGAAGCGGTGTTCTGTACGGTGCCCGACAATCCCCGCGCCCTTAACTCCGATGCCCTTGCAGACTGTTACAGGCGCTTCGGCATATATGCAGAAAGCGTACCGCAGGTTTTTGACGCAGTGCGGAGCGCACTGAAATATGCAAAGGAAAAAGAAATGCCGCTTCTGTGCCTCGGCAGCCTTTATATGTACCGTCAGGTACGCGACGCGCTGACAGATCTTTTGGGCGTATAAAAGCTTGCTCCGAATAACGAATACATGAAAAAAACGCTGCCGGACGGCAGCGTTTTTTCATTACTGAACAGGCTCGAAATCAGCCTTCTCTACGCCGCAAACGGGGCAAGCGAAGGTCTCGGGAAGATCTTCCCACGCGGTGCCGGGCTCGATACCGTTATCGGGATCTCCCGCTTCCTCGTCGTATACGTAGCCGCAGATAGTGCACTCGTATTTCATTCTCTTTCTTCCTTTCGTAAAATAGTTTACCCAATTGCAGATGTGATTATAGCACGGGTATACGGTCTTTGCAATACCTTTTCATGAATTTTTCCGTTATCGCCGCTTATTTGGTTATCTGTCCGCAAGCTTTTTCAAAAATCCGTATATTTTCAGCTTTTTTGACAAATCTATTGCTTTTCGTCTCAGGCGAGTTCTGAGGGGCGTCTTTGCATATTTATTTACACATTCCTCAAAAGTATTCGCCGAAATCTCTCTGATAAAAACATCCCGTGCGTCGGGTCTTATAACAGAACGGCGGAACGCTTCATTACTGTCGGAGACTTTACTGAAATCAGCCAAGGCCGATATACATCCGCCTTTGGCGCTTTCCCACAGGAGATCTCCGCGTTCGCTCATAATATATACCGCTGACAGACCCTTGTCATCAAATTTTCCGGGAAGTATTCCCGGAACAGCTCCCCACAAGTCGGACAGTAATATATCTGCCCCGCCGTATGCTCCGTCGCCCTTAAAGGTACAGTCATAGCAGCTTTCTCTCAGGCATAGATTCCGCAGAAAAGCGCGCAGATAGGGATCTTTTTCTAAAGGCTTTGTATAAACGGAGCCGTTTTCAAATTCCGTTTTCATGGAAAAGTGTTCCCACCCCAGCCGTTTGTCGCGGAATGAGGCGTTTATTACACGGGAATTCTCTTTTTCCTCGCGCATTTTTACATATTCGCGCCAAACAGCGGGAGACGGCACGCCGTGACAAATGAAGCTCGCCGTGAAAAATCCCTCGTTCTCCCCCACCGAGCGGCTCATTGCCGCGCATTGGCAGGGGGTACCGCTGAACAGCACCTTTCTCCCCGCTTCAAGGTCTTTCTTTACGCTCTCGTATATATGGGAGTCCACAATGCTCTGCACATATTTTGAGCCTTGCAGGCGGCAAAGCTCGCCCGTGTCACTGACTCTTATGTGGTGCACGCTCATATCCTCAAGAAGCGCCGCACCGTAAGCCGTGCCGCCGTCATCGATTATACTTTTGGCAAGCAAAATAAAGATACCGCCGGATGATGAACAAAAGCGTTCCCGATCGTTTTTATTATACGCCGCAAAGGTTTTCGGCGCTTTTATTTCCTCTTTTTTATGGGATATTACGGGGCAAACCTTGGTACATCTCTCGCATCCCAGGCAGTCGTCTCCTACCTCGGGATAGAGAAACCCCTCCCCGTCCGGCTTCATAACGATACATTTGGCAGGACAAGAGGCAGCGCAGGCGCCGCAGCCCGTACACTTTTTTCCTAAGGTTTCTATCTGCACCGCTTGCCCACCGCCTTTGCTTTGATTTTTTTCAAAAATCCGGTAACAATTCCCTTTTCGTAGGAGTTCATACTGATAAACCACATAGACACAGCGTAGGTAACCGAATAAGCAGCCACGCCCGCAAAGAACTTCCAGAACGCGTCAATATGAACGGCAAATCTCCAGCCCAGTGCTATTCCTATGGGTATGACGGCGCCGGGAAGTATTCTCAAAATATTTTTCCAGTACCCGCCGATATCAATGCCGCACCATTTGCTGTAATATATATTCATTGCAACCACATTTGCAAGAATGAGCACTATTGCGGTACCTGCCGCGCTTCCCACACTGCCGAAGCGTATGGCAAGGGGAATGCTTATGCCCACATTCACACCTGCCATAATCAGCGTAATTAACGCACGGGGCTTGAACATATTCTTTGCCTGCACAATGTTTACGGCAATACTTTGCGTTATGGGAATAAGGGCGCCGCAGATAAGCAGAGACGCCACATAATATGACTGCCCGCAAATTTCTCCCGCGTGCCACACCACAAACTCTTTTCCGAACAAAAGAAATCCGCCGGCTATGAAAAAGACGGTCAAAAACTGGAGGCGGCTGAACTTGATAAATTCGTCGCTGAGCCGTCTGTCGCTTTCTTTTCTGGCCACCATAGCCGATATTTTCGGAAGCGTCACGGAGGACATGGCACCGGACACAAGCAGTACCATTTGATTGTAATTAGACGCCATGGAGTACACGGTTACTTCTTCCGTACCCCGAACCACACCTAAAATCGCCTGATCCACATACCAGTTGACCTTGTCCACGATTTCCGCTATAAACACAAACACGGAATAGGAAAAGATCTGAATAAATACCGCTTTATCAAAGCCGCAAAAGCGTACCCGTACGCCCAGCACCTTACGGCAGTATATATAGTTTGACAAAAGGCAGCCAACGTTAACCGCAGACAGCACAGACACCATGGCAACAGAATCCGCACCGAGCAAAAGAAGCGGCAGCATGATCAGCGGGTTCAGCAGAACCCGTGCAATGGTAATGAGCTTCACGAAAATAAAGCTCTCGTAAGAAATGATTATTTTATTGTATATGGTCAGGGAAAAGGTCACACCCATATTGACGGACAGAATAAGCATAAGAATCCTGCTTTTTTCGATTTCCGCCGCCGTGAGTGACGCTGCAAATATCCTGTGGGCGTTGAATGTCAGAACAAGACCCGCACAGGTTGCAACAATACCTATACCCACAAATATCACGAAAAACATACCGAGGAGGCGTTTTTCCTCCTCATATTTTCCGGTGGCACGGTATTTGGTACTGAACACCACAATACCGTTGCCGAAGCCCAGATCCATAACTGTCAGATAGTTTATTACCGATGCGGTAAGCTGATACAGCCCGTACTCGGAAGAACCGAGAATACGAAGCACGATCGGCTGGTATACCAGCATGACCAGCATATTTACCGCTATGTAAACATATGACAGAACCGCACCGACGCGGCGCTGGTTAACCACGGCCGCACTCCTCCGTAAGACGGACTATTTCATCTCCCACCGCCCGCGCACGGCTGATATAATCGGGCATTATACTCTCCAGGCGATTTCTCACAGAGTCCTCGTTTTTTACAAGACGGTCAAAAGTCTCACAAAGCCTGTTTTCATCGGAAAGGCTTTCAACGGGAAGAACGTAGCCCTCCCAATCTCCAAACAGATCTTTAGCTATTCCCTTTGCCTTTACGGAATAACCGACTACCAGGGTGGGAATGCAATTGGAATATGCGGCAATGGAAGCATGAGTCCTTGCCGCTACAAAGAAGCGGCATTTTGATATGTAGCCCTTAATCTGTGTAGCGTCTCCGCGGTCAAACAGACGAATCCGTTCTTCATCGGGAAACTGCTTCATTATTTCGCGTGCGGCATCGCTGTCGCTGCTGTTCTTTTTAACAACATGGGAAATAAGTGCAACATTCCAATCGGTAGTATCAAGTATGCGGCGTACCAGCGCCGTATATGAGCGCAAGGTTATGCCGTCTCCGCTTTCGTAGCTGCAAATAAGCGGACTCAGGTTAACGCCCACTATGTCCCGCCCGTTTTCAAACATGGGCTCCGCAACCTCTGCCGTAGGCAGGGTAAAAGCCGGATCAGGATAAAGCTTTACGTTTTTCAGTCCGTGTCCTATCAGCGCATCGTAAGTAAGGCTTTCCCTTGCGGTGATAAGGGAGAAACGGCTGAGTCCCTTAAGCTTGTACTTGTTGGCGCGCCCTTCAAGAAG
Organism: uncultured Clostridia bacterium; assembly: GCA_945949385.1. Taxonomy (GTDB): domain Bacteria; phylum Bacillota; class Clostridia; order Oscillospirales; family CAG-272; genus Avispirillum. The sequence goes on along the minus strand of CAMFEL010000008.1, from coordinate 11,951 downwards.
CTCGGGATTTATGGAGCAGCCCCACAAAACGGAGCAGGGACACAGACAGCGAAGGTGATTGTCAATGGTAGTAAATCCGACGCTGTTCCCATACGAATAATTGTCCCCTCCCACCGAAATTATAAGATCCGCCTCTTTGGCGGCATTTACTGTGTCTTTGAACAGCAGAGAGAACATAGGTATCCTGTGGAAAAACTTGCCGAAAGCTCCGATATAATACTGTCGGAGAGCGCTGAGACGGGTGATCATAACATCGGAATATATGAATTCAAACTTCCCGTCCCGCTCGCCTATATAGAATCTGTCATGATCGGGGTTTAATGATGAAACCGTGTAGTGTGTATCCGTATATTTTTCGTCAATTATTCCGGAGATAGTCCTGAGTATAGCCTCACAGCCGTGATTCTGGCTGCTGCCGTGATGATACATCAATACTTTTTTCATTTTGTGCCACCTCCGTTTGAATTGAATTTGCGTTGTTTCCGGTCGTTGCCCGGCTGAACAGGAACACAGTCATGCACGGAATTACAAAAAACCTTGCATTCAGTATATCGGGTATGAAGTTTGAAGCAAAAATTGTATACAAAAGAACCCAGAATTCGCAGGTGAACTTTTTTCTGTACGATTCTCTCAGTGTCAGCAGCATAATCGCTGCCATAGGTACAGTAAAGGGTATTCCGCCCATTACAAGCCATCGAAGCACGGTGTTGTGAGGAATAAATCCGCCCACCGCGTCCGCAAGATACATATTATCATACCCGATTCCCAAAGGATTTTCTAAGAAGGTGCGCAGACTGTTTATATAATACTCCATTCGACCGTTTTCATTGATCATCTGACTGAAATCGTCAACGGGTCTTGCCACCAGCAGATATGCAACCATTACTGCCACTATGCCGGCCACAAAAAGGAGCATGACCGTTTTTTTGAGCGTTCCTTTGTAATGGATAAATACATAAAAAACAAGAATGATAACGAGGGAAATAACGCTTGTACGTCGGGTTGTAAAGGCAAGTCCTATTACGGTAACAATCAGCATGGGGCCGTAGAGGAGCCATGTCTTTTTATTCAGCCTTTCAAGCATATAGAAGACTCCGCAGCCAATCATAATGGTGGAGCAGCTTGTGTCCTCCATCAAAAGCCCTGCGCTGTTCATAGTCCCGCCGAAATACTGTCCGACGGAAAATTTGAATATCGCGGTGCCCGTAGCGCTGAAATACGCATACTGGAATATAAGCAGCGCCGAAGTCACGACGACAGCAAACATAAAGGCATTTTCGATATGCTTCTTGCTTTCATATGGCACCGCAGACGAGCACAGCGCCGCAATGAAGGTAAGTGCCAAATAGAAGCCTATCATAATAAATTCTTTAAGTCCCTCGCTTAATGAGTGAGACCTGAAAAGGGGGTATACAGACAGAATAAATGCGCAGATAAATACAATGAGCAACACGCTGCCTATTTGGGTCTTTGCAAGCTTCTTAGCATTAACAACAGCGTAAAACACCAACAAAACGCCGATTAAATAGAACCAGGGAAGCTGAAGCGATTCGGAGGGATCGCCGAATATGTTTATCCATGAAATCTGCCATGTGTGACACAGCATCATAACGCAGGCAGCAAGAAAATTCTTGCTCTTTCTCAGGCAAAAAGCAAAAAGGGCGCAGAAAAGCACCAGACTAACAGCAAAAAATACTGCTTTATTTATATCGTGCTCGTAGTCGATCAGGTTCAGTGCGAGCAGCAGCAGCGACAGTATATATTCCAAAGTCCGGACCGTGCCTTTCTGATGTTATAGATATAAAATATTTTATCACAGCGGGTACTGCTTGTCAATCCCCGCTGCTTTGTCGGCGTGCCTCACCGGGGAACAAAGTCAATCCCCACGGGACTTTCCGCATAGGCTGTACGCCTTGAGCAGACGGTTTGTATAATCTTCCCTGTCACAAAAACGGGCAACAGATTCAGCGGCCGCCTGTGACTTTTTACTGTAATACTGTCCGTCCGTAAGCAGCATATACAGCTCGTCGCGCATCTGCGCGCTGTCGCGGCACAGCTTGCCGTTTTCGTCGTTTACAATATTTACAAGTCCGCCGACGGGATAAGCGACAAAAGGTTTTGACAAAATAAGCTGTTCCACGGCTGCAAGCCCGAACCCCTCCCATTTTGAGGTAAGGACGCCCACTTTTGATGCCGCCATATATTTATACGGATTTCTGTCAAAGCCCTTGAAAGCAATATTTTCCGAAAGGCCGAGAGACGCGGCAAGAGCCTCTGCCTCAGCGCGGAGTGAGCCCTCCCCAAGCATTACGGCGCGCACATTGGGAAGCTGTTTTTTCAAGTCGGCAATAACTCTTATAAACCCGAGAGGATCCTTTTCTTCTTCCATTCTGCCGACAAAGCAGAGATCAAATTTATCGCTGACGGGCTCTGCGGCAAGATTTTTTACCTCGTCTGCATCTACGCAGTTGTGGAGCACCTCAGCTTTTTTCACCATTGAGTCCTTAAAAATGTACTCGTCAATTATACTTTGCGACACGCATAAAACTCGCGCCGATCTCTTGCATACATATCTGAGAGCAATGCTGTTGGGACACAATTTTCGAAGCCATGGATTATTATTGTGAAGATGGGCAACAAACGGAATCCCCGCAAGTGCGCAGTTAAAACTCATCCGCGGGTCATGTGCGTGGACAGCGTCAGGCTTTATTTCATCAAATACGCGCTTTATGTCCTTTATATCGGAGGTATTACAGGGAATAGCATTTACTCCCATAGCGCGCACAGTCTTAAGCCCCCTGCCCTCGGGAGCAGCGTAAAATCCCTGCCAGTCGGACGGCAGATTTTTAATTATGTGTGCTGCCACACTTTCCGCCCCGGAGAACACATCGGTTATTATGAAATGTACGACTTTTTTCATTTTTCGGAGAGGCGCTTACTGTAATAGTCCTCAAGCTCCTTTACGCAGTTTCTGATATTGAAGTCTCCATATGACATCTGAGATGCAATCGCTTTTCTGTCACATTCCGTAACAGATGAGATTTTTAGTGCCCAATCAGCGGGATCTGTAATGGGGAGCTGAAAACATCTGTCCGTAATAAGCGCTTCCTTTGTGACAAATTCCGACATGAGTACGGGAAGCCCCGCAGCACAGGCTTCCACAGCAACAACAGGAAGTCCCTCATACAGAGACGGCAGGGCGAAAACATCAAAAGCGCTGTAAAACTTATAAACATCGGCGTTTCTGTACCCTGCAAAAATAACGCTGTCACCGACGCCTGCGTTATTTGCATAATCTTTAATCTCATTCATAAGCTCGCCGCCGCCCACACACAGCAGAACGGAATCAGCGTTGATTTTATGATACTCCCGAAAAAGGTCAATAAGAAAGGTATGGTTTTTTTGTGTATTAAACCTGCCTATATGACCTATAACGGTTTTATTTTCAATATTGAATTCACGGCGGATTTCCTCACGGCTTTCAGAATCAAAGCGAAACTTATCGGTGTCCACGCCGTTGCGAAACACCGTTACCCTACCCTCGTCAAAAGCGCGGTCACCGTACATCCATCTGCCTGCATACTCGGAGCAGGCGCAGAAATCGGTGGTGACGGCTCGGTTAAATGGGCGAAGCATTTTTTTCAAGAGGTCGCGTTTTTTTTCAACACCTGAAGAGGTGGAATGATTATGAAGAATTCTGATTTTAACTTTACAGCATTTTGCCGCCCACAGTGAAAACAGGGACAGCGTATTCAGGTTAGAGTGAATTATGCGGTAACCGCCTTTTCGAATTATTTCTTTTACGGCTTTTGTATACTTTATGGGGTTTGAAACGCTGGGTACAACAAAGGCGCCGGCACCCATCTGCAAAATATCATCGGGAATACCGAACTCCGAGCCTTCTTCATAGATAAAATCATACTGCCACTTATTCTTATCAAGCAGGCGGTAATATGAATACATCATACTTTCCACGCCGCCGGCTCTGAGTTTTCCCAGTACACACAAAATTCGCTCTGCCATTATTTTCTCCGTTCTCAAATACACCCCGCTCCCAAGGGAGCGGGGTGTACCGATATTTAATTATTTACCTGCCGTTTGTAAACTCAGTTATAGGAACCGAAGGTTACGTTTACGGTGTAGGTCTCTACAACGCCGGTAGCTGTATCGGTAGCAATGATAGTCTTCGTCACATAGCCGGTGCCGTCATTGTAGATCTTGAACCAGTGGATAGCGCCTGCCATTACGACATCGACATCCTCAGGCCACTCAAGAGTCGTGGTTGTATTGTTGAACAGGAATCTGAAGGAAGCATAACCGTAAGCCTCGTTTACAGTCAGGTTAATGGTGTTGCCTTCCATGGTATATTCGTCAACCATATAACCGCCCTGGCAGCTTGCAACGAGAGTGTTATCGAATACATAGTATACTGTGAATGTCTTAGCTACTCCGTCGGGTGTGGTAATGGTAATGGTGTATTCATTGCTGCTGGCAGTAGAGAGTGCCTTGAAGTATATGTTGTTACCCTGAGGAACAACAGTCAGACCCTCGCTGCAGGTATAGGTGTTATAAGCGGGAATCTGGAACATAATTGTTGCGTTGTTCATATTAGGCTTAGCGTATACATAGAAGGTATCTGCAAAGGTATCGGAAGTTTCAACTCTGTCAACAGTATAACCGCCTGCTACTGCGTTGTAGTACTTGTAGACAGGAGCGGTGGAGGTAACCTCAACCGTGTATTCCTGAGTATTTCCTGCAGTATCGGTGCAGATAATCTTACCGCCGTTGGTAGGAAGATCAAGAGTAATGTAAGCCCATGTGCTGCGAACCATACCTGCGTTTACACCCTCGGTGGTGAAGGTTACGCCTTCGGTGTAGCCGATAGCGAACTTAGCGGTGGTTGTAGCGGTAGCACTGGTAACGATCTTGATGGTAGTTCCGTCAAGAGTTGCGGACTTAACATAATCGTTAGCGGAAACCTTAAGGATATATCCGAGAGCAGGGATCACACGGCTGTCAAGCTCTGCGCCGCAAACAGTACAGAAGATAGCCTCACGGCCGTCAGCACCTGCGGTAGCCTCAGTTACAACAGTCCATTCGCCGGGGGTATGATCTGCAAGCTCAAGATCCTCGTCATAAGTTCTGCCGCAGTCTGCGCAGGTGTAGGTTACATGACCTGCCACAGTGCAGGTAGAGTCAACTCTGTCGGTCTCTTCATAAGCGTGAGGATCGCAAGGAACAACGGTGAACCAACCTTCTTCTTCTGCTGCGATTGACTTGTAGTCAACAGGAACGAAGTCAGTGCCGGCACCCTCTGCTGCGCAGTTAGCAGGATCGAAGTCAAGGAAGTAACCGCCGGTTACAACGATGTCAGCAGTGCCGTTCTTGTAGTTGGCATCAATACAGTTAAGTACAAAGCGCTTGTCATCATCGGGAGTAGAGAATCTACCGCCGCTGATATAAGCAGTACCAACCTGTACATTTACAACAGTGGGGTTACCGCTGAAGGTACCGTTCTCAATATAGAGATCGGAACGAACAACATGGAACACATAACCGCCTGTTGTAGCGAATGCTGTGAATGTACCGTCGCCGGTAACAGTGAGTTCGGAATCAAAGATATAGAGTCCGCACCAGTTGTTATTGCCTTCGCCGAAGTCTGCAGTTACGGTATGACCTGCGAGGTCAAGAGTAACTTTCTTTTCGCGGATAACTACACCACTGGTCTTCCAATCTTCGTCTACGCCGTAGCTGAAGTCCTTGGTGATTACTACTACATCGCCGTCAACAGCTGCTTCGAATGCAGTTCTGAGGTCGGTGAAGTATGCATCGCCGATTCTTGCAACAAAGTTGTTGGCAACATCAACCGCGCCGTCAACTATTGCGAATGCAACTTCTTCGCTGTCAACGTTTACAGTGTTCTCAGCAACGAGAGTTCCGTCGATTGCATATGTACCCTCAGCAGTATTTGCTACTGTGAAGTTCAGAGTGAATGCAACGCCGTCATCGGTAATGTTTTCAACAGCATCAGCCTCTACGTATACGGTCAGCACGCCGTTATGAACGGATGCGCTGAACTCGTCTGCAGTAAAGAGACCGCTTGTAACATTTACGAATGTAAGAGCATCGGTGTCATATGCAAACTCCATGCTCAGGCTGTAAGTGCCGGGGTTGGTGGAAATAGTTACGGGAACAGCTACAGGTGCGCCTGCTTCTGCAGAAACAGTACCTACGGTAACGCCTGCAAGACGGGCAATAGGCTCAGTCTTGAAGATCTCGCCGCAGTTGGAGCAGATGTAGGACAGAACGCCCTCTTCCTCTACGGAAGGAGCCTTGGTAACTTCGGTAGTGTAATCGGTGTGCTTGCAGGGGATAACGGTTACGGTACCGTCAAATACCTTGAGAGCAACATCATTGGAGTCAACATCGATTGCTTCCAGTACGGTGACATCTATTGCGGATACACCTTCTGCATCGCCTGCGGTAAACGCAAGGGTGAACAGAGTGCCGTCAGCAATAACGTTTTCCATATCTGCAGCGTCAACGAATACGGTGATAACGCCGTTTGCAACGCTGTAATGCTCGCCCTCGTTAAGGGTGAACAGTCCGGACTTAACGGACTTGAAGGTAAGAAGATCTGCATCATATGCAACTTCAAGGCGGAGTGCCCATACGCCTTCGTTAGCTTCGATAGCTACGGGAACTTCTACATCCTTGAGGATTTCAACTTCCTTAGCAGGAACGGTGATCTTCTGGTTAGCTGCGATGGTAACGGTACCGTTTGCAGTCTCAACAACGAGATCCTCGCCTGCATAGTTGGTAGCATCTTCAACAGTAACTGCGATATCGGTTGCACCGACTATGGTTTCGTCATCAATTACATTGAACTTCAGGTTTGCAAGAATGCCGTTTGCAGTAACATCAGCATTGGCTGCAGCCTCGAAGTACAGAGTAAGGTTACCGTCAGCAACCTTTGTAAATAGAACGTTGGTTGCATCTGCAAATACTTCACCGTTAACTGCCTCAACAAATGCAAGCTTTGTTGCGTCATATGTTACGGTAAGTCTTGTGATGAACATACCGGTGTTATCGGATACGCTTACGGGAATAACCACGGTGTTACCGGGCTTGGAAGCAGCACTGCCGACAGTTATACCGGTCTTAACAAGCTTGGGGATAGCACCGCTCTCAAGCAATTCATTACATACAGAGCAGTGAATCTCGTATGCGCCATCAGCGTCGTAGGTAGGCTCAACAGTAACAACTCTCTCGCCGGGAGTATGTCCGGATGCGTCAACATAATCAGCTATGTAGCTGTCTTGGCAAACGGAACAGGTGTAAGTGGTGTATCCCTGTTCAGTACATGTAGGATCTGTAACAACAGGCTCGTACTGATGATTTGCCATGGGAATCTCAACGTTGGCTTCAAGGATCTCTCCGCATTCTGCGCAGACGATATTCTTGTAGCCGACAGAGGTGCAGGTAGGCTCAACAGTAACAACTTCGTTAGTGGTTGCATGGTCGCAGGTACCGTTCTTGCTGCGAACCTTTATGTAACCGTCATCCATTGCGTAAGGAATAGGTCCGAGGTTCTCGGCTGCGGTACCGCCGACGAAGCCGACAGTATCCTGCTGAGAGCCCAGCATCTTGATTTCCCACTTAGTGCCGGGAGCGGCATCTGCGGGAATCTCGAATACGAGGTTGTAGTACAGACCGTCAATCAACGTGCTTTCATCAGCGTTGATAACATCGTTGTAAACGACGGTACAGTAAACATCCATATTCGCCCAGTCAAGTCCTGCTTCCTCGAAAGCGTTCTTGATAACGTAGTTGGTGTTATCGGGATACTCGTCTTTCAGACAGTAGTCCTTGTTCCAGGTAGTATCGGTGATAGCGGGAAGCTCGGCAGAGTTGTAAACAACATCAACCAGCTTGATGTCCTTCGGGAAGTAGTACAGAAGGGTGGTCGTCCAGAAGCCGTGCTCATTGTTGGCAGCGTTTCCGTAAATCTTTACGGGAACCTCAACTCTGGTAGTGCCCTGATATGCAACCATATCGTCTACTGCAAAGGTGAAGGTGTCAAAAGACTTCTCGGTCTCCACATAGGAAGCCCAGGGGTCAAGAGTGAAGCTGATAGTTGTAGGAGCGGGATATGCAACATCTACGCCGTCAGCATTGTTGGCGGAAATGAAGAAGTATCCGATCTCAACGGAAGATTCAGCAGTCAGCTCGGAGTAACCTGCAACAGAAGTAACAACGAGGTTTGCAATGTTGCCCAGGTCGGTCATCGTTATCGGCTCGCCGGTATCGACATTGGCAACATTTATATCTATCTGCATACCGTATATCGTAGCGCCGGTAGCGACGCCCGCAGCGGTAAAGTGCTTTTTAACTGCTGCAAGAGTGGACTTTTTAGCGGAACCGACAGACAGATAGTCAAAGTACGGCGAATCTGCGGCTTCAACTGCCGACACACTCACATTAGCGGTATCGTAATACAGCATCAGTGAAATATCGGAAAAGCCGGGGTTTGCAGTAATTGCAAGGTTAGTTGTCGCCTCGCCCAGGCCGTCGGCATTCTTGACAAGATATGCTTCGTCGGTGCCGAGCGCAAGAGCGTCAGCTGCCATGGTTGCAAACGCAGGAAGCATTGCGGTTACAAGCATAGCGACCATTACAATTACGGAAAGTAATTTTTTCATGGACTTACCTCCTAAAATATTGGTACCTACATTATACTTTTTTGCCGTCACATTGTCAATAGTTTATAAAAAAATAAATAAAAATTTACCCATATTTTTCAAATTGCACAGTGACATTTACGTCAGAAAAGTCTAATTCTCTTTTGTATATTGTAATTTATTATATGAATACCGAAAAACCGGGGGTTGTTTTGTCGCATTTTTTCACAAAGGAAAACGCAGCAAATATATATATTATATACAAAATGAAGCATTTTTCTCCACCGCAACCGCAGACATAAGGGGCTCGACGCTCCTGTTCTGCGCAAAAAATCAACACAAAAGGCGTTTGCATATAAAGTCCGACTGCATTTGTCTAAAACTTTTACGCAAACGCCTACACGCTTCGGCTTTTGCCGAACTTGTACTTATCTGACGATCTTCCGTCCTTCAAGGTAATATCTTTTGCTTTTCGCCTCTCCCATCGAGAAGGTTTTGCGCGGCAAAGTACCGTGAGCGCAAACATATGAAAAAAGCTCGCTCTTCTCTACCCCGTCGCAAAGGAATCCCACATTACCGCAGCCCCCGCACAGTGCTCTCAGGGTGTCGGCACCGTGGATATAGTCGCATTTTACGCCGGGGTTGCGGGACATAAACCCGTCGAGAAACATCTGAAGACTTCCCATGGCAAGAGGATGAATGTCGGGAAGCGTCACATTACGCTCTCCGTCTTCCGTCACAAAAGACGCCGTCCTGCCCGGTCCGTGTACCCGAACGGATTCTTCAAGAGCATCAAGCATATCCCGAGCCGCACAGCCGGAAATAATACGATATATAGGCTCAAACTCTATTGCTTCATCGCCCAGATCAACTATTTCGGCAAGAGCCCAGCGCGCGGGATGCTCCGCCGCCGTGTCTCCGAGCCTTGCTTTAAGCTCCTCATAGAAAGCTTTTGCGCTGGCAAGAGAGTGGTTTCCGTCTCCCATAGCATATACAACAGACCCTCTGCGCTCTGCCTCGTATTCGCAGACAGCCGCGCATATTTCCGACAAAGCCTCTCCGGAAATAAGTCTGCCGCAAACATGACCTCCGCCAAGCATCAGGTCAAAATCGTAAAGGACCGGCAAGGATTCTTTAATATCCGAGGCGCGCCGTACTACGGCACCCTTTGTATCGTCCGCAAATATCATTACATGAGGAAATTCCACGGTGGCTTCTCTGCGCACCGCCACACGGGGAGGAATACGCTCGGTAACGGTTTCTTCCGTTGCACGGACTGCGGAAGCGGAACCGGGAGTGAAATCGTACTGCTCCAGGTCGATTTTGCCGACAATGCCCCGGCGTATTCTGCCGTCCGGCAAAGTCCTTTCAAGATAGACCATACTGTTTTCATAACAGCGAAGCTTTGACAGGGCGGTTTTCATATTTTCGGCAATGCGCGCTTTGCCCGCCGTTTCTCTGTCGGTGCCGAGATATGCCTCCGGCAAAATAAAATCAAGAGTGGAAAAATCCCCCCTAAGCTTCTCAGCCTTGTCCCAATAGGAAATTTCACTTGTAAACTGATCGCAGGCAATAACGGAATATCCCGTCCAGTCCCGACTGTCGGAAAACTCCGGCAGCAGAATATCCGCCGGGCTGAATATGGTATTGGGCAACTTATTCATGTATGTACTGTCTCCGTTGTAGGGTTACTGCTTCTCAAAGCCTTCATATTCTTTTTCTACCGCCACGCGGTCTTCCGACAGATACTTTATATATTTTCCGTCGGACATATTAAGGCGCAGAACAACAAGCTCCTCCTGACGCTGTATATCAATAACAGTGCCGTCGCTCATAATATCGGTTGCGTTTTCCTGTATGTACTTATCTGCGGCAACTCCGTCGGAAAAGCTGTATACCGTATACGCGCTGCCCACATAGTTTCCGTTGAATATGAACACCGCATATCCGTTATCTGTTTTAAAAACAAGCCTGTCATCATCGGAAACAAGAATTATCCTGCCGTTTTCATCATTGACTGCAACAGTTTCGGCAGGTGTTTCCTTTTGAGTATTATTCCTTATAATCCCGGAATTAACATCGCGCCAAACGGTATCAGCCGCAGCTTTTTCGGAGCCGCATCCGAAAAGCATTGCCGCAGCAGTTAAAGCAGCCGCCGCCAGCGCAGCCGTCTGTATTGCCTTTTTCATATGATTTTTATTCCTTTCTCATTTGCGGTTTTCGCCATTCATCAAAATTCGCAAATTTTACATATATTCTAACACCCTGTACCGATTTTTTCAATATCGGCAATCGGATTTTTATATTTTTCCGCCTCTGCCTGCGCCATAGTATCACAGCGCTCGTTGTACGGATGTCCCGCGTGACCTTTCACCCATTCAAAGCTTACGGTGTGTATCTTGCACAGTGCAAGAAGCTCGTCCCACAGTTCGGGATTAAGCGCCGGGGATTTGTCGGATTTTTTCCATCCGTGCGACTTCCACGAAGCCGCCCAGCCTTTGGTGATCCCGTCGGAAACATATTTTGAATCTGTGGTAACGGTTACGCGGCAAGGCTCTTTGAGAAGCTTCAGCGCCGAAATCACAGCGGTGAGTTCCATACGGTTATTGGTGGTATCGGCGGCGCCGCCCGATATTTCTTTTTCCGTTTTACCGTACACAAGAACAGCCGCCCAGCCCCCGGGACCGGGATTTGACTTACAGGAGCCGTCTGTATATATATTAACGCTTTTCAAGCCGTTGTTTCACCTCTCATTTCGGGTGCAACCGATTTTCCGGACAAAACAGATCCGGCAGCAGCGGACAGAAGCCGTCCGCAGGCACATACATATATTATACTAACACGAAAACGGACATTTTGCAACAGGTTTCAGAGAAGGTTATGTCCTGACGCGCAAAATATAAATACTCAAAAGCCGTCCCGTGACACGGCGGACACGGTTTTTATATATCCAAGCACAAATAAGCAAATTAACCTTGCTGACACGCTTTTTTTGAAAATATCTGTTTTCTCACATATAGATATACCGCAAACAGTGCGATAAATGAAATGATCCACGAGATGGGATATGAGGCGTACAGCACCGTCAGGCTGTGATATTTTTCGAACACGGTCAGAATCCATATCACTCTGACTCCGCAGAAGCCCAGCACCGACACAACGGTAGGGGAAACCGAGCGCCCCAGTCCGCACAGTACTCCCGTCAGCACCTCCATAAGTCCGCAAAGAAAATAGGGTGCGCATATCATTCTCATTCGCTCAAGTCCGAAT
>CAMFEL010000007.1 GCA_945949385.1 uncultured Clostridia bacterium | reverse complement strand
TGAAAATTCAAAGCTTGCAAATTACCAGGAGATCGCAGGGCTCAATGTGGGCAGCGCTCTTGTTGTTACCGGCACCCTTGTGCTTACCCCCGACGCTAAGCAGCCCTTTGAGCTGAAGGCGGAAAGCGTTGAGGTGGAGGGCGCCTCCTCCCCCGACTACCCTCTTCAGAAAAAGCGCCACTCCGTTGAATATCTGAGAGAGATAGCATATCTCCGCCCCAGAACCAACCTGTTTTCCGCTGTGTTCAGAGTCCGCAGCGAGGCGGCATTTGCTATCCATTCCTTTTTCCACAGCAGAGGATTTGTGTATGTTCACACTCCTCTTATAACCGGCAGCGACTGCGAAGGCGCGGGAGAAATGTTCCGCGTAACCACACTTGATCCGGACAACCCGCCCAGGGACGCCGAGGGTCATGTGGACTATACCCGTGACTTTTTCAAAAAAACCACGGGACTTACGGTTTCCGGTCAGCTTGAGGGCGAGACTTTTGCTCAGGCATTCGGCAGCATATACACTTTTGGCCCCACCTTCCGCGCAGAAAACTCAAACACGGCGCGCCATGCCGCTGAATTCTGGATGATCGAGCCGGAGATAGCTTTTGCCGACCTGCACGACGACATGGTGCTGGCGTGGGATATGATAAAATATATTATCAATCATGTTATGGACACCTGTCCCGCTGAGCTGAACTTCTTCAACAGCTTTGTGGACAAGGGGCTTCTGGAGCGGCTCACCGCTCTGCGCGACGCGGACTACAAGACCGTCACTTATACCGAGGCTGTAAAGCTTCTTGAGGAAAGCGGCGAGAACTTCAAATACCCCGTTAGCTGGGGCTGCGATCTTCAGACGGAGCATGAGAGATACCTGACGGAGAAGATTTTTAATTCCCCCGTGTTCGTTACGGATTATCCCAAGGAGATAAAATCCTTCTATATGAGGCTCAACGATGACGGCAAGACCGTGGCAGCTATGGATATGCTTGTTCCCGGCGTGGGCGAGATAATCGGCGGCAGCCAGAGAGAGGAACGGCTCGATGTGCTGCTTGACCGTATGAAAGAGCTTAATATGAAAGAGGAGGATTACTACTGGTACATTGACCTGCGCCGCTGGGGTTCCACCAAGCACGCAGGCTTCGGTCTGGGCTTTGAGCGTATCATAATGTATCTTACGGGTGTGTCAAACATCCGCGACGTAATTCCCTACCCCAGAACCACGGGCACCGCTGAATTCTGATTTATACAAAAATATACGCAGGGGACAAATTGCATTTGTCCCCTGCGTTTTTTATGTATCTTGTCCTCACACCACATAGCGGCTACGCGCTTTCCTTTGTCATTTTAGACATCTGTCTTTGAGCCATTACAAGCTCGTAGTACAGACCTTTTTTCTTCATAAGCTCGCTGTGAGTACCTACCTCGGCAACGGTGCCGCGATCAAGCACCACAAGCCTTGTGGCGTTACGCAAAGTGGAAAGTCGGTGCGCTATGGCAATAGTCGTTCTGCCCGCGATAAGCTTCTGCAAAGCGTCCTGAATATCCTTTTCCGTCTCCGTGTCAAGGGAGCTGGTAGCTTCGTCCAGAATAAGTATGCGCGGGTCGTGCAAAAGCGCGCGGGCGATAGCCACCCTCTGCCGCTCGCCTCCGGACAGAGTGTAGCCCTTTTCGCCGATGACGGTGTCGTATCCGTCGGGAAGCCTCACGGCAAACTTATGTACTCCCGCAAGCTTTGCGGCGTTTATGACCTCTTCCGGTGAGGCGTCCGGCTTTGCATAGGCAATATTCTGGTAAAGCGTGCCGCCGAACAGCATGGTCTCCTGAAGCACCACGCCCATATTGTGCCTCAGCGATTCCTGCTTTATGTCCCGCAGATCAACGCCGTCAAGCTTTATGACACCGTCGTCGGGATCGTACAGGCGCATTATAAGATTTATCAGCGTGGATTTACCCACGCCGGAGCGTCCCACAATGCCTATCATCTCTCCCGGCTTTATTGATAGATTTATGTTTTTAAGCACCTCCGAGGAGCTTTCATAACCGAAACTGACATTTTCAATATCAATTACGCCCCGTGCGTCCGTATCGACCGCGTCCGCTTTGTCCGTCACATCGTTTTCCTCGTCAATAACATCAAACACCTTAGCCACGGCGGTCATGGTGCGGCTGAGACGGCGGGGCAGTCCCGACATCCAGCGCAGGGGGCCGTATATCATGGCAACATATGAAGAAAACTGCTGCATTTCTCCCAGCGTCATAGTGCCGTCAAGAATCCGGTTACCCACGAAATACAGGAGGAAAAACTCACCCAGCCCCATGAGAAAGCTTGTAACTGGCGATATAACCGCAAACAGGGTCTCATTGTCCGCCTGCGTTCTGCTTTCGGCGTAAATAACATCATCATAGCGTTTGTGCTCCGCTTTTTCCATACCGAAAGCCTTTACCACACGTATGCCTGAAAAAATATCGTGCAATACGGTATTTGAGCGGGCGCCAAGCGTCCATTGCCTGCCGTAGCGCGACCTCAAAAAATTCCACATCAGCCGCTGTGACAGTATGACCAGCGGTGCGGGCATCAAAACCATCAGCGCAAGCCGCCAGTCGTAGGTAAACAGCAGCACCGATATGCCCGCAAGCATAAGTATATTTTCAATTGCCGTGCCGGTCTCGCTTGATATAAACTGCTGGATATCGGCAGTATCATGAGTAATCCGGTTCATAAGCTCGCCCGAGGTGCGTTTTGACACCTTGGAGAGCGACATCCGCTCCACCTTTTCAAAGGTTACGGAGCGCATCATTACGATAACCTTATTTGCCGATACCGCCTGAAGATAGGAGCGCAGCATAGTCAGAAGTCTTGATGCAAGCTGCACCAGAAGCAGCATTGCCACAACTATGACATACTGCGAAAAAACAGGCAGGGTCTCCGCCTTAATATAATCGTCCACAAGTATGCGGTTTACATAAGGCGCCAGCATATTGAGTCCCGCTACCATAAAATATATAAGCACCGAGGCATATATCAGACCGCGGTAAGGCTTCGCCATTTTCCACAGACGCCTAAGATACTGCTTTTTTGGCGCGCACCGCGGGCATCGGCTGCTGCCCGGCGGCAGGGGTCGGTGACACTTGGGGCATACGCCGGCGCTACGGCTCAGCCATTCTTTTTTCGGAGCAGAGCCACGCAAGTAAGCGTTCATGCGTTTTTGGCAAATGCCGAGTATCTCCGCATATTCCATAGTCGCTCGGCATATGAGTATATATTCTCCGTTTTGCACCGCCTCGAGCATTACGCTTCCCACGCCGCGGGTCAGCCTGTATTCGCTTATATCCCCGGCGGGTATGACCGAGGTTTCCCCGTCCTGGCTCAGCTCTATGCGGTCTCCGAAGAAGCGTACCCTGCCCTCTACCCGCCGCACGCCGTCGCTGCGGTCAAGGTCAAAGCCTATTTCTGCTATTGTCTTTTCTTCACTCATTTTTACAGATAAATCTCAAGCTTTCTCATGCTTTTTTTGTCAAGCCCTTTAAGGGAGGCAATTCGGTATCTGTTACCGAACATATCGGTAATCACTGCCGCGTCTCCTCCCACCTTCGATATACTCCGAGAGGTGTCCTGAAGCGTAAAGCTCAGTTCCCCCGCGTCAGTCAGGCACTTCCAGAAAGAAGTGCCGTGAGTTTCCTTGAGGGACAGTATCCTTTCGATTTTCGGCGTATAGTATTTCCTTGCAAGCTCCGCTCCGATAAGCGCCTTTTGCTCCTCACCGTAGCTGTCAAGAGAGCGGATAAGCCCTATTTCCTCCCCGTCCGCGTCCTGAACGGAAATATAGTTTTCAGGCAATTCATAGGGAAAAGAGCGGTGAAGCCACACTCTGCCGTAGCTTTTCGCTTCTCCCACAGAGATTTCCGCTCCGAGAAAGTCGCCGTGCTTTACAAATCGGCAATTGCCGAAGTCCAGATATACGACCCCCGCCGCCTCAAAAAGTCCGGTTATTTTTTCACCGTTTTCCGCTTTATCATTTTTATCTGTTGTTATTTCCATATTCCGTCACCTCATTCCTCGACTCCCGCGTTTTTGAGAGCCTCGTATTGCAGAGTGTAAAGCTTGTAATATATTCCCTTTTGCCTGATAAGCTCGCTGTGCGTGCCGGACTCCGCCACTTTTCCGTGCTCAATTACCAAAAGGCTGTCGCAGTCACGGAGAGTGGACAGACGGTGCGCTATCATTATCGTGGTTCTGCCCTCCGTCAGTTTTTCAAGAGCCTCCTGAATAGCGCGCTCCGTGCGCGTGTCCATAGCGCTGGTGGCCTCGTCCAGAATAAGTATACGCGGGTTTCTCAGAATGGCGCGGGCAATTGACACTCTCTGCCGCTCGCCGCCGGAAAGCTCCTTGTAGCCCCAGCCGAGACGGGTGGAATACCCGTCCTCAAGCTTTACAATAAAATCGTGAGCGCCGGAGGCCTTGGAAGCACATATTACCTCGTCGAGAGTGGCGTCGGGTGCGGCATAGCGGATATTGTCAAGTATGGTACCCTGAAACAGATATGTTTCCTGGGATACTATGGCTATGTTTTTACGAAGCGTTTCAAAAGAAAGTTCGCGCACATCGCGCCCGTCTATAAGGATCCGCCCTTCGTCGGGGTCGTACAGACGGATAAGCAGATTGGCAAGAGTTGATTTTCCCGCGCCCGTATGCCCCACAATACCTATCTTTTTGCCGGCTTCAATGTCAAAGGAAACATTTTCAATTACCCGCCTGCTCTTGTCATAACCGAAGCAGACATTTTCAAAGGTAACTCTGCCGTCAGCCCTTCCAACGTTTTCGGCATTTGCCTTTTCTTTAACCTCCGGCTCGGCGTCCATAACCTCCATAAGTCGGTATGTGGCGTTGAAGCAGTTGGTTATTGACTGCGTAATATTCACAAAGAATACCATGGGAGAATAAAGCATGGCGGCATATGCGGTAAAGGATAATAGCTTGCCGTATGTCAGCATACCCTTTATGACCAGCCAGCCCCCGATACCCGTTATCAGCACTGAGCTTATTACAAACATAAAGGTTACGCAGGGGAACATAACCGTTTCAAAAGAGGTAGCGGTTTTGTCAGCCGTTGCAAGGTCTCCGCTTTTTTTGTCAAAGCGGTCGATCTCCTCGTTTTCACGGGCAAAAGCCTTTACCACACGCACGCCGCCCAGCACATCGGATAGCATGCCGTTCATACTGCGGGACGCGGAATAGCGTCTGGCATTAAGCTTTTTCATAACCCCGTACAGCCATTTTACAGCAAAGAATGCCGCCGGGCAAAACGCCACAGCAACAAGAGACAGCCGCCAGTCGATAAAGAACATTATGACCGCCACTGCAAGAGTCTGCACCACATTGACAATAAGATAGGGCAGTCCCTCGACGAAAAACCAGTATATAGTGTTGGCGTCGCCGCCTACCTGATTCATGAGTGCGCCCGTTCTGCGGTTTGTAAAATAGCTGAGAGACAGCTTTTCAATAGAGGAAAAGATCGTCTCTTTCAGATCGTAAACGATTTTGGGAACCACTCTGGCTGTAATAATATTTGATACCATCTCCACCAAAAGCGACAGCACCTTGAGGCTTACTATAATAAATATGACAAGCGCCACCTGTCCGTAGAACTCGCCGCCCACTGTCAGCACCTGATCGTAGAAGAATTGGGAGCTTACATAAGGAGATATGACGCTGAGAGCGCTGGTAAGTCCCATTGCCAAGAGTATCAGTAAAACGCTTACGCGGTATTTTTTAACAAAGCCCATAAGCCGCTCCACCACGCTTGCCCGGCTTACACAGTGCGGACAAATGGCGGTTCTCGGGTCGGGATATTTTCTGCCGCATTTGGGACAGTACAATTCATCCCCGCCGCCAGGTTCTCCCCCGGGACCACCCGGCCCTCCGGGTCCGCCGGGCCCTTTGCGCCTTGCATCCCTGCCCTGCCGGGCAGGAGGAGCGCCGTCGCTGCGTCCGCCCGTCTCAATCTCACATTCTTCATTGAGAAACGCACACAGCTCTCCCATGCTCTTTTCCTTTTCGCAGGTGAGATAAGTTATAAGCACGCTGTTTTGGCTTTCTCTGTCAACGGCGGTGAGAATACACCCGGATATGAGCTTCTCCGTCTTGAAATCGGAAAGCTCTTTTCTGTCAAGCCTCTCGGCGGAAATCTTTGAATACTTAACCGTCAGCCGTCTCGGGTCGCTTCTGCGGCGGCGCTCATCCGGCTCCACCACATCTATGCCGCCAAGCAGCAAAAGCTCATCCCGGGTCACCAGTATCCAGTTGTCGCAATATATGCCGTCCCTGCTTCTGTCAGACGCCGCGGCGGCCAGAATGTCTCTTTCGAAGACGCCGAATTTTTCCGCCTCGGCATATACCTCACGGGGAATTCTGTCCAGTTCTTTCACATTTTACCTCATGTACCAAATATACAAAAAATGTCTCCGCCGAGACAAAGCGGCTGTAAATGCCGCTTTGCCGTTTGCGAAGACATAACAGTGCATTGCCGATACCTATTTACAGGCTCTTAAGCTCGTCGGGCTTTTCGCAGTCATCAAGGGGAATGGTCACCGCGTCGGGGAAAGTAAAGCCGTTTGCCTTAAAAGTCTCATAGTCAAAACTGTCAAGCTCGTCGTAAGCAAGCTTGTGGAACTCGTAAAAATTAGGCCACCATTCATAGCCATCGCCCAGATCGTGATACAGGTACTGGTCAACTATCTCAATACCCAGATTATGACCGATCCAGTGTCCGCCCAGAGCAAGCACATTTACGTTGTTGCCCGTAATGGCGCGCAGTGCTGCATGGGGACTTTCAACGCAAGCCGCGTGAACATGAGGACACTTTGAAGCCGCAATATGTATCCCCATGCCAGTGCCGCAAAAAATAACGGCGCGCTCAAACTCTCTCTCGGCAATCTTCGCACCTACGCGCAGACCGATGCGGTGGAACATTTCGGGGTCTTTCTCGTCAACGGTTTTTACTCCGATGTCCGTAACAGTCCAGCCGTTTTTCTCAAGATGAGCCACCACCGCGTTTTTCAGCGCAACGCCGGCAAAATCGGCGGCAACCAGCACCTGCTTGTCTTTGACCATTTTCATAAATATATACCTCTCAGCTCAGGACAATAAGTCCGTTTTTTCCGCAAATACAAATAAATTATAATATCTTGACACACCGATGTCAAGCCATTATAATTATATAAAATGTAAATTTGCGCGGAGGTTCCGAAATGAATAAAAATGTGAAGCTTCTTGTAAAAGCCGCCATGCTTGCGGCGCTGTGCTGTGCCGCAACACTTATAAATATACCGCTTCCCGGCAACGGATATGCAAATCTCGGCGACGCCGTGGTTATGTGTACCGCATTCTTTGCAGGCCCCTTTTGGGGTGCTCTTGCGGCGGCTGTGGGCTCTGCTCTTTCCGATGTGATACTGTCTTATGTAATATATGCGCCTGCCACTTTCGTTATAAAAGGACTTGTGGCGCTGTGCTTCGGACTCCTTTTCAGAATGTTCGTATTCAAAAAAGCTGTGCTTCGCACCGTTATGTCCATAGTTTGCGCCATTGCCTCCGAAATCATAATGGTAGGCGGATACTTTCTGTTTGAGCTGTTCCTTTACGACCGCTCCGTGGCAGTTGCCGATATCCCCGGAAACAGCCTCCAGGCGGCAGTCGCCATAGTCCTTGCAGCAATCCTCATTTCTCTGTTCTCCTCAAACAAACGCATACTGAAATACGCTTCGATTATAAAGTAGATCGGGGCGTTGCCCCGCATACCGGCATCGGACGAAAACACGGGGCTCTGCCCCCTTCCCCCGGTCAAGGGACTTGCCCCCAAAAGTCCCTTAACAATCCTCAAAAACTTCGGAAAAAGGAATGTGATTGTTACTTATAAATCAGCACAAACCAAGGTTTTGCTTTACTGTATATACAGCTAAACAAAATTTTCTGCAAATCCGACATTTACCGTATAATCCCTTTTCCAAAAGTTTTTTGGGGTTCTAAGCAGGGTAAGGGTCTCCGTCTCAACGGAGACTCGGGCAGCGCTCCATATCGTATATCCATATTCACACAAAAAGCTCCGGCCGCCGCCGGAGCTTTTTTGCATATTCAAATCCGAAATTACTTAAGCATTTCAGCGATCTCGGCGCCGAAATTGTCCTCTTTCTTTTCAAGACCTTCGCCCATCTCGTAAAGAACGAAGCTGTCAACGGAGATCTCTCCGCCGAACTCTTTTGCACAGTTGGCAATATACTTGCCGACTGAGATAGCGTCATCCTTAACATATGCCTGGTCAACAAGGCAAACCCTCTCATAGAACTTGCCGATCTTGCCCTGTACCATCTTTTCGAGAATAGCGTCGGGCTTGTTGGCGTTCTTGGGATCGTTCTTGATGGTGTTGAGAATAACCTGCTTTTCCTCTTCAACAGCAGACGCGGGCACCTGGTCACGGGTTACGTAAGAGGGGGGATTTCCTGCTGCGATCTGAAGAGCGATGTTCTTTGCAAACTCTGCAAAGCCTGCATTGGACTTTGCAGCGTCGTCTGCATTGAACTTAACAATAACGCCTGCGGCACCGCCGCCGTGAACATATGTGGAGGTGGTACCCTCAACAACGGCAAAACGGCGAATGCTCATGTTCTCGCGGATAACGGAACCGATCATTTCCTTAAGTCTCTCGTCAACGGTGATGTTTTCGTCAAATTTGAGAGCGAGAACCGCGTCAACATCAGCGGGATTATTTGCAAGAATTGCCTTTTCAACTCCGGTAAGGAATTCCTTAAACACGTCGTTCTTTGTAGCAAAGTCTGTTTCGGTGTTTACCTCGATGATAACAGCCTTGTCGCCGTCAACCATAATGTCAACAACGCCCTCTGCTGCGATTCTGCCTGCTTTTTTTGCAGCTCCTGCAAGTCCTCTTTCGCGCAGAATCTTTGCTGCCTCGTCAAAGTCGCCGTTAGCCTCGGAAAGAGCCTTTTTGCACTCCATCATGCCGGCATTGGTCTTTGCACGGAGCTCGGAAACCATTTTTGCTGTAATAGCTGCCATTATATACAATCTCCTTATTTATTAAATTCAGATGCGCAGTCATATTGACCGCCGCGGTTTTGCCGAAATTACTCGGCAGCTTCCTCTTCAGCCTCAGCCTCGGTCTTTTCGGCCTCGGCGTCCTCGGTGAGCTGCTCGCCCTGCTTGCCCTCGATAACAGCGTCGGCAAGCACGGAGGAGATAAGACGGATAGCGCGGATAGCGTCATCGTTGCCGGGGATAACATAGTCGGCGTCATCGGGATCGCAGTTGGTGTCCACGATAGCAACTACGGGGATGCCCAGCTTCTTAGCTTCGAGAACCGCGTTGTGCTCTTTTCTGGGGTCTACGATAAATACAGCGTCGGGAAGTCCGCCCATTTCCTTGATACCGCCAAGGTTGCGCTCAAGGGTGAGCATTTCCTTCTGAAGTGCTGCAACTTCCTTCTTGGGAAGCATATCAAAGGTGCCGTCAGCCTGCATCTTTTCAAGATTCTGAAGTCTTGCGATGCTGGTCTTGATGGTCTTGTAGTTGGTAAGCATACCGCCCAGCCAACGAACGTTTACATAGTACTGACCGCAGCGCTCAGCCTCCTCGCGGATAGCGTCGCTTGCCTGCTTCTTGGTACCTACGAACAGGATCTTGCCGCCTTCTGCAGCGGTGTCGCGTACGAACATATACGCCTCTTCGAACTTCTTGATGGTCTTCTGAAGGTCGATGATGTAGATGCCGTTACGCTCGGTGAAGATGTACTCAGCCATCTTGGGGTTCCAGCGTCTTGTGTGGTGGCCGAAATGTACGCCGGCTTCAAGAAGCTGTTTGATTGAAACAACAGACATTTTAATGTCCTCCTTCGGTTTTTTCCACCATACGGGAAAGCGCTGCAGCCATAGCGGCACCGGCAGCGGTAAAGCCGTATGTGTGTTATTTTTTTACGCTTGCGCGTGCTAATTATTTTATCATATATTTTTATATATTGCAACAAGACAAAATGCCGTTTACAAAAAGTTTACATTTTAGTTTTGACTGCGGTATATCCCTCAACTTCAGTACAACTCGTGTTCAACCAAAAATATGAAAAATCCGCTTCTGAACTCATATATATCTATACCGGGGTCAAAACCGTCCGGGCACTTGTCTATCCCTTCAAAAACAGCATTAAGGGCATCCCGGTAATCGGCCTTGGATATTTGCACAAAGCCGTACAGGCCGCCGTTCTCGGCAATAGACTCTACCATAACATCCATTATGCTTTCTATTTCGTCGGTGGCTACGACCCGACAGTTTGCAAATAAAGTATTTCCGGTACATTCAGGTGCAATATTCTCATAACGATACGCTCCCCTTGTATATGCGTCGGAAAAGCCGAATCCGATGTTCAGTGCACGGGGAGCTATTTCGTAATCATAGTGGCAGTCATATGTAGGATCGGCGTTATACCAGACTCCGTCGGCGCAGAAGCTGACCCATGTGTGATCATAGGTTAATTTTTCCGCGCAGGTAATGCCTGCTATATTGTAAATCAGCGACAGAGCATTTGAAAACCCGTCACACCGTCCTCTGTGGTTTACCAGCGTATCGTAAAGCTCGTCATCACCGGCATAATCCAAATCGTATGTAATACTGTCGCAAAGCGTTACGTAAAGATACCTTGCACGCTCGAGCTCGTCCGTAATATCCGGCGCGCTTTCCGCAATCCTGCGTGCCGCTTCAATGCTTTCGGCCCTTCTGTCCGGAGAAACCTCGGAAAAAGAATACACAACAGAGCGGTATCCCGGCTTATTTACCGTAATACTGCCGTAAATCTCGTCATCATATGTAATATCAGCTCTGTCGGAATTTGCAACGCCCTCTTTGTAGTTGTTGTTTGACATCCACAGATTCTGGCTTATTACTGCGCTGTCCAAGGACAGGCACATCGAAACACGCACATAATCCACAGACGGATCAACCGCGTCATTGTCAACAAATATGCACCCGAAACAGTTATCGCTTGCATACTCGTACGCCTTATACAGCAACTGCTCGCCGGGAGTAAGTTTGTCATAATAGTAATAGCTGTTGAAGTCGGAATAAACGGATTCATACTCTGCAATAGCTTCGGCGCTGACTGTCTGCTCGTATACCGTTTTTCCGTTCTCATCCTGTTCAAATTTTTCGGCAAAGCAAAACACCCCGGCGTTTTCATATCCGGCGCAGACGGCTCTGTAATCGTCAAGCGTATCAAGCCATTTTTCCTGCTGAATAAGAAAATCGCACTTGATTTTCTCCTTATATAAAATCCGCCCGCAGTAAGCTGCGGCAGCGGCAGCAGCCAGCCACAGCACGGCGCCGACAGCCGCCAGCACCGCAATCAGCTTTTTCGACACGGGGACAGGCACTTTTTTCATTACAAAGCTCCTTTCAAGTCAATACAGCCAAGCCGAAAACGGACAAAGCACACAAATCACGCCACTACAAAAATCACGGCAGTATCCCCCAGCTCATATCCGACAAGATAATAATACTCGGGAAATCCCTCTATCCAATTGGAGCTTGCATATGCCCCGAGAGAATTCAGCAGAGCCGGATATATGCTTTTATCCATGCTGACACAACCGTAGCTGCCGTTTGCCGCATAGGATTTTTGAAGTGCGCGCACCGCACTTGCCGCATCCGCAGTTTCAACGGCAATGCAGTCGGCATAAACCAGCTCGGTTTCACACGACGGAGCATTTTCGGAGTAATATACTTTGTCGTACAAATATCTGTCGGAAAAGCCGAAGCCTACCTGCAAAGCATCAAACCGGTAATTGTCCTTGTAAATGCAGTCATATGTAAGATCGGCGTTATACCATACCCCGTCGGCGCAGAAGCACAGCCATGTGTGATAATCGGTGATTTTTTCGGCACATTTTATGCCCGCGGCGCTGTAAATAAGGGACATGGCGTTAGAAAAGCCGTCACATTGCCCTTCTCTGTTATACAAAGTATCGTATACCCTCTCCGTGCCGTCGTAACCGTCTACATAGGTCAGGTCTTTACAGAAATACCTGTAAAGGTATTTTGCCTTCTCAAGTTCCGACATATAATCCGGTGCCTTTGCGGCGATCTCCCGTGCTTTTTTTATGCTCATTTCCCTGCATTCGGGAGACATATGGGCAAATTCCTCAAGGTCTGTTCTGCTGCCCCGCTTTGTTACGGTTATATCACCGAACCTTTCGTCACCGTATACCCGCTCGGCATATGCGCCGAAGGTGACA
Organism: uncultured Clostridia bacterium; assembly: GCA_945949385.1. GTDB lineage: Bacteria > Bacillota > Clostridia > Oscillospirales > CAG-272 > Avispirillum. The sequence continues at coordinate 14,318 of CAMFEL010000007.1, read as the reverse complement.
CCGTAGCTGCCTAAATGTATATTCTGCTCTGCAAGCGCGCTGTCCAAAAGGAAGAAGCGGTAGACCTTAACATAGTCCGTCTGTTCAAGATTGATTATCCCGTCATCCACAAACATAACGCTTTCGTAGTTGTCGAAAGCGTACTCGTACGCTTTATATAAAAGCTGCGCATCCTCTTCAAGCTGAGCAAAGTAATAGTAGCTGTTGAACTCTGCGTTTGGAGATTCATACGCACCTATCTCCTCGGCGGTCATATACTCGTCATAGGACAGCCCTACATCATTGGCTGAGGCATTGCGGGAAAAGCCGAAAACAGTCTTTTCGTAAAGACTGTCCCTGCACTCTTCGTACTCATCGAGGGTGTTAAGCCATTTTTCCTGCTGAACGATAAAATCCCGCTTGACCTTTTCTTCATACAAAAACCGCCCGCTGAAAAAAGCAGCGGCGGCAGCACAAAGCCACAGCACGGCGCCTGCAATCGCAATCAGGGCAATGCTTTTTTTAGTCATACGGGCAGATTCGTTTTTCATTATATGACTCCTTCTTGTTGTACATTTAATGACAGTATTACTGTTTTTGCGGAGCTTTTACAAAAGAATTTCTGTTTCTGTTCTGTTTCTGTCTATTTTATTTTGAATTTTTCCAATTTTTTAAGCATAATTCCCGCCGCGGCGCCAACGATAACGCCTGCAACGGTGCCGCCCAAAGCCAGCAGAGGTATATACCATACGATCTCCCGAACTCCCGTGACGGCAACCGCAACCGCAAGCTGAGCCGCGTTGTGGCAGACACCGCCTGCAATGCTGACTCCCAGCGGAGAAAAGGCCGAGGTCTGCTTCAGAAGAAGCATTACCGCAAGGCTCAGCGCCGCCCCCGCAAGGCTGTACCACAGACTTACGGCGTTGCCGAACAAAAGCGCCGTAAGACAGCACCTGACCAGCGACACGGCAAAAGCGTACGGCGCGCCGATACGGTACAGAATAAACACGGTAAAAATATTTGCAAGTCCCGGCTTCAGACCCGGCAGACCGAAGGGTATAAAGCTTTCCGCATAGGAAAGCATCATGGAAGCGCAGGCAGCCATACCCAGAAAGCACAGCGTGCGGGGCGACATCAGCTTTCTTTTTTCTTTGCGCAAAGCGCCGCGCCCCCTCTCATACCTTTCCGACTATCTTTCACCGCGCTACCCCGCTATATCAACAATATCTTTGTCCGATACGATTCTGACGGTCATTTTGTTGGGCAGACACACAATAGCCTCGCCCCCGTTTTTCACGGAATGCTGACGCACGCACAGCTTGTCCGGACAGTCCGCTTCGGTTACAAAAGCCACACCGTCCTTTATCACCAGCCTGTTTTCGCCGTATTCCGTGGAGATTACCACATCCGCGTCCCTGTCAAGGGGGTACTTGCCCCACTCTTTGCCGCCCACCGTAACCAAGGCATAGTCCCCCGGTTTTGCGGCAAGATACATCACAAGCGCCGCAACCGACGCGGCGGCAATAAGACCGGCGGCAAGAATTATATCGTTTCGCCTTTTTCTGTTTTTCAAAGCAGAGTCCCGCCCCATTCAGGCATTTTCACAGGACTTCTGCCTGTGCTTGCCCGAATAGTCCGCAGTGCGGATACATCCCACGGGGCAGACCTCGGAGCATTTTCCGCAGCCGGAGCATTTGTCATAGTCAATGCGGGCAAGATTGTCTTTTACGGTAATTGCCCCCTCAGGACAGTTTCTTTCGCACTTGCCGCAGGCGATACAGGCGTTTTTGCAGTTTTTGCGGGCAACAGCGCCCTTCTGCGTATTGCTGCATGACACCACCTGACGCTTTACATCGGGCATCATACTGATAATTCGCTGAGGACAGGCAGCGGCACAAAGTCCGCAGCCGATGCACTTGCGGAAATCCACCTGCGCAAGTCCTCTGTCAACGCATATGGCGTCCTCGGGGCACACCCGTGCGCAGTCTCCTCTGCCGAGACAGCCGCAGGGACACATCCCGTCGCCGCTGTACATCATTTTGACCGCCTGACAGGTGTCAATGCCGTGATAGTCAAGCTTTGTGTCCGTGTTCCGGCAATCGCCGCTGCAGCGCACGGTGGCAACCTGCTCTACCGTGTCGGCAAATTCCCTGCCAAGAATATCGGATATTTCCTTTGAAACCGCGTCGGCGCCGGGAATACACAGATTTGTTTTCGTCTCCGGATTTTCAGCCAAAGCTTTTGCATAGCCGTCACAGCCGGAAAAGCCGCAGGCTCCGCAGTTTGCACCGGGCAGACATTCCCTCAGCTTTTTTTCAAGCTCGTTTTCCCGAACGGACATAAATCTTGCGGCAATAACAAGTACCGCCGCGCAGACAAGTCCTATACCCGTTACGCACAGGGTAGGTATCAGAATAGCTTCAAGCATATGAATTCCCCCCTTATGCAAACAGATTTTCGATAACGCCCTGGAAACCGTAGAAGGTAAGAGCGACGATGGAAGCGCTTACAAGCGTTATGGGCATACCCCTGAAGCATTTTGGCGGATTTGCCGCCTCCACTCTGCTGCGCACACCGGCAAACAGCACCATGGCAAGAAGAAAGCCGAGACCGCAGCCCAATGATGAGGCCATTGATTCGATAAATACATAGCCGTCGCTAATATTGTTGGAAGCAACGCCCAGAACTGCGCAGTTTGTGGTAATTAGGGGCAGATAAATACCAAGGGATTTGTGCAGGGAGGGGATATACTTTTTAAGGATTATCTCCACAAGCTGCACAAGAGAGGCAATTACAAGAATAAATACGATAGTCTGCAGATATTCAAGCTCGAAGCGCGCCAGCAGATAGTAGTATATAGGATAGGTAGCCGCGGTGGCAAGAAGCATGACGAAAGTCACCGCAATGCCCATGCCGCAGGCCGGTCCCACCTTTTTGGAAACGCCCAGGAAAGGACAGATACCCAAAAATTTCGTAAGCACATAGTTGTCCACAACTATGGAGGTCAGGATAATAACAATAAGTCCCTTAAACATTATTTACCCTCCCCCTCTCTCTCGGAGCAGCCGTTTTTCATACACAGCGCGGCGCCGGGGCATCCGGCACATCCCCCTGCCTCGGAGCGTTTTCTGTGTCCGGTCAGCTTGTTCACAACGGCGATAAGCACGCCGAACACGAAGAATCCTCCGGGCGACATAGTGAGTATACCCACCGTGTGGTCCTTTATAAACGGTATTTCCATACCCATCCAGGAGCCTGCGCCGAAAATTTCACGCACTGTGGACATACAAAGCAGAGCAAGAGTAAAGCCTATGCCCATGCCCACCGCGTCCACGGCGGAATCAAACACGCGGTTTTTGGAAGCGTACATCTCCGCGCGTCCCAGAATAATGCAGTTTACCACGATAAGCGACAGGAACACGCCCATAGCCTCGTACAAATCTGGCAGATATGCGTGCATCACCATTTCCACCACAGTCACAAAGCCGGCGATAAGCACTATATAGCAGGGTATTCTGACCTTGTCGGGAATAACGTTTCGCAGAGCGGATATAGCCATATTGGAGCAAATAAGCACCACGGTGGCGGCCACACCCATACCGAAAGCCTTTGACACGCTGTCGGTCATGGCAAGGGTGGGACAGGTGCCCAGCAGCAGCACCAGCACGGGGTTTTCTTTAATAATTCCTTTGATAAAATTCTTCCACACAGACATCAGCCTCGCCCCTCCCTTATCATATCTACCGCCTCAAGGGCGTCGCAGACCGCTTCTCTGAAGGCGGTGGAGGAGTAGGTAACTCCCGCCGCAAGATTCACATCCCCCGCGCTGCCGGCGTCAGCACCGATATAGCCGTCGGGGTAGTCCGAACCGAAATCCTTGGTTTCGGAATAGTTGGTAATCTTAACTCCCACCACTTTTCCCTCAGAATCAACGCCCAGAGTAAAGGTCATGGGACTTCCGGAATAAGCGGAGGAGGTGGAAAGCGTCACGGCATACCCGGCGCCGCCCTCGTCAGTGTAGATTCCGGTCACGCTTTCAGCCGCGCCGTCCGGCAGCTTTTCCGCCTTGAAACTCTTTGAACCCGGAAGCACCTCGGAAAGTGAGGCGTTTTCCTTTGCCGCGGAATTTTCCTTTATAACGGGAGCGGTAAAGTAATTCACCGTAGCAAGCAGCGCGGCAATAACAAGACAAATGGCGCCAAGCACCGCAATGCTCTTGATATAATCCTTTTTCATTTTGCCTTTACACCTCCCACAGGTCTGCGCGCCGTCAGCTTTGAAATATACGGCGTCAGGATGTTCATAAACAGAATGGCAAAGGACACGCCCTCGGGATAGCTTCCGAAGCGGCGTATTGTAAAGGTCAGAAGTCCGCAGCCGAGGCCGAACAGAACCTTGCCCCATTTGGTAGGCGGCGTGGTGGAGTAGTCGGTAGCCATAAATATTGCGCCCAGAAGAAGTCCGCCGCCCAGCACCTGATACATAGCGGCTTCAAGGCTGAAATCCGAGGTTAAAAACGAAAGCAGGAACACGGTGCCCACAAATACCACGGGAGTGTGCCATGTAATAACTTTTCTGCACAGAAGATATATAAAGCCGACTATAAGCGCTATGGCGCAGGTTTCTCCCATAGAGCCTGCCCTCTCGCCGATAAACATCTTGAACAGAGTAGGCAGCTTATCCTCATCCCCCTGCGCAATAAGCGCAAGAGGAGTTGCACCACCTACAAGATCAGCTCCGCGGGGAGCGGTAAAAGCGGTAGTCTGGGCAAAGGACAAAAGCATTATAACTCTTGCAGTCAGCGCGGGATTTGCAAAATTGCAGCCGATGCCGCCGAAAAGCTGCTTTACTACAACTATTGCAATAAGGCTTCCTATAACAGCCTGCCATTCGGGAATGTCCACGGGCAGGTTAAAGCTTAGCAGCATTCCGGTAACCACCGCCGACAGATCTCCCACCGTAAGCTCACGCTTTGTGATAAGTTCAAAAGCAAGCTCACCCAGAACGCAGGTCAGCACGCATATGGCGGTAATGTAAAGGGCGCGTGCGCCGAAAAGCCATACAGACGCGGCAAACGCAGGAAGCAGAGCGATAATAACGTCAAGCATTATGCCTGTGGTAGTAACTCCGCTTCTTATATGAGGCGAGACGGAAACATTTAGTTTACTCATTTTTTGTCTGTCTCCTTCTCTTTTTTCTTATTCTGCCAATCTCTCAGGGACGCCTTAGCCAGCTTGTTCTGCTGAACGAGAGGCCGTTTTGCGGGACATACATAGCTGCAGCAGCCGCATTCCATACAGAGATTTACTTTCAGCTTTTCCAGCGCCTCCATGTCGGTTGCGTCATTTGCCGCGGCAATAGCCACGGGAGCAAGTCCCAGCGGGCACACATTGGTGCAGCGCCCGCAGCGTATGCATGGAGTGGTGGGGCGCACTGCCGCCTCATCCTTTGTAAGAGCAATAAGTCCGTTGGTCTGCTTCAGCACGGGAGCAGACTTATCCGCAATGGCAATACCCATCATGGGGCCGCCGTACAAAAGCTTGTAGGGCTCCGACTTAAAGCCGCCGCAAAAATCGAACACCTCCCCCACGGGAGTACCGATAGGCGCGATAACATTCTGCGGCTTTGCCACAGCTCCGCCCGCAACGGTTACACACTTTTCCGTAAGGGGCATACCGGTTTTTATATATCGGGCAACGGAGGCAAGGGTTGTTACATTTATAACGATAACACCCTGATCTATGGGGAGCTGCCCCTCTTTTATCATCCTTTTTGTTGTGTTATAAACCAGCACCTTTTCGGCGCCCTGGGGATATACCGACGGGAGGACGGTAACACGCATACCCGCGTGCCGGGCGGCAAGAGAGCGCATCTCACGGATACACCCCGGCTTGTTTTTTTCTATGCCTATAATAAATGAAGAAACTCCGAGATATTTCCGGCACAGCTCTATTCCCTCGCCTATCTCCTCGGCTCGGTCAAGCATGGTGCGGGTATCACCCGTAAGATAAGGCTCGCACTCGGCGCCGTTTATCACAATATGCTCGATTTTCGAAAGATCCTTTACTCCCAGCTTTACGGCAGTGGGGAAGCCCGCGCCTCCGAGACCCACAACGCCGCTGCGCCGCAGGGCCTCAATAAAGCTTTCCGTATCGTGAACATCGGGGGGAGCAAGGGAGCCGTCAACGGTTTGGAGGCCGTCGCATTCCACCGTAACAGTAGGAACAAAAGCTCCCGACGGCTGAAGCGTGCCGTCCACCGATTTTACCTTTCCGGAAACTCCGGAATAAATGGGGGAGGAAACAAAGCCCCCGGCTTCGGCAATAAGTGTGCCCACAAAAACCTCGTCCCCCGCCTTAACAACGGGAACTGCCGGCGCACCGATGTGCTGTACCGTGGGGTAATATGCCACCGTCGGCGCTCCCATTTGCACGGGAGCCGACTCGGCCGTGTTCTTCCTGTGAGGAACAGATATACCTTTAAGGTGAGACATTTACGTGACCATGCCTTTCATTATACATAAATATTATCACTATCAGTATACAGTTAACTTGCACAAAAGTCAATTTGAAAACATATACTTTTGCGGCTTTTTTGCCGTTTTTTGCAAAACAATTTTTGCCGCCGCAGCCAATATGACGGAAAAGTGAAAAACGTCCCGCAATTCAATAATGTGAATTTCACGTTCTTTTCACATTTTTTATGTGAAAATTCACACTTTTTATGTGAATTCTGTTGACACAAATGCGGCTCGGTGATATAATTTATCCGTACGGCAAAGGATGATACAGACGAAAAAAGAAAGGAGCGCGCGCATATGTTCAAAGACAGGCGTGAAAAAATACGCGCGGTGCTGACGGAAAAAGCCTTCGTGTCATACGACGAGCTTTTCGCTATGTTTCCGGATGTCTCACAGATGACGGTGCGCCGCGACATTGACTATTTTGAACAGCGTGGGGACGCCGTAAAGGTCAGAGGCGGAGCGCGCAGTATGCGCTTCATCACCGAAGCCTCGGACGAGGCGTACGCCAGCCGCATGAACGAAAATGTCCGCTCAAAAATCAGCATTGCCCGAAAAGCGGCAAATATGCTTGAGGTGGGTCGCTCCATATTCCTCGATTCCGGAACGACAGTACAGCAGATGGTGCAGTATATCCCCAACGAGCGCTTTACCTTTACCACCACAAGTCCCGTCACCGCCCTTGAGCTGTGCCGCATAGGACAGCCGGCGGTAAACCTTGTAGGCGGCAGACTTGACCACGATTATCAGTCCGTGTCGGGACTTCAGGCTATGCGCTTTCTTTCGGAAATAAATATAGACACCGCGTTTCTGTGCCCCTCGGGTCTCTCCGCGGCCAGCGGCTTCACGGGAGGCAACTATAACGAATGCGAGCTGAAGCGCGCCGTAGTGGAAAAGGCGAGATATGTCATAATGCTTATGGATATATCAAAGGCTGACAGAAGCCTGCCATATACCTTCTGCGACTTGAAAGATGTGGACTGCCTTATATGCGACGCACCCCTGCCCCCGTCCCTGCTCAGCGCGGCTGACAGTGCGGGAGTACGGGTCATCGATATATCAGAAACAAATAATTAAAAATAATACATAACGAAAGGAATGATCAGTTTGGCAAATCCAGTAATTATGCCCCGCCAGGGTCAGAGTGTTGAGTCCTGCATCATAACGGCGTGGCATAAAAAGCCGGGGGACGCCGTAAACGAAGGAGATGTACTGTTTTCATACGAAACCGACAAATCGGCATTCGATGAAAAGTCTCTCTTTTCCGGCACCCTGCTTAAGGTAATGTTTGAGGAGGGCGATGTTGTCCCCTGCCTTGATACCGTATGCTTTATCGGAGACGCAGGCGAGGATGTTTCCTCTCTCGGAGCCGAAAAAGAAGACAGCGTATCCCCCGCAGAAAATGAGGCGGCGCCCGAAGCGAAAGCCGCAGCAGTTGCCGCACCCGCGGCTGAGGTCACGGGAGTCCCCGCAGTTGCAGGCGAGAGAATTAAAATTTCTCCCAGAGCGAAAAACCTTGCGCTTAAAACAGGCGTCGATATGACCGGCGTCAGCGCAACAGGCCCCCACGGACGCATTATAGAGCGCGACATCAACGCCGCTCTCGACAAAGGCGCCGTCGGCACCGTTGCGGCAGTTGAAGACTTCCTTGCAGGAAAGATCTCAGCCGCCAAAGATGCAGAGCAGCCTGCAGAAGCCGCAGTACCCGCAGCTCCCGCGGCTTCCCTTGCAGAGTACGAGGAAGTACCCATGTCCGGAGTACGCCGTGCAATCGCACGCTCCATGCACGCTTCCCTGTCCGAAATGGCACAGCTTACCCTTAACGCTTCCTTTGACGCTACTGCGCTTCTTGAATACCGCAAGCAGCTCAAAGCAGGCGCGGAAGCTATGGGGCTTTCTAAGATTTCCCTTAACGATATGGTAATGTACGCAGTATCCAGAGTGCTGCCCGAGCATCCCGCAATAAACGCCACTCTTACGGATAATACACTGCGCATATATAAGCACGCAAACCTGGGTCTTGCGGTTGATACGGAGCGCGGACTTCTCGTTCCTACAATATTTGCCGCAGATACCCTGTCTCTCAGCCGGCTTGCCGCAAGCAACAAGGCTGCGGCGGCAAAAGCCAGGGACGGTGCCCTTACCCCCGACGAAATGTCGGGCGCAAGCTTTACCGTAACAAATCTGGGCAGTCTGGGAGTAGAGAGCTTCACCCCCGTTATTAACCCGCCCCAGGTGGCAATACTGGGCGTTTGCGCAACCGTCAACAGACTGCGCGACGACGGTACGGTTTATCCCGCAATGGGTCTGTCCCTTACCTTTGATCACCGCGCTGTAGACGGCGCACCCGCCGCAAAATTCCTGAAAGCGCTGTGTACCGCCCTTGAGAACTTCGGGCTGCTGCTTGCAAAGTGAGGCGCGATATGGCATACGATCTTATAATTATGGGCGGAGGTCCCGCAGGCTATAACGCCGCGGAGCGCGCCTCCCACGAAGGAATGAAGGTACTGCTTTTTGAGGAAAGAGCCCTGGGCGGCGTCTGCCTCAACGAAGGCTGTATCCCCACAAAGACCCTTCTGAATTCGGCAAAAATTTACGAAAGCGCGATCCACGGCGCACCCTTCGGCGTAACCGTCTCCGGAGCTTCCATAGACCACGCCGCAGTAGTCGACCGTAAGGATAAAGTGGTAAAAACACTTGTAGGCGGAGTCGGCGCAAAAATGCGCTCCGCAAAGGTTGAGGTCATAAACAAGACCGCCGTAATAAAAGGAAAAAGCTCAGAGGGCTTTACCGTAACCTGCGACGGCAATGACTACACCGCAAAGCGCCTGCTTATCTGCACGGGAAGCGAGGCGTCCGTGCCTCCCATCCCCGGCCTCAGAGAAGCCGTAGAAAGCGGACTTGCCATGACCAACCGCGAGATTCTTGACATAAGAGTTGTGCCCAAAAGGCTGTGCGTCATAGGCGGCGGTGTTATCGGACTTGAAACCGCGTCTTATTTCAACACGGTAGGCAGCGAAGTCACCGTCATTGAAATGCTTGACAAGATAGCCGGTCCCACAGACCGCGAAATCTCAAAAATACTTCAGTCCAACCTTGAAAAGAAGGGCGTGAAATTTATCCTCGGCGCAGGCGTTACCGCTGTCAGCGGAAAATTCGGCGCCGGATGTGTTTCTTACAAAGCAGGAGACAAGGAGACTCAGTTCGACTGCGACGCGGTGCTTGTAAGCACCGGACGCCGCCCCAGAACAAAGGACATAGGTCTTGAAGAGGCAGGAGTCAAAACAGAGCGCGGCGCAATAGTTACAACCGAATGCGGACGCACCTCCGTGCCCGGCATATGGGCGGCGGGAGACGTTAACGGCCGCAGTATGCTGGCTCACACCGCTTACCGTGAGGGAGAGGCGTGCATAAACGATATGATGGGCAGAAAGGACGCGGTTGATTACCGCGCCATTCCCGCCGTCATTTACACAAAGCCGGAAGTGGGCACCGTCGGCGAGACCCTTGAAAGTGCAAAGAAGTTGGGCATAAACGCCTCCGAGCACACGCTTAGTCTACGATACAGCGGCAGATACGTTGCCGAGGTAGAGGGCGGCGACGGCATCGTCAAGGTTGTGGTGGACGACGACCACAAAACCGTAATAGGAGTACATATGATAGGCTCCTACGCCTCCGAGATCATATACGGTGCGGCGGCAATGGTTGCAGGAGAGAAGCGCGTCGGTGACGTGCAGAAGCTTGTGTTCCCGCATCCCACTGTCTGCGAGGTCATCCGAGAGACCATGTTCACCATCTGAATATAAAAACATATACAAAAATACAGCAAAGGAGTGTAACCCACCATGCCGAAAAGTCAGTATATAAGCCCCGAAAAAGCCTTTGAAAAGGGCTATCTTACCTTTGATAAGATACCGCTCTGCCAGTATTCAAAGACCCTTGCGCAGGAGAAAAAGCTCTATACCAAAGACGATTTTCTGCGTATCTACCGCGATATGCGCATTATCCGCGAGTTTGAGACCATGCTCAACGAGATAAAGACCAAGAGCGTATATAACGGAGTAGAATATCACAACCCCGGCCCCGCACACCTGTCCATCGGTCAGGAGGCAAGCGCGGTCGGTCAGGCATATTGCCTTGACATCAACGATTTCACCTTCGGCTCTCACCGCAGCCACGGCGAGATCCTTGCGAAAGGACTTTCCTCCATCCAGAAGCTTGACGATGACGAGCTTTACGATATTATGAAAGAATTCCTGGGCGGAAACATCCTCAAGGTAGTTGAGGAACGCCAGGAGAAAAAGGGCGATGTTAAGGATCTTGCAATAGACTTCCTGCTTTACGGCGCCCTTGCGGAAATATTCGCCCGCACCACCGGCTTCAACCGCGGACTGGGCGGCTCCATGCACGCCTTCTTCATTCCCTTCGGCATATTCCCCAATAACGCAATCGTGGGCGGTGCGGCACCCGTTGCGCTGGGCGCGGCGCTCTATAAGAGAAGCAACCACAAGAAGGGTATCGTCATTGCCAACTCCGGCGACGGCGCTCTGGGACGCGGACCCGTACTTGAAGCTATCAATATGTCCACCATGGATCAGATCACAAAGCTGTGGGGCATGGACGGCAAGTATGACGACGGCGGAATGCCCATTCTCTTTAATGTGTTCAACAACTTCTACGGCATGGGCGGTCAGACCCGCGGCGAGACCATGGGCTGGGATGTTGCAGCCCGTCTGGGAGCAGGCTTCAATCCTGAAATGCTCCACGCGGAAAAGGTAAACGGCTATGATCCTCTTGCAGTCATCGACGCTACCACCCGCAAGAAGAAGCTGCTCACCGAGGGCAAGGGACCCGCTCTGCTTGAGGTTGCTACATACCGTGTCAGCGGACACTCCCCCTCCGACTCCTCTACTTACAGAAGCGCAGAGGAAATCGAGGAATGGACAAACGCCTGCCCCATCGCGGCATACCGCAAAAAGATGGTAGAGGGCGGCATCGCCACCGATGACGAATTCGCCGCAATCGAGGAAAGCATTATTAAGAGAGTTACCAAGATCTGCGCTCTTGCGACGGACCTTGACATCTCCCCCAGAATGGATCTTGACAAGACCCCCGATATGATCTCCTCCATAATGTTCTCAAACGAGCATATTCCCTCCATGGACACGGAGCGCGAGCCTGAAGTGCTTGCACCCAAGGAGGACAATCCCAGAGTTAAGCAGCTCTCTCAGAGAAGCCGCTGGGCGTTTGACGAGAACGGCAAGCCTTTGCCCAAGATAAAGCAGTACGGTGTGCGCGACGGTCTGTTCGAGGCGATCTACGACAAGTTCTACGAGGATCCCACACTTATCGCATACGGCGAGGACAACCGTGACTGGGGCGGCGCCTTTGCGGTGTACCGCGGACTTACGGAAGCGCTTCCCTACCACCGTTTCTTCAATGCACCTATTTCCGAGGCAGCTATCGTAGGCTCCTCCGTAGGCTACGCCATGGCAGGCGGACGGGCAATAGTTGAGCTTATGTACGCCGACTTTATCGGATGTGCGGGCGACGAAATATTCAATCAGCTTTCCAAGTGGCAGTCCATGTCCGCCGGAATACTGAAAATGCCCGTAGTAGTCAGAGTTTCCGTCGGCTCCAAGTACGGCGCTCAGCACAGCCAGGACTGGACGGCGCTTTGCGCACACATTCCCGGACTTAAGGTATGCTTCCCCGCAACTCCATACGACGCAAAGGGACTTATGGCGGCAGCCCTCAACGGCACAGACCCCGTAATATTCTTTGAGAGCCAAAGAATCTACGACAAGGGCGAGGAATTCCACAAGGGCGGCGTACCTGCCGAAAGCTACGAAGTGCCCTTCGGCGAGCCCGATGTGAAGCGCGAGGGTAAGGATGTAACTATTCTGACCATCGGCGCAGTGCTGTACCGCGCAATGGAAGCTGCAGAAAAGCTTGAAAAGGAATACGGCATATCCGCAGAGATAATCGATGCGCGCTCCATCGTTCCCTTCAATTATGAAAAGGTTGTGGAAAGCGTTAAGAAGACCGGACGCATACTCATCGTAGGCGACGCCTGCGACAGAGGAAGCGTTATGCGCGATATGGCGTCCAATATTACCGAAATGGCGTTTGATTATCTGGACGCTCCTCCGGTGGTATTCGGTTCACGCAACTGGATAACTCCCGCCTTTGAGTTTGAGAAGTACTTCTTCCCGCAGGCTGACGGTATCATCGATGTCATCAGCGAAAAGCTGCTGCCCCTGCCCGGCCGCGTTTGCACTATAAACGAAACCGAGCTTGAGCATATGGACAGAAGCAAAAAAGGTCTTTGATAAACAGTAAAACACAAACAGCCTGCCATCCGGCAGGCTGTTTGCTTTTATATATGGATATGCGGGGCTCTGCCGGGGCTCTGCCGGGGCTCTGCCCCTTACCCCGGTCAAGGGACTTGCCCCAAAAATTCCCTTGACAATCTTCAAAAACCTTTGAAAAAGGGGTATGGGTCTGTTCCCAGAAGACTGCACAGAACTCAGTATGGCTGTACTTAGCATAAATCCAAACAAAGTTTCCTGCAATTCTGACAATATAGTCTTATCATCCTTTCAAAAAGTTTTTTGGGGTTCTTAGTACCTTTTTCTCAAAAAAGGTACTAAGCGGGGTACGGGGCAGAGCCCCGAAATAAACATGCAAAAAACCGAAAGCCGCCCGCGGGCGGCTTTCGGTTTTTATTGCTGTTCCCTGTCAATCAAATTTAGCCATGGGGTCTTTTGAGGATTTTGTGCTGTGGTAATTAGAATAACCGCACCACTTGTAGGGATCCATAACTGTAGGATCGTCAGGATCAAACTTGTTTGTTCCGTCGTCAAGATTGACAATGGGGTATTTTATCATCCACTGATAAAGCTGACCGTAACGCTGGGCGTACAGCTCTTTCTGCTCATCTGTACCGCTTGTAAGCTGTTCACCGGTAGCCGCAAGGCACATCCAGTAAACGCTTGCCGCAAAGTGCTCCAGATGATCCGTCTGTGCCTCGGTCTTTGCACCCAAAAGCGCCTTGGCGGCAAGATCAAACATTTCTTCGGCGTGTTCAATATAGTAGTCCATATCGAGACAGTCAAAAACTATGTCGCAGTTATTGCACCAGCACTGCCCGACAGCGTCCGTCGCCTCGCCGTTCATATCGATAAGACGGCGTACCTCCTGCCAGCCGTCGCCGTAATAAGCGTACAGATACTCGTCAATATACTCGTCAAATTCCTCGTCCGTCATATACGGATCCCACTGACACCGTATGAACATATACATAAGCAGATTGTCAAAGCAGTTTCCGTCCTTGTAAATGTCGCTGGTACCGTAATATCCCTCGCAGTAAATGCCGTAAACGCCGTGGTCGACAAGATATTTAATATTCTCTCTCATTTCGGGCAGAAGAGACGCCTGACCCAGCATAGCGGAATAAGATGTAGCGTAGATCCAGCAGTAGATATTGCCCTTTGTTATCTCACACCACTTCTCAAAGTACTCGTTTTCCTTAATGTTGTTGTACCAGAAGCGGTTGCCCTCCTCATAGCACTCGGAGCCGTCAAAGGGATGGTTGTTACAGCCTGCCCAGCAGTAAAGAATATCCACATTGTCCGCGGGTACGATGTCCTTGGGTGGCTTTCTTGCGTACCAGTACGCAGTGGTCATAACATGAACGTCGGGATAAACCTCCGCCACCGCCTCGGCTATCCTGTTGACAAAGTAAAGCTGAGAGCCCATATATGTGCCGGAAGCTATATGTTTCTTGTTGCATACCCGGCAGGTATAGAGGCCGAGT
>CAMFEL010000006.1 GCA_945949385.1 uncultured Clostridia bacterium | reverse complement strand
TTTGCGCATATGCGCGGATAGCGGCTGATTTTTACCGTCCTCTCAAACCAATCGGCAACAGATGGCTCCGCAGTTATAAGCGCGCCGTCGGACACGGGAATTCCGTAGCTGTCAAAATACCGTTTAACCCTCTCCTCCGGCATTTCCGGCAGAGAGCGGCAAATTCTTTCTGTTTCCCCGTCACTCAGAACGACGGGCAAAAGGTCAGGCTCGGGATAATAACGGTAGTCTTCGGCGCTTTCTTTTTTTCGCATGGGGAAAGTAACACCCCTGTCAGCGTCAAAGCGGCGCGTTTCCCGCACCACTGCTTTTCCCTCTTTTATGAGGCGCAACTGCCTTTCAAATTCGCACTCCGCCGCCTTTTCCACATTGCGGAAAGAGTTGAGATTTTTCGTCTCCGTGCGCACACCGAGAGAAGTGTCGCCTTTTTTTCTCACGGACAGATTTATGTCGCATCGCAGAGACCCCTCGTTCATTTTTCCGTCGGTGACGCCGGCGTACATAAGGACTGCGCGTATTTTGCGGAAAAACTCCGCCGCCTCCGCACCGCTTCTGAGGTCAGGCTCGCTGACTATCTCGATAAGCGGCACGCCGCAGCGGTTGCAGTCAATAAGCGTGCCGTATTTTTCGCTGTGAATAAGCTTTCCCGCGTCCTCCTCCATATGGATCCTTGTAATGCCGATACGCTTTTTTCCGTTTTCCGTGCCGATCTCAAGAGAGCCGCCCGTGCATATGGGCCTGAAATACTGGGAGATCTGATATCCCTTCGGCAGATCGGGATAATAATAGTTTTTCCGGTCGAAAGCCGACACGGGAGATATTTTGCACCCCAGCGCCGCCCCGGCTTTCACCGCGCATTCCACCGCCGCAGCGTTCAGAGAGGGCATAGCCCCCGGAAGTCCCATGCACACCGGGCATATCTGCGTATTGGGCGTCGCGCCGAAAGCAGTGGAGCAGGAGCAGAACAGCTTTGTTTTCACACTGAGCTCCGCGTGGATTTCAACGCCTATTACTGCCTCGTATTCCTGAAGCATCTCTTTTTCATCTGCCACTTCCGAGCACCCCCTCAAGCGCCGACGCCGCACAAAAAAGCTGTTCTTCCCCGTCTGCGCGCGCCGCAAGCTGAAGTCCTATGGGCATACCGTCCCCGTCTTTTCCGCAGGGAAGAGAGATCGCCGGGATCCCCGCAAAGCTTGCGGGCAGGGAGCATATTCCCTCAGCCCCCGTAAAATCAAAAACTGCTCCGTCAGCCTTTCCCGCCGTTTTCAGCGCGGAGGGATACAAAAGAATGTCAACGCCGCAAAGTGCGTTTTCGATCTCCCTTCTTATACGGCGGCGCACTTCTGCTGCGGCTTCCCAATATTTTTCGCGTCCCTCGCCCAGGACATAGGTTCCGAAAAGAATCCTGCGCTTGACTTCAGCTCCGAAGCCCTCACCGCGGCTCATTTCGTAAACTTCACTTATATCCGAAAAGCCTCCGCCGCTTCTGTGCCCGAAGCGTATCCCGTCAAAGCGGGCAAGGTTTGAGGACGCCTCTCCCGCGCAAATAACGCTGTACGCCGCAGGCGCGTATTTCAGATCGGGAGCGGATACCTGCACCGATGCGGCTCCGTATTTTTCCATAGTCCCGGCGGCGTCAAGAACGGCTTTTTTCACTTCCCCGGACGCCATGTCGCACAAATCCTGAATTATTCCTACCCGCAGCCCGCGCAAAGCGTCGGCGCCGCCCTCTGCAAGCCGCTCTGCAAGGTCGGAACATACGGCGGAGTCCCTTGAAGTAGCGTCCCTTCCGTCACGCCCCGCAAGCGTCAAATACACCGCGGCGCAGTCGGCAACACTGTGTGAAAGAACGCCCACCGTATCCATAGAGGACGCAAGTGAGATCATACCGTATCTGGAAATACCCCCGTAGGTAGGTCGAAATCCCACAATGCCGCAGGCGGCGGCAGGCTCACGCACGGAGCCTGCCGTATCCGTACCCAGCGCAAAGGCGCACATACAGGACGCAATCGCGGCGGCAGAGCCGCCCGAGGAGCCGCCGGGCAGGCGGGAGGGGTCAAGGGGATTTTTTGTCTTTTTATATGCGGAATTCTGTGTAGAGTCTCCCATGGCAAACTCATCCAGATTTGTTTTACCCACAATAATGCTGCCTGCATCGCGCAGTTTCTCGACTGCTGCCGCGTCATAAGGCGGGATGTAGCCTTTCAGCATCAGCGAAGCGCAGGTAGTAGGGGCGTCGCAGGTACACAGATTGTCTTTCACAGCCGCCGGTATACCCGCAAGCAGGGGCAGACTGTATTCTTCCCCGCTTTTTCTCGCTTCACATATCAGCCTGTCCGCGCTCTCCGCCGCCCGAAGCGCTTTCTCCGGGTCAGTATGCAAAAATGCGCCCAGCTCCCCGTCGTGTTTTTCAATATTATCTAAACATGACCTTGTAAGCTCCGCGGCGGACACTTTTCCCGCACGCAAAGCCTTTGCCGCGGCTGTAACCGTGATTTTTTCCATACAGCTTTCTCTCCCGTGGGTCATTCCACTACTCTCGGCACGGCGATACAATTTTCGTAGGTCTCAGGCGCGGCTTTCAGTATTCTTTGTACAACCGCGCTGTCAGCCTCGCAAGGCTCGTCCGAACGCAGAACTGCTGCACCTGCACTTTCTCCCGTACCGCCGTCGGTGCCGTTAATTCCGTCGGTGCCGCAGATGTTGTGCGTGCCGTCGGTGCCGCAGATGTTGTACTTGCCGCCGGCGACCGTCAAATGCTCAACACTTCCCTTTTCAAAAACCTCGGCAAGCACCCCGCAGCTTTCTACAGACTTTTCCACCGCCGCCTGCATTCCCTCGGCCCCGTCTTTTTCAAGGTTCAGCATTGCGCATTTCGCAAGCTTTTTTATATCAATACTGTTTTCCATTTCTCTCTCCGTTTCATACATAGACCTAAGGGGCTGTCAGAGACAGCCCCTTAGGTCTATGTACCGCCCCCGTTTGAGGCATATTTCCCGTACGGGTACGGGGACTCGTAATGAGAGTCCCCGTATACTTTTTGAAAACTTTTTTCAATCAGCCCGTAATACCGGAGCGCTCGATACCCTGGATAATCCACTTCTGCGCCACACAGTAGATAATGATAAGAGGCAGAAGTATGAGAATACCGCAGGTATTCGTAATCGCCGTCTGGTATTGGGTTGCCGCCGCCGAAGTAATATTCAGCGAAACGGGAATATTTACTATATCGGGCATAAGGTGGGGTCCCGAGGTAGTATAGAACACGCCGCTTGAGCCGGTATAGAAGTTATCGGTCCACTGCCATGAGAAGGCGAACATAAACACCGTGATCATCATAGGGACAGCGTTGGGAAGAACTATCTGAATAAAGGTTCTCATAACGCCGCAGCCGTCAACGGCGGCAGATTCCTCAAGCTCATCCGGTATACCGCTGAAGAACTGGCGCAGCATAAAGATATACAAACCGTTCTTGAACGCCAGCGCGGTGGCTGACAGTATCCACAGCGGCCAGTAGGTGTTTATAAGGTTCAGGGAGGTATCCTCCAAAAGGTTTATCCAGTCGACCACGCCGCCGCCCAGCAAATTCAGTATACCCAGAATATCGAAGTATCTGAACTCCATGAACATGGAAAGCTGAAGCGTTGAGTGAGGCACGATCATGGTGAACACCACCAAAAGGAACAGCAGCTTGTTGAACTTGAATTTGAACTTTGCAAAGCCGTATCCCACAAGGCTGCACACAAAGGTCTGAATCAGCGCGCAGGAGCCTGCCAGTATGAAGGTGTTAAGCAGTGCCTTCAGGTACCCGTTTTCCACAATAATAGCTTTGTATGTATCAAGAGTAGGGTATCTGGGGATAAGTCTTACCGTCACATCAAGAAAGTCGTCCGGGCTCATAAAGGAGGAGGCTATCTTGGAGTAGAAGGGGAACAGTATGACATAGCTGACACCCAAAAGCAGTATGAACCTGAACAAAAACCACACTACCTTACCCAGAAAATAGGTGCTGAAATATTTGCTTTTCAGTCTTTCAAGGAGGGGGGTACGGTCAAACTCGACTCTTATTCTGTTTTTGCTTTCTCTTTTTACTTTTGTCACGTTTTCCATATGCCTATCCTCCTTTCTCAGTCTTTCCTGTTATAGAACACCACAGAGCTTATGATGCCCGCTACCGCCGCTACTATGAGAATAACCAGCAGGAAGTACATCCACGCCATGGCAGAACTAATAACGTTAGAGTCGCCCGCCTGATTGTACAGGGTGTTTATATAGGTCATGACCTTGTTGTCACCGGAGGTAAAGGAGTCTATGACCGTATACACCGCGTTTACAAGTATCATGGGAGAAATCATGGGAAGCGTTATCTTCCAGAAAGTCTCCCATGCGCTGGCGCCCTCAATTTCGCAGGACTCGTATATGGAGGGCGATATACCCTGAAGTCCCGCAAGGAATATAAGCATCTGTACGCCGGAGCGGTTGACTATGTCGAATATCTTGTTTACCATATCCGCAACATATTTAGCAAGCTCCTTACCGACTATCATGCCGGAGAACAGGCTCTGCATATCCGTTGCGGACACGATACTTGAGACGCCCGATTCCTCTGACGCACCGGTATCGATACCTGAAGAGGAGCCCATGTTCTGAGCAATAAGGTTGCCGGAGTCTATGCTTGCTATAAGTCCCGTAGTAAGAAGCACCGGGATGAAGAAGATAGCTCGGAACGCCGTTCTGCCGGGCATTTTCTGGTTAAGAAGAATTGCAATAAACAGGGAGAACAGAAGTATGGTGGGTATATCAATGATAAGCCCTACAATACCGTTGGCAAGTGTCTGCATAAATGCCTGGTCTCCAAGCGCGGTGGCGTAGTTTTTGAATCCTACCCAGACAAGCTCATAACCGCCGCCGGACAAAATATCGATTTCGTTGAAGCTGTACTTCAGGCTTCCGAATATTATCGGAATATATATCAGGAAAAAGCCGAAGATGAAAGGGGCAACGAAGAGCCAGCCGACACGCGCTTTTTTTGCCTGCAGGGATGCGCCGCGCCGGCGCTCCTTGACTACTCCGAGCTGTTTGTCGGATTTTTTGAAAATATTCAGTCTCATTATTCGTTCCTCCTTTCTCAGTCTGCGTCAACTCTGATAAAGTCGAGAGCACCCACATCGTAGGTCTCGCCGCCGAACTCTACCTTTATATCGAAGGAGTTGTAGTTGATGATGAAGCTTGTTCCGCCCTCATACTCCACTCTGATAACGGTTCCGCTCTCGGTTGCCACCTTTGTGTCTCCCGAGCCGGAGGCGCCGTTGTTCTTATTGGAATCGGGACGGCGGTTTGTAGTAGGAGTCTGACCTCTGGAGGCTTCAAGAGCTGCTCTGAGGCTTTCGCGCTCTGCATCCTCCTGAGCCTTCTTCTCGGCAGCCTCCTCCTCGGCAATTTCCTCGGGGGTCTTTTGCTGATCCTCCTCGGTCACGATTCTGTAAGCGTCCATATACTGATGATCGATAATAACGCTTGTCTGAAGATCCTTCATGGCGTCATTTATACGGTTATAATACTCAATAATATCCGCTTTCCATATATCGTACGCCACGGAATAATACTTGCTGGTAGTGAAGTAGTTCTTCAGCATGCTTGTATTCTGATAGCAGAGAATGAAGTACAGTGCCGAGCCGTTTTCAACGCTCTTCAGCAGTGCGTTGGTAACATCGCCCTGCATATTGATAGCGTCGCCGGTATAGTTCACATAGCCGTGGAGCACCAGAGCCTCAAAGGGCACAGCCTCGCTGGCGTTGAGGTAATTGGAAGACTCCGTGGGCAGGGAAATAATGTGATTTGTGTATTTCAGCGTGTATGCGTTACCGCCGTCTACCATAAGGTCGTACTTCTCGCCCAGAGCCGCAAGGGTTTCCTCGGTGTAGCCCTTTGCGTCCTCGCGGTTGTAAGGATCGTCCTCGTCAAAGTCGGAGTTCAGATCTGTACCCAGAGTGGAAAGGGATATTCCGGTAAGTCCGGACTTATCATACTTGCTCAGGCTCTTTTCAAGCTTTGCCTCGAAATACGAGAACATAGAGGGAGACATGATCATCTCATACGCCGAAGCGAACTTCTGCGTTGCCGCGTCGTAATATCTGCGGGACATATATCTTCCGTCCATAGACTTTGCATAGTCGCGTTTGGGAGACACACCGTCAAAGGCAGATCTGCTTATTACATACGCCATATTAAAGTCGGGATATATGCCGAAGTCATTGTCCTTTGCGTACTCCAACAGATCTTTGAAACCGGAGGAGCCGCCGACCGCACCCGAGATGTCAACCTTTGAGGGATATGTGTTAAGAAGTCCGTCGTTATAATAACCCGTAAGACGGAAGTTGATATTTGTTATACCCGCGTCGCTGAGCTCGTCGTATATTGTCTTTACATCGTCAAAGGTAGTCAGCGGGATATTGACATATATCGGAACGGAAAGGAACGTATCCTCCATATAATCTGTTCCCAGCGTTTCCAGATAAAGGGGTAGATCGCTGTTTACATCCTCGGAGGTAAGCCTTGTGATCTGCCCTGTCTTTTCAAGGTAGTCACGGTACACCTGCGCCATGCCCACGTAAGACGCGGCATAGGATTTTGTGCCGTCCGAATTGTCTGTGCCGAGCAGAGTGTACTGTATGCGGTAAGAGCCGGAATACTTTCTGGGAGTTGTCTTTGTAACGGCGGAGTTGCCGTTTACGGAGACGGTTGCAGAAAGATTGTACTTGTCTGAGGGGCGGGGTGAGAATATAGCATAAACATTGTTGTAGCAATGCTGGTTTCCGCCGTGCTCAGACTTCAGCGTTGCCATAGAGTCGCCCTCGGTGATAACTGCGAAGTAGCCCTGGGATACGGTCGCGCCCGTCTCCACCATTACGCCGGGGTTCTCAGCCGATGCGGCATATTGCTTTACATCCTCCACAACGCCGAACACGGGCATTCTCATGGTCTCGGAATGCTGTCCGGAGATCTCGTGATAAGCGTAGTCCTCGCCGTAGAGCTGACGGGATACATTATAGGTCTTACCCTTTATATCCTCAAAGCGTATCAGCGTACCGGAGCCGTCGGGAATAAAGGTGTAGCCGGTGTACTTGGTTCTGCCCGCACCCATATAAGGCAGCAGGTCAATGCTCTTAAGAGCAAGGTTTTCCTCGTCAAAGCGGATACCGTTTGCGGGAAGTCTCGCCTCAAGACCGTCCTCGGAGATGGTATATTCTATTGCCATCTTGAAGTTCGGCGGAGCCTTGTCGGAAACGGTGTAGTCGCAGTCTGCGTGGTCCTGATCCATTTCCTCATAGGTGTAGTTGGGGCAGTAAGTCTTGATTATGGTCTCGCAGGTTTTAAGCTCCTTGGACTCGATGTCGGGAGTGCAGACATACACGGCAAACTGCTTGGTTACCGGGAAGGATGCCTGTATCTCCTTGACCTGACGCTCTGTCAGGTTTCTGTCCGAGGTATCGTACAGCTTATAGAAGGACATCAGTCTGTCAAGACTCGCCTGGTCTGTGATCTTTGATTTGATCATCAGTTCAAAGCGATCCTTGGAAATCATACGGGGTACAAGACGGGTAGTTGCAAGCTCGCCTATTGTGTACTCCACGCGGATACCGTTTTTGATATTTTTAACGGTGATCTGATCTCTCAGCGCAGCCTCTTTATACGAATACATAGTGGATTTTGTTCCGTTTGTCTCGTATGTGACCGCTATCTGGGACATAAGCTTCTGTCTGGTAGCGGCAGACGCCCAGTTGGTTCCGTTGTCCGCCACATCGTAAGGGTTGGAGAACAGAATATTATCCGTTCCCGTTTTGCGAAAAGCAATTTCTCCGCTGTAATCGTCGATATAAAGCTCGTAGCCGTCCTGACTCTTTGCCAGTCTCATGGTAGCAAGCTTTTCCTCGGGAGACTTAAAGGCGTCGGTAAGGTAATTTATGGTAGCAGCTTCCTCTTCTTCGGTCGAAGCGGCGTCGCCTTCAGCGGCATAAACGCCCAAAGCGCCCGTATAAACAGCGCCCAACGCCATTACAAGTGCAAGGAAGGCACATATTATTTTTCTGAGTTTCATTTTCTGTTTCCTCCCTGCCTACATTCGGTATTGTATCTCTTCAATGATGCCGTAGATGAAGGACACCATTTTGCTCACCAGTGTTGAGAACAGCACTGCTATGAACATTATGAACACCATTCCCACAATAGTTCCCAAAGCCGTAAGGAAGCTCTTGCCGATGGAATAGTCGTGAGTGATCATCATTCCGAAGAAGATGAGCAGTCCCACCCACAGGAATGCCAGTCCGTTGAACAGGCTGACCAGCGCAGACTCGTCAAGAGTCATGAAGTTGGACACTATGGTAGTGGGAATAATAATGAGCGGCAGGGGAAGCAGAGCATAGCTTGTAGCCACGAACACATCCTTAAAGGTTCCCTCGCCCTCAAACAGGGTCGTAAGACACCAGTTTGCGATTACCCACAGCATAAGGGGCACCAGTATGGACATCAGCGTACCCAAAGCGCTGCTGAAGCCTTTGCTGTAAAGGTAGCCGCCGCCGATACCCTGATAGAATACCGCAAGCACGGTAATTATCAGAATTATTACGGCGCCTCTTACGCTGCCGCGCTTTTCGTGCTTCAGATCCCAGAAGCCGTCAAAGGGATGCAGTATTACATGGAAGCCGTACAGCAATTCTTCCTTAATATTCTTTTGCCCTACCTTCAGCGCTATTTCCTTATTTTTCTTTGAGGCATAGCCTGCAAATTTCGCTATAAGGATCAGCACCGCAACTATGACAACGGGAACGACCCAGAAGAATTTGGACATCCATTCTTTTCTGACTTCCTTGAAGGCATTGGAGTAGCCCTCTGCGTTAGAGGCAGCCTTGTAATACTCCATTGCGCCGTCATAATCCTTGTCGCGGTACTTCGCTGCCGCAATACCGTTGTATGCCACATCGAAGTTGTTGTTGCGCTTAAGGATCTCCGTCCAGTCCTCGACCTCTGCCGCGTAGTTCATGTCGTTCTGGTTTTTCAGCGCCTTTATCAGTATATCGCCGTATTCGGTACGGCGGTACACCGTAAAGCTGCCGTAGCCGGAGTCAAGAAGTATCATTTTGTCTCCCTGATAGCAAACGGCCTTGACAGTATCAATGGAGCCCTTCTGGTTACCGGAGTCACCGAAAGCAAACAGGAGGTTGCCGTTCTGGTCGTAGGTGAACACCTTGGAGCGTCTCTGGTCGATAATTGACCAGGTGCCCTCGGGTCCTATTGCCACGTCAACCAGAATAGACGGACCTGTTTTGGGGTCATTTTCGTCTGTGGTGTATTTCACCTCACCGTTGGGAGCGAAGAAGCCTTTTCTGTTCATAACGTCGCTGCCGCTGGCGTTAAGCTTTTTAACGGGAGCGTAGTCGCTGCCGGTTGAGCTTCCCTGCGTTTCCTCGTCAAGGGAGGAGGAGGTGACATATATGAAGTTTTCGTCGTCGATGGTAATGTTGTTATACTCCGAGGATAAGTACTGAACATCGCTTGCGGAGGCGGGGCTAACCGTTCTCCAGAAGATTTCCCACTTGCTGAGCTTAACCTTCTGAGCGCCGATGTATCCGTAAAAGTCGCCTCTGTCGCTCATTACGATAACGCCCTCGTAGGTAGTGGAGGACACGATGAACATTCTGCCGTATGTATCCACTGCCACCGCAACGGGCTTATATATGGAGTCCGTATTGAACAGAGCGCTTTCGGGCTGCTTGACAGTCTTTACGAAGTTGCCCTTCAGGTCGAACATTACTATTCTGTTGTTGTCCGTATCGCAGGCGTATATGTACTTATCGTTTACGAAAAGTCCGGAAACGCCCCTGAAGCTGTCGCGCACACCTTGCTCGTTTACAAAATCGCTTATGGTGTACAGGTACTTATAGTAGGAGTCCAGAACGTAAATTTTGTTTTCCGTTCCGTCGGAAAGATACACTTTGTTATCCTCACCGATAGCAACATCCTTAAGTCCGCTTATCCTGACATAGTTGCCCTGAGCGTCGGGGCCGATATACTCGGCATCAACCACCACATCGGGAACATAGGCGTCGGGGGACTCCATGGTGAAGCCGTCCGAGGAATAGATATATGTGGCATAGGGTGCCGCCGCGGAGGTAGCGGTAGTAAGCAGCATGAGCATTGCCCCTGCTATAAGGAGTATTCTGAATATCTTTTTCATTTGAACCTCCTCAGTCCTTCATACCGCTGGTACCCATCGTCTCGATTATCTTACTCTGAGATACAACGAATACGATGATAGGCACCGCCATCATTATAACGCCGCTTGCTGCCTGTGCGCCGGAACGAACGATACCTGCGCTCAGAATCTGCGTTATTGCGTAGTTAAGAGTTTTCAGTTCCTCGCTGTGGATAAATATGGATGCTCCGGAGTTCCACAGCCCCTGGAAGGAGTAAATTATCAGCGTCAGCCACGCCGGCTTTACCATGGGCATCGCGATAGACCAGAAGGTTCTGAACTCGCCTGCGCCGTCAAGCCGGGCACTTTCCAGAATAGAGGTGGTGACATTGGAGTCCATAAAGTTCTTCATCAGGTACAGACCCAGGGTTGACGACCATGCGGGAAGAATGATCGCAAGGTAGTTATCCATAAGACCCAGCCAGGATATAATAATGAAGGTAATGATACTGCCCACGGTGGAGCCTATCATCAGTGACTTCTCAACAAGCTGGAAGAAAAACTTACGTCCCGGGAAAGGGATCTTCGACAGAGCGTATGCACACAGACTGGAAAGCACCAGGTTGCCGAGGGTACCGCAGAAGGTGATGAACACCGTATTGAATATGTACCTTGAGAAGGGCACCCAGCTCTCGCTCATAAGTGTGAACAGGCTTGTGAAGTTGTCCCAGGTGGGATTTATTACATAAAATTTCGGGGGGTAGTAGAACAGCTCGTCAAGAGGCTTGAAGGACTGAATTACCACATAGTAAAGGGGCAAAAACATTATTACGCCCAAAATGATCAGGAATATCGTTATTCCGAAATCGCCGCCGGCACTTCTGGAAAGAACGACGGTGTGGCGTCTTGTTCTAAGCTTTTTTGTTTTCACCGTCATTCACCTACCTTTGCAAGCAGCTTCTGCACGAGCATATTTGCTCCCACCATTATAAGGAACAAAACGAACGATATTGCCGATGCATAGCCGACCTCCATACGGCTGCCGCCGTATTCCTCCAGGTGATGAGCGATAGTGTAAGCACAGTACTCAACGGAGGGGTTTCCTGCAAGAGCGGTAACCACCGCGCCGAAGCCGAATGAGCCGGTTATTGCCATGACCGCACCGAATCGGAGCTGGCTCTTCATGTTGGGAAGAGTCACATACCAAAGCTCCTGCCAGCGGTTTGTGATACCGTCAACGGCAGCCGCCTCAAACTGGCTGCGGTCCAGTCCCTGAAGACCTGCGATAAAGCTCAGGAACGCCGTACCCAGCGACATCCACAACGCGATGGCTATACACAGCGGCATGACCCACTTGGTGTTCTGGAAGAACAGTATAGGCGAGTCGATCAGTCCGAATTTCAGAAGCCAGCCGTTTACAAGTCCGTAGGAGTCGGAGGCAAATATGTAGGAGAATATGGTATATGCACCGCCCGAAATGGAGGGCGCATAGAAAATCAGCGTAACGAAAGCTCTCATTTTGGGGCTCAGCTCGTTTATAAACCATGCTACGCAGAAAGAAAGCAGATAGGAAGCGGGGCCTACCGCTACCGCAAACAAAAGTGTGTTCTTCAGCGCTATGATAAAAAGGTCGTCGTCAAGGAACAGCGTGATGTAGTTGTTAAGACCGACCCAGTTGGGCCACTGAAGCATATTGTAGTCTGTAAGGCTGACGAAGATGGAAGCTACGACAGGAATTACAGTGAAAAGGAAAAACAGGATCATGAAGGGTGCGATCATGAAATATCCTATTTTATACCGTTTCATCAGAAGCCACGTCCACTGGGCCTTGGTCATATTACCGTTGTACGTGGCGTCTTTGGTTTTTTTAGCCATGACTTTTTCTCCTGTTCAAGATTTCGGCACGGCGGAGACACGCCCCGCCATGCGTATTATGTCTATTATAACAATAGGAAGGAATTATTATTTTTCGACCCATTCCTTATAGGTTCGGGTCTCGCCGTCATACTTGACCGCGTTCAGCCATTTTTGGTGGCTTTCCACGGTTATCTTATTATCGTCCATCCAGTCAACATAGGTGTATTCCTTAGCACCGTCGCGGTTGTCCTGAATATAGGTGGTGTCGCTGTCGATGTCAAGATCGTTAAGCTCCGCCCAGTATTCCTTCCAATCGTTGAAGGATTCAAAGCCCATATAGTCTTTAATAGCCTGCCACTCATCGTCAACCATCAGATCGAACTCTTTACGCTTACGCGTAAGCTCCTTATTGATGGTATCAACGTAGCTGAGAAGCTCGTCGGAGGGATCTTCCTTATCGTTATACGCCGCGTTGAAGGCAAATCCGGCGTAACGTCCCACATAATAGTTGCCGGGATAAGGAACTATTGCCGCCGTATGATCAAGGCAGGAACGAAGTGTAGAAGCCTCGCTCTCCGACCAGGGCAGCTCCTCGAAAGCTTCAAGATTTGCCACCTGCTGCTTTGCGGAGGGACCCAGCAGGGCCATCATCTCGTTGGAATAGTCCACCTGGAAATCCTTGTCGCTGTACCAGTCGAGGAAAGTCCACGCGGTCTCGTCATCATTGGAGCCGCGGGGAATGATTATACCGGAAATGGCAGACATGGAGGTGCGGTTGACCTCGCCGGTTTCCTTATCAAGAGTGCCGGGAATTTCGTAGAAGCTCCACAGACCTGAAATTTCAGGCGCGAACACGATAAGCGTGTTATAGAAAGCATAGCTGTTGATAAGCACGGGCATTTCGCCTGTCTTGAAGCGGTTCTCCGCGCTGTATGAGATAGGAAGCGAGAACTGCGTGAAGAAGTTGCACATATACTCAAAGGAATCGAGAGTGGTATAGTCGTCAAAGTTGATTGCCATACCTTCGTTCTTCCAGTATTCGCCGCCCGCCTGATACAGGAATATCATGTAATCCTGCGTCATACCGATGTCCATGTTATTGAACTGAAGCACCGGCACCATGCTCATAAGGTCGTCCCAGGTTTCGGGCACCTCAAGTCCCAGCTCGGAAAGTATATCGTCCCTGCAGAACATAACAGGGAAGGACTGAGTCACGGGGATCGCATAGGTTTTGCCGTAAAGCGACAGGGGATCCTTTGCCGAGTCGGCAAACCGGGTCATTACCTCATCAAATGTATCGTAGTCATTCAGCGGAAGCACCGCGCCTCGGATCGCCATATCCAAGGGGTTTGTGGCGTCAATGGAAGCGTCGGGGCCGACTCCCGCAAGTATTGACGGAAGCAATGCGCCGCCTGCCACCAGCTTAAGATTTACATTTACGTTATATTCCAGCGTATAGCCGTTGTTCACAAGGTTCTTAATGATCTGTGCCTGGTCACGTCCGGAGGTAGTCCAGACCTCAATGGTCTTGGAGTTTTCGTTTTCGCTGTCTGCGCCGATAGCGTTGTAGTCCGCATAAAAGCTTGCAAAGAACTTCTGCATTTCAAACCAGAAGGACTGCCAGCCGTTGGCCTCGGCACGGGGAAGCTCGCTGTCCGCGGGCTGAATAATTATATAGTCCATCTCAAGGTACTGGGTGCTCACATCGGAGAGCCATGTGCCGAGAGAGGAGACCCATTCTTTAAGAGACGAAAGATTAGCTGCGATCTCTTTCTCGTCGGAGGACATTTTTTCCACCAGCACCGCCGCCTGCTCAAGGGTGGAGGTGTTGTCGGACTTTATGCCGTTTATCTCGGAAATGTAGTCCACAAGCTGATAAAGAATGCTTGACTGGATACCCAGATCCGCTATTACATCGGGCATTATTCTTGTAAAGCCGTAATCGCGGTATTCATCGGGGTCAGCGCCCGTCAGCTCAACTATACTCATATAGTCGTTATTGAGGCTGTTCACCACAGAGTCCACCTGGCGCACCACATCGGAAAGGCTGCCGAGACAAACCTCAAGCTCAATGGTGTGCGTTCCCTTTTCAAGGTAGAACCGGAACTCGTTGTTGCCGTCGCCCAGATACCCGGTCTGCCACTTGTTGTCGTAGGGGAACTGGCACGCCTTTGCTTCCTCAAAAGGATACTCTCCGTCAATGCGGACAGCTCTTGAAGTATACATGCCCTTGAGCACATCCTGAGAGAAACGGATACCGATCTGATACAGGCCGCTTTCCTCGCACTCAAAGCTGTAGCTTATCCACTGACCGTTGGTAACCCACTTGTCGCCGCCCATGGTATTTCTCAGTATCTTGGCTTTGTCCTGAGGGCTGGTGATGGCGGAGGAACGGTCATATATGGGATAAATGGTATAGTTGGACACTTTATCGGGAGTCTCGGCCTCGAAGTATATGGGGTCGGTGTCGGCAGGCTCGTAGCCTTTGCTTTCATATTCCTTCAGCACGTCCTCGTAGGAGGGAAGCTCCTCGTATGTATAAACGCCCACTTCGGAGAAATACGCCTTGTCGCGCACACCGTCAAGAGTGATGGTATTTTCGCCTTTTTCAAGGTAGAACTCCAGAGGAGTGGTGTAATAGCCGTCGGTGTCTTTTACGCTGTAATCCGTCCACTCCTGACTGAGAACGGCAGCGGGGCGCAGCTCGTTTCCGGTGGAATCAAACTCAAACACGCCGTCGCGCTCCGAAGGATCTCCCACATAGTCGAAGTACCAGATCTTGTTCATATTCTGGTATCTCGCCTCGGAATAAGGAGCCTTGCCGTTGATTTTAAACACTCGCTCAATATCCGTGGTCTTGTCGTTTGCCGCACGGTAAACGAAACGCACACAGTACCATCCCGTCTCGGGAATGTCTATCTTCCAGGAAACGGAACCGGACTCGCTCACCAGAATGCAGTCCACACCGTCGACAGTCGTCTCCTCCACCTCGGCGGTAGTCACCTCGGGGTCTTTGACATAGTCAACGGCGGAGACGGTAACCTCCTCTCCGGTGCGCATATCCGTGCTGTAATTGTACTTGGTTTTGTAGCTCTCGTAACCTATCAGAGCGTAGTCGGAGCCCAGCTCGGTAAGCGTGCCGGACTGTGTTCCCGCGGTACCGGAATCGCCGTCAGCGGCAAACACCGTAACCGTGGAGCCAATAAGCATAACAAGCGCCAGCACAAGCGCCGTCAGCTTTTTGGGCTTAGAGTTTCTCATAAGAACCTTCCTCCTGCGTTATATATCCGCAGTGCCGATTTCGCAGCCTGCGGATCAAGGGGGCAAAATAAGCGATTTTACCCCTTTTGTATACAATTTATGATACCACAACAGCGGTCAGATGTCAAGTTTCTACATAATAATATGACTCTTGTCCCGATTAAAGAATTTCCAAGCCGCACCCGCCCCTCGCCAAGCCGCACGCCGGCGTTTTTTCGGAACCCGTCGGGGGCTTTTTCCCTTCGTATTTTTGCGGTAAATATTATTTACTTTTTTCGCGGATATGCTGTTGTATCAGCCGTTTTTCGGTACATTATAAGGGATCGGTCGGTATTAAAGTAAATATTATTTACTTTTTGCGTACATATCGGCATTTTGGATAATTGTAACATATGTAAAAGAAACGCGCTGTTTTTACAGCAATTTGCACAAAAATCCGAGCAATAATTCTCCGTCTGTCCAACTTGCACAAAAAATGAATTTTTTGAAAAAATTCATCCCTTATCACATAAACCGGCCTGTTTTCCGTCTCTCGGCATATTTTGCCTTCACCTATGAATATGCGTCGGCGGCAGGGCGAAAATATATCCGTAAAGTATATTATATTACACTTCACCGCTTTGCGGTACATGAAGCCGAAGGCTCCTGCCGCATACGGTATTTTCACAAAAGCCATCAAGGAGAGCAAAGTATTATGAAACACAGACCCACCCGCAAAAAATGTGTATACATCCGCCCGGATATACGCGGCAAAAGCGCACGGGAGAAAGAAAATAAAGCCGTTCATCCCTTTGCCCGACGGGCTTTTACGGTGTTCTGCTGCGCCGTCATTACCGCCAGCGTTTTGCTCAGCGCGGCAGTGATGATAGTGGGCATAAGCGGCGGAGAAAGCGGGCAGGCAGCCTCAGGGCGTGACTCCCGCGCGCGCTCGGCAGGCGTGTCGCAGGCGGAGGAAAGCGCGAAAAAAAGCGAAATGCGTGCCGCACTCAGCGAAGCGGAGCGAACTCTGCTGTGCCGCTTTATATGCGCGGAATGCGAGGGGGAGCCCTTTTTGTGCAGAGTAGCCGCGGCGGCGGTCATTTTCAACCGTATGGACAGCGAGTATTACCCCTCCTCCCTTGCGGATGTTGTTTTTGACGCAGGCGCTTTTTCAAGCGTTTCCGAGGGCACGGTTGCGCTGGAGCACAGCGACGCCGATATGCGCTCCGCCCTGCGGGCGGTGCGTCTTGCACAAAAGGGCGAGGATCCTACAAACGGCGCTTTATGCCTCGGTCACACAGGGGAAGACTTTACCGGTCCCCTGCCCTCCGAAATAACCCTTTCGGCGGGAGGAATGGTGTTCGGCAACCCGTAGAAAGCCCGTACCGGCAGCGCCCGCACCCTCCGTATACAAGAAGCCGGCGCGAAAGTGCCGTGCCCCACATTCCCCGCCGTTTTTTCGGCAGCTTATTGACAACCGCACTTTTTCGGTTATTATTTATATATACCTCCTCCCCGCAGCCAAACAGATGAAAGGCGGGGAAAACTGCCGAAAGCCGGTGAGAATTATGTCAGTTTCAATATCAAACGAAACCTCAAAAGCGCCCCGGGCGTACATTTTCGATTTAGACGGTACCCTGTGCGACACCCTGCCCGACCTTGTCAGCGCCATGAACTCTATGCTGCGCCGTCTGAACTACCCCGAAAGAAGCCGCGAAGAGCTTCTCTCTTTTATTAACCGCGGCAACAGATATTTCGTATGGAGAAGCCTGCCCGACGGAGTGGCAGCCACACCCGATGACCCGGCGGTAGACCGTGCCATGGCGGTAAACGCCGAGGAATACGAAAAATGCTACGCCGATAAGACCCGGGAATATGCGGGAATGACCGAGACCCTTAAAAGGCTGAAAAGCAGCGGCGCAAAGCTGGGAATACTTACAAACAAGCGCGACCCCTTCGCAAAGAAAATTGCCGCAAAGCTTTTCCCCGATATATTCGACACGGTGCGGGGCAATATCGACGGCACCCCTGCAAAGCCCGATCCCGCCCCCGCCCTTGAAGTGGCAGCCGCACTGGGCGTATCCGCAAAGGAATGCGCCTTTATCGGCGACTCCGACATTGATATGAGGACCGCCGTAAATTCCGGCATGCTTCCCGTGGGCGTGCTGTGGGGATACAGAAGCATGAGCTGTCTTGCCTCCGCCGGCGCCCGCCTGATAGTCAGCACCCCCGCAGATCTTACAACGCTTGCTCACCCCACAATATAGCAAACAACTCCCGCCGAAGAAAGCTCTTCGACGGGAGTTATTTTAATATAATCCGCATAAACCGCAACGGATGCCAAAGCCGCCCTCAGAAACTGTTGGCAGGGGACAGAGCGTTCAGATCGGCAAAGGAAAGAATGTCGGACAGTATATAATTTGACACAAACATCCCCGCCGGAGTAAGAAAAATATTGTCTTCCCGGCAGCGCATATAGCCGCGTTTTATATAAAAATCAAGCTTTGAGCCGTACATTTCAAGAAAATCGCAGCCATAGCGGCGGCGGAATTCCCCCAGAGCAATTCCCTCTCTCAGCCGCAGGCGGAGCATAACATATTCTCCCATCTGCGCCCTGCCGGAGATCTCCTCGCTGCCCACCGTGATCCCGATACGGCTTTCCATGTCCTCCACTCCCCGCATATACGCCTCGATACTGCGCACAAAGGAAAATCGGTTTTTGTTGAAATATGAATACGCCGCGGGTCCGAAGCCCAGATATTCGTCGCAGTTCCAGTATTTAAGATTGTGTCGGCAGGTCTTGCCCGGACGGGCGAAATTGCTGATTTCGTACTGCCTGTAACCGCGCCTCTCAAGCAAAGCGATAGCCTTAACATACATATCGTATTCCGTGTCCTCGTCAGGCAAAGCCAACCGTTCGCGGATACGTTCAAAAGGCGTGCCCTCTTCTATTTTCAAATCGTACAGAGAAATATGCTCCGGCGAAAGACGGGTCACACAGTCAAGGGAGTGCAAAAGACTTTCCTTTGTCTGCAAGGGAGTGCCGAACATAAGGTCAACGCTTATATTGCCTATCTTCGCCTCTCTTGCCGCACGAAAGCAGTCCTCAAAATCGGAAAGGGTGTGGGTGCGTGTCAAGGCCTTCAGCTCTGCGGGAACTGCCGACTGAAGCCCTATGCTCACCCGGTTGACCCCGGCGCGGCGAAGCCTTGTGAATTTCTTTTTGTCTGCGGTGGCGGGATTTACCTCCACGGTAATTTCCGCTCCCTTTGCGAGACGGAAGTTGCGCTTGACCGCTTTAAGTATTCGCACAAGCTGCTCCGTGGGCATGACCGTGGGAGTACCGCCGCCTATAAACACGCTGTCCGCCGTCCTGTCGGCGGCGGCGGCGCGGTAGCATTCCATATGCTTAATAACAGCGTCGGCATAACGCTCATATATATCCTCCGTGTCGGGCACAAAGGAATAAAAGTCGCAGTAAGCGCACTTTGTGCGGCAGAAAGGAATATGTATGTATATACCCAGTCTTGAGCTGTCGGATTGCATTTATATCCTCCCTTTCCGCGGCGCCCGCCTGATCTGATACTGTTTTGACAAACAGTATATTAGCACATTTTTCGCGTTTTCGCAAGCGTTTTGCCCCGTAAATGACCCAAAGAGTGTAAAATAAAATCCGGCACCGCCGAAATGCCGCTTTTCCTCTTGAAAACCTCAGATATTTGCTATATAATATATGCTGTATAGATATATATCAGCGCGAAGCGGGAAAGGTCGGATAAATCAAGATGAAACAGGAAAAACAGGGAATAGAAACAGTTTGCGTGCAGGGCGGCTGGGAGCCCGAAGGCGGGGAGCCGCGTGTACTTCCCATATATCAAAGCACCACCTACAAATATGACTCGGGTGAACAGCTCGGCGGACTTTTTGATCTCACCAGCGACGGTCATATGTATACCCGCATTTCCAATCCTACCGTTGAATGCGTTGAAAAGAAAATAGCAGCCCTTGAGGGCGGCGTGGGAGCCATGTGTACCTCCGCCGGTCAGGCGGCAAGCCTTTGTGCCGTGTTCAATATAGCAGGCGCAGGGCAGAATTTCGTCTGTTCCTCCTCCATATACGGCGGCACCGCCAACCTGTTTGCCGTGACCATGGCGCGAATGGGAATAGAAGTGCGCTTTGTCACCCCCGAAATGAAAGAGGACGAAATCGAGGCGCTTTTCGACGGCAATACCCGCCTTGTTTTCGGCGAGACCGTAGCAAATCCCGCCCTTACCGTGCTGGACATCGAATACTACGCAAGCCTTGCCCACAGACACAGCGTGCCCCTTATAGTAGACAATACCTTTGCCACTCCCATATTCTGCCGTCCCTTTGAGTACGGCGCGGATATAGTAATACACTCCACCACAAAATATATGGACGGCCACGCTCAGGTAGTAGGCGGCGTGATCGTTGACAGCGGCAATTTCGATTGGGAGGCGGCAGGCAAATATCCCGAGCTCTGCGCCCCCGACGAAAGCTATCACGGCGTAGTCTATACCCGCGATTTCGGGCGAAGCGCCTACATAACCAAGGCGCGGGTACAGCTTATGAGAGATCTGGGCACCACTCCCCAGCCTCTGGCGGCATATTTGCTCAATCTGGGACTTGAGACCCTGCCGCTTAGAATGGAACGCCATTTTGAAAACGCCCTGGCAGTGGCAAAATTTCTGAAAGCAAGCGATAAAATAGCGTGGGTAAACTACCCCGCCCTTGAAGACAGCGACCAGAGAGACAGGTGCGAAAAATATCTGGGCGGCAAGTGCTGCGGCGTCGTTTCCTTCGGCGTAAAAGGCGGACGTGAGGCAGCAATGAAGTTTATGAATTCCCTGTCTCTTGCAAAAATCGTAGTCCACGTTGCGGACGCGCGTACCTGCGTGCTGCACCCCGCCTCCACCACACACCGTCAGCTTACCGACACACAGCTTGCCGATGCCGGAGTCAGCCCCGACCTTGTACGAATGTCCGTCGGCATCGAAAGCATCGACGATATAATAAACGACATCAGAACCGCGCTGGAAAGCCTCTGACGGCTCCCTATTCCTCCGATGAAAGGAGAAAAATAAATGCCGATTAAAATACCCAATGCCCTGCCCGCCACGGAAACGCTTTTGGGAGAAAATATTTTCGTCATAACGGAGACCCGCGCCATTACGCAGGACATCCGCCCGCTGAAAATAGCAATACTTAACCTTATGCCCACCAAAATCGCCACGGAAACACAGCTTGTGCGCTTGCTGGGCAACACTCCCCTTCAGGTGGAGATAGAGCTTCTGCACACCGCCACACACAAAGCGAAAAACACCTCAAAGGAGCATATGCTCTCCTTCTATAAGACCATCGACGATGTAAAAGACCAAAACTTCGACGGACTTATCATAACGGGCGCCCCCGTTGAACAGTTTGAATTCGAGGAGGTCGAATACTGGCAGGAGCTTTGCTCCGTTATGGAATGGTCAAAGACCCATGTCACCAGCACCCTGCACATATGCTGGGGAGCGCAGGCGGGACTTTACTATCATTACGGTATCAAAAAATACCCGCTGGAGGAAAAGCTCTCCGGCGTTTACCCCCACGTAAAGGACAGAAAAAATTCCATACTGCTGCGGGGCTTTGACGATGTGTTTATGGCGCCCCACTCCCGCCGCACCACGGTGCGCAGAGAGGACATCGAAGCGGAGCCGGAGCTGAAAATTCTGGCGTCGGGGCAGAAAGCAGGCGTTTACGCCGTATCAAATCACGGCGGAAGCCGCATATTTATAATGGGACATTCCGAATACGACGGCGACACTCTGAAAAAAGAGTACCTGCGCGATAAGGCGCAGGGGCTTTGCCCAAGGCTTCCGGAAAACTATTTCCCCGACGATGACGAGCACGCAGAGCCCTCCGTCACATGGCGCAGCCACGCCAACCTTTTGTTTTCCAACTGGCTTAACTATTTCGTATACCAGACCACACCTTACGACATTACCGCCATTTCCGCGGACGGTACCGCGGCAAGCGCCGAAGGCGCGAAAGGAGACTCAAAATGAGCGAACAGCCTCATGCAAAAACACAGACCTTCTCTCTTCACGACGACAGAGACCAGGAGATGAAAAGAATACTCAGCACCGTGTATCAGGCGCTGAGAGAAAAGGGCTACGACCCTATCAATCAGCTTGTGGGCTATATCCTCTCCGAGGACCCCACTTACATCACCAACCACAAAAGCGCAAGAGCACTTATCTGCCGTATTGACAGAGACGAGCTTATGGGCGCTTTGGTAAAGACTTATCTGGGAATAGACTGACGGCTTGCCCACACACTGCCGATCGGCAAAGCAAGCGGTAATGCATTTTGCACCGCGGCATCTTTTTCGTGCGCCGTTACCCGCTTTTTGTGCGCACTCTCCGACCCGCTTTTTGCCTGCGCCCGTTTTTTCAGTTCCGACACGGCTTATATGCGGCGCGCAGTATGACCCGACCGGTTTTACCGCAAAAGTCCCTGACATCCAAGGCTTCTTCCCATAAGGAGTTTCGTTTTGAAAATTTACAAGCTGCCCGAGAGGCGGGAGCTTTCCGCGCTGCCGGAGGGCTGCGCCGTGGCTCTCGGTAATTTCGACGGCGTTCACCGCGGTCATCAGAAGCTGTTTGACTCCGCCCGAGACGATGTAAAAAACAAAAAGGCCGCAGCAAGCGTCGCCTGGACCTTTACCACCCTTGCAAAGCCCGTAATATCCGCTCCCTACATAACGGATATGCAGGCAAAGCTTGAGCTTTTCGCCGAGTACGGTCTGGACTATGCGGTTTTCGAGGACTTTGAGCGCGTCAGAGATATGACAAGCCGCGATTTTGCCCTGAATTATCTCACAAAACGCCTGAAGGCCGCCACCGTTATATGCGGCTTCAACTTCCGTTTCGGCAAGGGCGGCACAGGAGACGCGGCACAGCTTAAAGACCTTTTGCAAAGCTGCGGCATAGACTGCACCGTAATGAGCCCCGTCACCGGAAAAGGACATATTATTTCCTCAAGCATAATACGGGAGCTTATTTCAGAGGGGGATATGGACGGCGCCTACGATTTGTCGGGACATCCCTTCTCCATATGCTTTCCCGTGGTGCGCGGGCAGCAGCTTGGCAGACGCATCGGCATACCCACCATAAATCAGGACTTTCCCGACGGACATATTATCCCTAAACGGGGCATCTACGCCTGCACCGTCAAGGTGGGAGAGGATCTGTTCCTGGGCGTTGCCAATATAGGAACAAGACCTACGGTCTCCTGCGACGGGCGTGTAAACTGCGAAACGCACATAATAGATTACAGCGGAATTCTCTACGGTAAGGAAATAAAAGTAGATTTCTACAGGCGCATACGGGACGAAAAGCGCTTTTCCTCCGTAGAGGAGCTGCGCACTCAGATACTGCGCGACGCCGAAGATACAAAAGAATATTTCGGCGCCATGTACGGCGGATAAACGCCGTCAAAGCGCATGGCGCATAACAGACCGAAAGGAAAAACAGTTTTGAAAAAGCTCATATCTCTGCTGCTTGCGGCAGTTACCGTATCCTCCCTTGCGGCGGCTTTCGCCGTACCGACGGGAGCTGTTGATGCCCCGGAGATAAAGAACGCCGCCTCGGCATATCTTTACAATATAGAAAACTCCCAAGCAATATATACATACAACCCCGAAGAAAAGGTGTACCCCACCTCCACCGTCAAAATAATGACCGGAATAGTGGCGCTGGAAGCGCTGGGAGACCGGCTTGACGAAAAGGTGACCATAACCTCCGAAATGCTTTCCGAGGTGTCGGGCAACAATGTAAAGCTTACCGTGGGAGAGCAGGTCACGGTAAAAGATTTGCTCGGCGCAATGCTGGTGTACGGCGCAAACGACGCCGCCTATGCCCTTGCCTATACGGTGGCGGGCAGCTCCCGTGATTTCGTTCAGATGATGAACGCAAAGGCCGCCTCCGATGAGATAGGCGCATACAACACGGTATATACAAACCCCACCGGCATCCACGACGAAAATATGACCACCACGGCAAAGGACACCTGCGCCATTGCCCTGTACGCCTACAAATCGGTGCCCTCCTTTATGGATTTTGCAGGGGCGCTGAAATGGACTATGGAAGCAACAAATACCCGCCAGTCCTACATCGTTTATAATCGCAACTGCCTGCTGTCCCTGTACTACGAGGACAGCTACTACTACGATAAAGCAAGGGGTATGAACGCCGGAAGCACCTACGAAGCGGGCTATTGCGTAGTCACCACCGCCTCAAGCGAGGTAGACGGCAACACCCTTACATACCTGGCAGTAGTTATGGACGCCCAGGCGGAGGAAGACACCGTATATTCCTATGTAAACGTCAAAAATCTGCTGGACTGGGCATTTGAAGCATATGTATATGTAGATGTGCTGTCACCGGAGCAAACCATATGCGAGATACCCGTGACCCTTGCCAACGGAGTAGACTATGTAACTCTTGTATCAAAGGATTCCCTGCGCATATACCTGCCGGCTGATACGGATATTGACAAGGAGATCTCCCTTACATGGAGCACTGATTCGAAAGAGCTTCAGGCGCCTATTGAAAAGGGAGAGTCCGTAGGCTGGGTCTTTGCCACCTACCATGAAAACGGAAACAGCGAAAACAGCGTGCTTATAGGCAAATCGGAGCTTATCACCACCGCCGATATCAGCCGCAGCGACCTTCTGTACGGACTTTACAAAATAAAGCAGTTTACAAAAAGCCGCGTGTTTATCGCGGCGGTAATCGCCGCCGTAGTGCTTGCCGTCGTATATATTTTCGGTTCGGCATTTATGCGCTGGCACCGGAAGAATTCAAAATTCAGATAAGAAAATTCTTTCCGTCCCCGGGACACGGCAGCGCAATATACAGCACAATATATAGAAAATCATCGTTTGCGGAGCGCTGTGCGCTCCGCGCTTTTTTTCGGTTTTCTCCCCGTATCACAAGGGAGAAAACCGAAAAACATATCAATTTCATATTTGGTGAAAAATCACAAAAAACACAATATACAGTATAATTTTAATTTTTTTGCAACAAGATATAGACAAAATGAAAATAATATGCTATAATTGGCATACATCACGAAATTACGAGAGGTACCGGATATGAAAATAATAAAGCGCAACGGCTCGGAAGCGGTATTTAATATTGAAAAAATAGTGACGGCCATAACCAAAGCCAACGAAACCGTTGACAAAAGCATTCAGATGACCCCCATGCAGATACAGCGCATTTCCGAAAACGTAGTCCTTTCCTGCGAGCAGCTTGGCCGCTCCCCCAGTGTGGAGGAAGTGCAGGATATGGTGGAAAAGCATATAATGGCACACGGCGCCTATGAAGTGGCAAAAAGCTACATCACCTACCGCTACACACGCGCCCTTGTCCGCCAGTCCAATACCACCGACGACAAGATACTCAGTCTTATAGAGTGCAACAACGAGGAGGCAAAGCAGGAAAACTCCAATAAAAACCCCGTTGTAAACTCCACTCAGCGCGACTATATGGCAGGAGAGGTGTCCAGAGACATTACCAACCGCATACTGCTGCCCAAGGACATCGTTGACGCCCATAACGAGGGCATTATCCATTTCCACGATTCCGATTATTTCGCACAGCATATGCACAACTGCGACCTTATAAACCTTGAGGATATGCTGCAGAACGGCACAGTTATCACCGGCACTCTCATTGAGCGCCCCCACAGCTTCAGCACCGCCTGCAACATTGCCACACAGATAATCGCACAGGTAGCCTCCAATCAGTACGGCGGTCAGTCCATATCTCTCGCTCATCTTGCTCCCTTTGTGGATGTTTCGAGAAAGAAGATCCGCCGCCAGGTTGAAGAGGAAATGAAAGAGCTGGGAGCCGCCCCCGACGAGGAAAAGATCAGCCGCGTTGTGGAGGAAAGGCTTCGCGAGGAGGTTCGCCGCGGCGTACAGACCATACAGTACCAGGTGGTCACTCTGCTTACCACCAACGGCCAGGCTCCCTTTGTCACCGTCTTTATGTATCTGGGTGAAGCCAAGAACGAGCAGGAGAAAAAGGACTTGGCGCTTATAATCGAGGAAACTCTGCTTCAGCGCTATCAGGGAGTAAAGAACGAGAAGGGCGTGTGGGTCACCCCCGCCTTCCCCAAACTCATATACGCGCTTGAGGAGGAGACCATCACCCCCGACGCTCCTTACTACTACCTGACCGAGCTTGCCGCAAAGTGTACCGCCCGCCGTATGGTGCCCGACTATATCTCCGCAAAGAAGATGATCGAGCTTAAAGGCGATGTGTATCCCTGCATGGGCTGCCGCTCCTTCCTTACCCCCGACCGCTTTACCGACGCAGGTATCGGCAACATTGCCAATGCCGGCAACTACGAGCCCGGCAAGCACAGATATTACGGACGCTTCAACCAGGGCGTCGTCACCATCAACCTGCCCGATGTTGCCCTGTCCTCCGGCGGAAATATGAGCAGCTTTTGGGAGATATTTGACGAAAGGCTGGAACTTTGCCACCGCGCTTTGCAGTACCGTCACAACAGACTTAAAGGCACCCTGTCCGACTCGGCGCCCATTCTCTGGCAGTACGGCGCATGTGCGCGTCTTGAAAAGGGCGAGCCTATCGATAAGCTGCTGTTTAACGGCTACTCCACCATTTCTCTGGGATATGCGGGACTTTACGAGTGTGTTAAGTATATGACCGGCAAGAGCCACACCGACCCCGAAGCTACCCCCTTTGCCCTTCAGGTCATGCAGCACATGAACGACAAATGCAACCAGTGGAAAAAGGAAGAGAATATCGACTATTCCATATACGGCACTCCTCTTGAGTCCACCACCTACAAGTTTGCAAAATGCCTGCAGAAGCGCTTCGGCGTAATCCCCGGCATTACGGATAAGGGATATATCACCAACTCCTACCATGTCCATGTAACGGAAAAAATAGACGCATTTACAAAGCTTGCCTTTGAGTCTCAGTTCCAGAAGCTGTCTCCCGGCGGCGCCATAAGCTATGTTGAAGTGCCCGATATGCAGAGCAACCTTGAAGCCGTTATGCAGGTTATCCGCTTTATTTACGACAATATTATCTACGCCGAGCTTAATACCAAGAGCGACTACTGCCAGAAGTGCGGCTGGGACGGCGAGATAGAGATACGCGAGGAAGACGGCAAGCTGGTCTGGACTTGCCCCCAGTGCGGAAACCGGGATCAGGACACCATGAATGTGGCGCGCCGCACCTGCGGTTACATCGGCACCCAGTATTGGAACCAGGGACGCACGCAGGAAATAAAGGATCGCGTGCTTCATCTGTAAGCCGACCGCGCACATACACAAATGAATTACGGCAATATAAAAAAGACCGACATCGCAGACGGAGTCGGGGTGAGGGTAACTCTGTTCGTCTCCGGCTGCAGGCGGCATTGCAAGGGCTGTTTCAACTCGGACACATGGGATTTCGGCTACGGAGAGCCCTTTACCGAGGAAACGGAAAAAGAGCTGCTTGATGCTCTGGCACCCTCTTATATAAACGGGCTGACGCTTTTGGGCGGAGAGCCTATGGAGCCTGAAAATCAGGCGGCACTGCTGCCCTTTGTGCGCAGAGTGCGCAGCATTTACCCCGATAAGAGCATATGGTGCTACACAGGCTGCACTCTTGAAAAAGACCTTGTGCCCGGCGGCTCCCACTTCTGCGGCGCCACAGAAGAGCTTCTGTCGCTTATAGATGTTCTGGTTGACGGTGAATTTATTGAAGAAAAAAAAGATCTGCGGCTTTTGTTCCGCGGCTCCTCAAATCAGAGAGTCATTGATATGAAAAAAGGCTGCGTAATATACGGCGCCGGAAGTGAAAACGAAGGCAAACGATACTGAAAATAAACCGGCAGGATTGCTACGCAATCCTGCCGGTTTATTTTCTCATGGGCTCTCCGCACCCCGAAGCCGTGCTCCCCATCACATCCCCGCCGGACAATGCGGGACGCCGCCGGGGCGCCGCCTAATTCACGCAGGGCTCCGCCCCGCACCCAGTTTGTCATATGCGGGGGCTCTGCCCCGCGCCCCGCTCGGGGTGCTTTTTTGAGAAAAGCACCCCAAGACCCCGAAAAACTTAAATAGGAAAGGAAAAACAAACGGCTCAAAAACCATGGGCATGACATAGGCGCACGCCGCCGCATTATCTCACTCGCAGGTATTGTGCGAAAACTGAGCCTCACCGTACATACGCAGAGCTCCGCCCCGCACCCAGTTTGTCATATACGGGGGCGCCGCCCCGCGCCCCGCTCGGGGTGCTTTTTGAGAAAAGCACCCCAAGACCCCGAAAAACTTAAATAAGAGAAAAAAACAGACGGCTCGAAAACCATAGCAAGCCAAAGGTGCACGCCGCCGCATTATCTCACTCGCAGGTATTGTGCAAAAACTGAGCCTCACCGTACATACGCAGAGCTCCGCTCCGCACCCCGCTTGGGGTGCTTTTTTTAGAAAAGCACCCCAAGACCCCGAAAAACTTAAATAGGTTAAAGGAACAGATATAGCAACAAATTAAAAAATGCCATAGACCCACACTCCCGCCTTATCCCCCGCAGAGCACAGCACGGCTCTCCACTTAATTCACGCAGGACTCCCCCCACCCAGCATAATTCACGCAGGGCTCCGCCCGGGTCTCCGTCGAGACGGAGACCCTCACCCCGCTCGGGGTGCTTTTTTGAGAAAAGCACCCCAAGACCCCGAAAAACTTAAATAGGAAAGGAAAAACAAACGGCTCAAAAACCATGGGCATGACATAGGCGCACGCCGCCGCATTATCTCACTCGCAGGTATTGTGCGAAAACTGAGCCTCACCGTACATACGCAGAGCTCCGCCCCGCGCCCCGCTCGGGGTGCTTTTTAGAGAAAAGCACCCCAAGACCCCGAAAAACTTAAATAG
>CAMFEL010000005.1 GCA_945949385.1 uncultured Clostridia bacterium | reverse complement strand
CTTTTCAATGATATATCGCTGACGCGATATGATATACGGCAAGCCGTATGATATACTTGCTTCGCAAGCATGATATAATATCCGTTCCTCATATGCCGCAGGCATATATCATCGCACGACAGTGCGATATCATATCGAAGATATATCACCCGTTCCACAAGGAACGGATATCATTGAAAAAAGTCACCTTTGTCGGTAGACAAAAGTGACTTTTTTCATGGTACGGATGTTCATAAGGGATTTAATTAACATACCGGAAGCGTATAATCATATTCAGTTCCAAACGCACATTTTCAAAAAGTCCTCTTTTGCGGTACAATGTACTTGCAAAGGAGGATTTTACTATGAAAGAACAAAAACGCTTTTTGGAATTATCGGAATTTGAGTGGCGGTTGCTTATCAAGTGCTTAAATGAAGCACGGTTGTTATTTCTCGACAACGGTAATCCCGTTGAGGATATAGACGAACTTTTGATAAAAGCATTTAAAATGAAGCATAAGAAAGTGAGAATTTGACTATGGAAAAATATAAATATGACGAAAGCAACGGACTTTGGTATGAACTGCAGGGTGATTATTATTTGCCGTGTCTGAAATTGCCGGAAGAAAAACACCAACCTATCGGAATATGGGGACAGCGCCATCACGAATATCTCCGTCGTAACAAACGAATTATTTTGTCAAGCTTGCAAATTAGCGGTGAGTTAACCAGTTATCTTGCCGACATTGACCAACAGGCGGAGGAAATGTTTGAGCGCCTGGTAAAACAGATGGCTGCGGCAGAGGGCGTTACCGAACGCTTAAAATCTGACAATCAAATGGTCTGGGTCAGGAAGATGAATAACATACGAAGTCTGGCATCGGAAATTGTGAACAACAAAATTGTCTTTAGATAAGGACAAATAGACGGAATAATTCTTTGTTGAAAGTGATTGTGCAAAATCTGGTTCGGAGGTGCGGACATATTCTTAGATTAGCTGTTTAAACAGTCCAAGAATATGTCCGCACCCCCGTCTCGGAAATCTATCTTTAATATACTCTGCAAATATTTTCTGTGTTAGTTTTAAGAATTTTTTCCTTCTGTGATATTTTCATTTTTAAGAAATTTTTCACATTCAACCAGTGGGAGGATCTTTGAAAAATAAAATCCCTGCATCATATCACAATTTATTTTGTCGAGAAAATCTGCTTGTTCCAAATTTTCAACTCCCTCACAAAGAATCTTTGCGCCGGACTCATGCACAAGTGTTATTATATTTGAAAGCATAGTTTGCCGCCTTTCAGATGTGCAAGAGGCAATAAATTCTCCATCGATTTTTACTAAATCAATTTCATTATCATATAAGTCGGCAAAAGACGAAAATCCCGCTCCCATATCGTCAATCGCTATTTTAAAGCCTGCTCTGCGGCATTTGCTGATATTTTCCGAAACCGCCTGTGAATTCTCAGCAATTGAATCTTCGGTTATTTCAAGTACAAGTCGGCTACGATCAAATTTGTAATCGGAAGAAATTTCGGATATGCGGTCGAAAAAATCATTTTGACTGAGCGAAATCCTTGTGAAATTGCAGGTTAAAAAAAGTCGATTATACGGTTCGGTACACCAAGCCTCAAGTTGTCGGCATACAGCAGAAAACATTTTGTAATCGTGTGCTATTATTTGTTCGGTTTCTTTCAAAATATCAATGTATTCGTGTGGGCGCAATATACCGTATTCTCTATTTTGCCAGCGTGACAGAGCCTCCGCACCGCAAATTTTTCCGGATTTATTTTCATTGATAAACTGTAAATACACACGAAATTCGCCATCGGTAACCGCTTTGGCAACATCCTTTCGCAATTTTTCCCGTCTTCTGCTTTGTGTCAAGTGGTTTTCACAGGTTATCACTGCA
This sequence comes from uncultured Clostridia bacterium, assembly GCA_945949385.1. Taxonomy (GTDB): domain Bacteria; phylum Bacillota; class Clostridia; order Oscillospirales; family CAG-272; genus Avispirillum. Next base: position 26,623 of record CAMFEL010000005.1, on the reverse strand, counting down.
GAAGTATTGCTCCTTAGAGCTGCAAAATAACCCTGCTTTGCATTATAAAATGCAGTTTCGGCATTGCAATCAGGATGCTCACAAAGCCTTGACACTCCTGCTCTGAAAGCATTTGCCATATTTGGATAAAATCCCCGCAGATATAGGTTTAAGTTGTCAACAACCTCGAACACTTTGCTTGCACATTCTTTTTCTGTAGGTGCCTGTATAAGCATTACAAAAACTCCGTCATTTATCCTTGCCAAGTATTCGGCAGAGGCAATTTTTGAATTTAAGTGTGCAGCAGCATAACTCTCAATTTCCTTAATTGTTTTTTCTCCGCATTCAATGCTTATTTTTTCAACTTCATATGCCAAATAAACAACAGCATAAAGATTTTTAGATTGACGGGATAGCAACTGTTCAAAGGCATAATTATAATATTCTGCATTGCCTATACCCGTCAATTCGTCAATCATCGAATCTTGATTGCTGTGTTTTTTTCTTTTGACGGCAATGACGGCAAGAAAACCGCAAATGACAATAAGAAAAGAAATTGACAAAATTATTATTTTTATTAAACGGTTCTTGTTGCTCACATCAGGATTATTATTTGAATTAGCGAGTAAAAACCCCATTTTTTCCTCTTCGGATATTTCCGAAAAGGCATTTCTTATTTTCTCGATAAGTTCGGGAGAGGTAATTTCGGTAAAGCCTATGCAATAAATTGTGTTTTCCCCTTTACAAGAAAACTCTAAAACCGGCAACAGTTCATCCACTTTGCACTCGTCCTGTTTATCGGAGAGTACTGTCAACAATTCAACCTGATTGTTGCGGGAAAGCTCTTTCTGCCGATTTTCGGAAGAAGCTGAAATATAGGTAAATGAAATGCCTGTTTTTTCGGATACAACCTTCAGCATATCGGGGAAAACACCGCAAAAAGCTTTATCTTCCTTACTGTAATATTCAAGCGGATAAGCATTTGGATTTCCGGCAACATAAACGGTGTCCGCCTCACCGCTGTCGCTTGGCACTGTATAAACAGCGGCATAAACAGGCAACCCGATATTCAATATCATCGCAATAGAAAAAATGCATATAATTAAGCTTTTATAAAACTTTCGGCAATCATTCATACCCTTGCTCCGTCCGCAAATCCGAAATTCTTTTTTCGGCCGAATTTAGCTGTTCTTTAACTTCCTCAAGCACTGAAACGGTCGCTTTGCGAATTTCTTCAATTTGGTTTTCCAATTCGCTTGACCTTTTGTCTGATAATTCAAATTTTTTCTGTAATTCATCGTTAATTCTTTTAAGATCGGTGTTTTCTTGATTTAAACGGGAATTATAATCATTCAGTTCCTCATTCTTTTTATTCAGTTCCTCTAATATATCTTTCTGCTCTTTGATTTTTTGCGCTTCCTTTTGTTCATAGATATGGTTTAACTGTGAAATGTATTCGCAAACATCGTTTTTATTAAATCCGAACAATGCGGTTCTTAAATCCTTAAGTTCCATATATTTCTCTCCTCTTATTTAAAGTTGATTTTTTTGCGTTCAATTCGACCCCATTGCAGTTTTTTCTTGCGATAACCGAAAAAAGCCGTTGCCCTGACCCAAGCCAAAACAAACCTAAGACATGTGATTTCAAAAACACACAAAAGGCAGGCTTTAACCGCGTCTGAAAATGTTACTTTCAAATCCGAAGTATAAATTCTTGAAAAAAACGCCGTAAGCGACAACACACTTCCAAATACTGCATAGATAAGGAAAAACAGTACCATAAACGGAATGTTAATCAAATCCATCGCAAAAGCCAAAAGCATTGTCAGAACTCCGAATATTTCTATAAAAGGCGAAAGCAATTCATAAATCAGAAAATATAAATATGAAATATAACCTACCGCACCGAATTTGGGGTTGAAAAGCATTTTTCTGTGTTTAATCATACTTTGAAACAGTCCAAGGTGCCAGCGCTTACGCTGCTTTTTTAAGTCGCTCAGCTTTTCGGGAGCCTGCGTCCAACAAATGGCGTCGGTTGCATAGCAGATAGTGTATTTCATATTATTGACCGTACAGTATTCATGCAGCTTTACTACAAGCTCCATATCCTCACCCATTGTTTTGTTATTGTAACCTCCGGCGGCAATTACAACATCCTTTTTAAACAAACCGAATGCACCTGAAATAATAAGCGAGCCGTTGAATTTATCGAACAGAATGCGTGACGCTAAAAATGACCGGTCATATTCAAGCACTTGCATACAGGCAATGATATTTTTTGGAAGTTGATATTTTTTCACTCTGCAATTCTCAAGCTCAACATCATTTGACAGCCTTATCAACCCTCCGACTGCAACAACATTCGGTTTTTCTAAAATAGGCTGAGAGATGTTTTTAAGTGAATCATACTGAAGTACCGAGTCTGCGTCCATACAGATAAAATAAGGATAATTAGCGGCGTTTATACCCATATTCAGTGCGTCGGCTTTTCCGCCGTTTTTCTTTCGTATAACAGTAAGCGGCACACGGGTATCCCTTGTTTCATAAATAAATTCCTCAGGCTGACATTCAATTTGTCTGCGAATCGGACGTGAAACACGGTGCATTGAAAATGCGTCAATAACCTTTTTTGCGGTTTCGTCGCGTGAACCATCATCAACTACAATGATTTCGTAAGACCGATAATCAAGCTCAAGCAGGGACTTAACCGTTTCCACTACGGTTATTTCTTCGTTATAAGCAGGGACTACAATGGTAATCGGCACAAAATAATCGTTCGGAAAAAAATTTTTAAGGCATTTTCGGCGATGTGTTTTGTAAAGCTCAGAAGATCCTACCAAAACAGACAGAAACAAAAAGGTTGCATAACCAATCATATAAATAATAAAAAACACACCGACGGCTTTTAGGAATATATCTATTGCTTCTATCATATATGAACCGCCTCCTTTTCACCCGAATAATCCCGTTGCAGACAATACCTGATAATTTCCGAAGCATAGCGGTCGTTTCCGTCTATAATATCGCTTAATTCCGAATATGTAATTCCGAGATTTTTCAAACTCGCCGCCGAATTGAGCCGTACATACCAGTTTCGGCTATACAGATTTTTCTTTAAAATATGTACGGTGTTTTCACACGGATATGAACCGAGAGCGGTTGAAGCAATAGCGGCATATTCCCACTTTTGCTCTGAGTTCTCCTCAGCAAAACCGCACAGCGCTTCATACGCTTTTGAAAACGGATATTTGCCGAGATATCGGATTGCCGCATAGCGTATTTCATCATTCAAATCCTCGTTTATCAAAAGCGATAATGCAAACTTTTGGTACTCACTGCCTGAAAAGCGCAAATAATCAAGTAATGTCACTTGCATTCCTACTGAAAAATCAAAAAAATTTTCAACGATTTTTTTGCCCAAAGTATTACCGCTGCCGGCAAAATTCAAAAGACCGTCGGATAACAGCTTTCGGTGATAGAATAAATCACTACGGTCAATTGTTTTAATAGCTTTTATAATACAGTCAACATCGCCCGTAGTGTAAAGCGCCTGCATAGCATTTTCACGGCAGTAAATGCTCGGTTCGTTCAAAAGCTCAAGCAAAGCCCCCTCAAGGCTATAAAAGGAACGGTATGCAATTACTCGGTATTTTTTTATAATATAGGGGAAATAGGCGGCTTCAATTCTGTTTCGCTTCATATAATATGCCATAAGTGATATAAAAACCTCGTCAAGACTATGCAAATAATTGCGAATTTCCTGCGGGTGGCTTATATATTCAGCCTCCAACATTTTGTCAAAGGCTATCATATTACCGACTTTTCGTAATTTCCGGCTCAGATATAGCTTATGGTTTTTGTCAATAGGGGAGCCTGCCTCCGCAGCTTTAAGCCGGAGCATAACCGCATAGCGCAGATTTTTGCTGACCTTTTCTGTCCTTCGTTCGCTTTTGCGGAATAAAACCGCAGTGACTATATTGAAAATAATCATTGCTCCGCAGACAAACAAATAGACATACAGCATTATTTCTACTCTCACGGCGACACCTCTTTATTCCAAATGCTCTGCAATATATAGTAAGAGCTTTTAAGTCTTTCGTGATAGGTCACTTTATTGCCCCACCCCTTCAGTTCAAAGGATGAAAGACGGCAGCGGTTACTGCTATCGGTCATAATCCCGATATTCATTTTATTGATGTTAATAAATTTAATTCCGTAATTGCCGGCATAATAATCATCGAGGATTTCCATTTTAGACGGATCGGAGAAATTAAGCAGCTGCCACGGCAATTTAACTTCTATATAATCTCCGCTTTGGGCAAAATCGGCAAGCGAGTCAAAGTCGGCGGAATCCGGGTTGGCGTTTCCGTATCTCAGCTTTCCGGTTTCAAATGAAGGCTCACCGAAATTAAAGAGATTACTGTGTCGCTGTTCTTCCGTGACATTGAAAATTTCAAGGATCATATCAATATTTACAAATTTTGAGGAGTTCTTATCGGGAACATTATCAACAAGATAGGTATCAAAGCCTTTAAGATTTTGCGAATAGGTAGATCGCAGTACTTCATATCGTTCCTGAACCATAAGCCGACTGTTGTCTTTCCCATTGATTACAAGGACAAAATCCGCTGCCTTATCAAACTTCAAGCCAAAGTTCTCACAGTAATTACTGCCGGATTTCGGTGTGGTATCAATAGGAATAAATATTTTGTCATTTTCAAAATCAAGGTTTTTCTTATAGATTAGAAAATACATAAACCGCTCATCATAACGGATACTTACAGACATATCACCCGATTGTACTACAGGCTTTTCTCCCGACCATTCCGAAATATCTCCGTCTGCATAACAAACGGATTTTTCTTTCCCGGGGTCAAAGGAAAGAAGTCCGAAATACTGCTCGTTTGTTTGATAATCCGACCAATAAGGATTTCGGGTTAAATTTACGGCATACATAGTATTCCAAGTGCGCTTGAACCATTCGTCTTGCCACGAAAACACGCAAGAACCCGCACATCCTGCAGCCATTATATCTTCATAGCACCGAATAAGCGCCTGTCCTTGATCCTTTTCGGACATATTGCCTTGATTTCGGTTCGTGTTTAAATCTCTGTGTGCCATTCCTCTGCCTGTTGAAACACCGAATTCAGAAATTACTACGGGAATTGTATGGTGCGAGGTAAGCATACTTAAGTATGCTCGGTAGGTATTTAATTCTTCACCGTCATAAAACTGAGTTTTGTCGGTGATACCCGAAAAGCTCCAATCGTCGGTCCAGTTAAGATAATCGGGATAGTAAGGATAAACATGATATGAGGCAAATTGTCCTGTAAGTAGCTTGTCGGTTGTTTTAATATGCTCAACATCCACATGGGCGCATTTCATATATAAGTTTTTTACAGTTTCGGGATATTCAAAAGGATCGGTAGTCGGCCAATTTGAAAAGGCAATCAGCTTTTGCGTTTTATAGCGTTTTGTTTCATAATCTATCAAATGATTTCCAAGCTTGCACAAAAGCGTTTCAAAAACCGAGGCATTTTCTGCCGTATAAAGATATTCTCCTTTAAAAGACGTATACTCCGTCATATTCTTATAGGTTTCATCTGTATAGGCTACCGTAATATCGTCCCATTCAACACCGAGAATATAGCCGATAACCCACTCTGAAACATCCTTGCGGTATGTTCCGTGACCGGCGCTGGCAACGCGCCCTAAGGAAAGCTTTTTCTTTCCGTGAATAACATCAATCATGGTAATGCTGTCACGGGAAAAGGTGGTGTAAAAGTCTTTATCATAAGCGTCTCTGTGGGAATTCTGAACATAATCGTTTACCCACACTCCGTGAATCATATAAAGAGGATCCGGATTTTGATAGTTATATTCATAAAATGCGTTATAAAAGGTATCGTTCTGAATGGTGTAAACACGAATAGTGTTAGCACCCATTTCTTTTATATATTTAAACCATCTCTTATAGGTTTCTTTGTCTATGCTGAAATCCGTAGACCATTCACCCGGCTCGCCCGAGCCTAAGTTAACGCCTTTTATTTCAAATTCATTATATCCTTTTCCGCTGTTAAGCAGAATTTTGTTTTCCTTTGTTTTTACAAAGGTTTTCACTTCTTTTGAAGGGTTAAGATCGATATATACTCCTAAACGGTAGTAAGCGGCATCAACACCGACAAATAAAAGAGCAATACATAAAACAATAATAATAAATTTTTTCATATATGCTCCTTTCTAATCTGTTACCTCGGTGTATTTCTTGATTTTTGATGACGCACTGTATTGTTTAAGTGTTTCAATGTTATCGTCAAGCCAAGCTGTACGCGCACTGAAAAATGTTTTTAGCTGCATTACTGCCTCGTCATACAAATGAAGATTTCTGCCTTCGGGTTCAAGAAGAGTATCGTCGCTGAAAGACGAAGCCCATCGTTTGTTGTTCCGTTCTATTGCCGGTCCTAAAAATTCAATAACCCCGTCAATATATTCTTCTAAATATTTATCGCTGAATACAGTTTTTCGTAAAGACCGATATTTGCTTATAACACTTTCAACAAAATCTTCATCTTTCATCAGCATACCGAACCATAATTTGTTTTGAATTTCAAAATGCTGTACCGTCATAACGCTTTGTTCTTGATAATTGTCACAAGCATTATTAAAGTCCCAAACGCACATCTTGTATTTTCCGCTTGTATCCTTATAAATATAGGTGGAATAAGATCCGGCGTCATAGTTTACAACAAGCTCGTGAATGATAAAATACGAGACGAACGAATCAACATCAATATAATTTTTATAGCCGTATTTTTTGTTGTTGAAATCGTATGAGTAAAGCGCCTTTTCAAAGCGTGAGAAGTCGGTTTCAATAGATCTTTTAAGCGTTTCGTTCAGTTTCTGCGGTCCGGGATATTCAACCTCTAATTTTAAATCCCTGTCTGCTCTTAGAGTATATTCAGTCAGGTTATTTACACGGTCGGATTCAATGTCGTTTTGTCGGTCCAATCTTAAAAGGTAACCGGTGTAGGTATTATCCTTAGCGTCAACCGACATATTAAGCCTTGCACCGTCTTTGCCTGCTGTAATCATCTCAGTCAAAACATATACTCCCTCATATTCGCCGTTGATAACAACCTCACAAAAACGCACATTCGGCGCATAGTCCATAATTTCTCCCGATAAGTTATACATCATATAGTTGCGTATCAGTGTTTTATCAAGGTAAGGCCCGTGCAACACCCAGTCTTGGTGTTTATCCATTCCGAGCAGTGACTGCGGATTATTGTTCCCATTCTTATCAATAAGCTTAATGCGATAACCTGATTTTTCAAAAAATCTCGAGCTGTTACCGCGCACATGAATAATTACATCGCTTGAAACCGTAGATTCATCGGAAGTATGATTATATTCGGATTCCGAATCCATAATCCGCATAGAGGCAGTTATTCGGTCGTTTCCGTCGGGAGTGGAGGAAAATCCGGTGTGTTTTCCGTTTTCGTCTTTCATTCCTTTTCCCGGTATTTCCTGACCGTTTGTATCAATAGAAATAAGCGGGAGGTGAGTGCAAAGCTCGCCGTCATTATGGGTTTGCTCGCATTTTTGTTTTGGCACATAAGATAAATGCTGATGAACACGTTTTTCGGTTGTAAGACCGAACAGCAAATTCCAATTAAGTGAACCCACAAGCAATATTGCAATGCACGCAATCGCCCCGATAAATTTATATTTCATCTGAAAATCCTCCGTCAGTTGGATATTTCATCGTTCTGCATTACCAAATTAACATATTCTATATTTTCAAGTTTATATATGCTGTCAGTAATATTAATTTCGCCTTTTTCTGCTTTTCTAACCATTTTTTGCGTCAGCTCATATATTAACTCTACGGTATCCTGAGTAGTGTTTTCTACTCTTAGAATTGCTTTTCCGGAAAACAGCTTGTAAACCTGTGATTTAATCATGGGCTGTTTGGCACGGTCGGCGCGCACTATTAAGAGAATACGGTTATCGCTTTTAATACAACCGAGAATAAATATAACGAAAAAGGTAACCGCACTGCCTATTGATGCTACCAAATAATCCCCGACACCGCAGCAAATACCTATTATGATTGCCCAAAAAATATATACCGTATCACGGGAATCTTTAATAGCTGTTCTGAAACGTACAATAGACAATGCTCCGACCATACCGAGGGATAACGCTATGTTATTTCCGATAACGGTCATAACCGTGCCTGTAAGCACCGTCAAAATAACAAGCGAAGCATTAAATTTTTTGCTGTAAATAGTCCCTCTGTGCGATATTAAATAAGAAACAAAAATAAACATTCCGAGTACTGCGGCTGCGGATATATTCATTAAAATTTGTTGCCATGTCATATCGCTGGGGTTAGTAAAAAGACTGTAAATTTTTTCTCTCATTTTTTATTCTCCTATAATCTTGTTTGATAACCGTTCTGTCTGGCTAAAACATATTTACTGACTGAAAGCTCGCTTCTGTTAACGGGATTTATCATCCGCTTTATATATTCAAGCAAAAAACCGTTGAATTTCACCTCAAGCACCACATTATATGGGTCGAGCACAGGATTCATATTCAGATTTTCGCTGAATAAATCAAAACAGCTTTCCGTAGAAACAATATGATTGTCGAAGGTTACTCTTATTTTGTTTTCTTTTGCGATATAAGCCTTACGATTGTATTCCACAATGGTTTTCGGCAAATAGCATTTGGTATTCATCAAAGCATAACATTCGGCGGCAAAGGGCTCGGAATATGAAAGCAACGGAGAGTAGTCTCCCAAAGTCAGTCGAACGGCGTCCTCGCGTTTTAATTTAAGCGAACGCTTTAGCTGATTTGCCCCTTGCTTTTGTTTTATTTCAAGCATAGCGTAATCCGCTTTCGGATCATAACAACGAAGCCGTATTTTGCGCCGCAGCTCAACGCCCGCCTGCTTTTCAAAATAATCCCGATCGTAAACAGTGTCAAAATAAAGGGAACGGATTGTGTATCCGTGAGTGCCGTTATGCGGATCTGAAAGCATAATATTTCCTAATTTGTGCGATAGGGAAATAAACTCGTCAATACTGATTAAAAACTTTTTTTCTTCTCTTAAAACACGGTTCAAAAAATCACCTCAATAAAAAAACTGACCGCATCTAAAATGAGTGCGGTCAGTCAATCATACGGAAATTTCCGGTTAGACACTTAACTTTGCGTCCCTGCCTTTCGGCAGGTTTGCCTGTATTTTTTATCATTATAGCAAACTTTAATATCAAATACAAGAAAAAGTTTTTTTATGGTTCGTTTTTATTGCTTAAAAAACATTTCCATTCGCATAAGCTCGCTTATCGTACCAAGCCTGTTTATCTTTGTACATACGCGCGTCTGCCTTTGTCAAAAGCTCGCTTCTTGAGACCTCGGGATACTCTGCCGAAAGAACGTATCCGCAGGCAAAATATATTTTGGGGGTTGCTCCCGAGCCGTTATAATCCTCTGCCGCCTTATGCAGAGCACCGTAATATCCCTCTAACTTTTCACGGTCGGCGTTTCTTACAATAACGACAAACTCATCTCCGCCCCAGCGGCACACAAATTCGCCCTTGCCGAAGGTCTTCCGCAAAAGTTCGGAAAATTTTACAATCACCCTATCCCCGACCTTATGACCGTATGTATCGTTAATATGCTTAAGACTGTTTAAATCGAGCATCATAACCCCTATAGGCTCCCCTTCGGGAATCTTATTATTTATGTAATCATCAAAGCGTGCTCTATTGAATAGTTTTGTTTTTACATCAACATATGCTTTTTTATTAATATTCAAAATGCTTTTAGCAAACATATAAAATGTATAGATTAAAAACGCAATCGTTGTAAACATAATACCCGAAGAGGTGTCTTTAATATAGTAATAGGCAAAATCGAAAACACAACCAAAAACAAGCAGGCTGATAAATACCATTGTATCTCTACGTTTGGCTTCGTTGCGGGCGGCAAACAGAGCCGCAACAATAAATAACGCCATATCTGCAACAAGCATTATATGGCTCACATTAAGGGTTTCCCGCAAATCCTCAATCCCCGTAACCTGGCATATTAAGCAAACAAGCGCCGCAACACTGTTTACAATCGCGGCAACCCTCGGCAGAACGCATAATTTGCCTGTATTCCGTTCGTCAACAAATAAGAGCAGCGGAATAGGCATAATAAAGAGCGCCGCAAGAGTTATATACCCTAATGAGGCGGTATAATTCTCAAACATTATCGGTGAAAAGCGGGTATCCGTAATACGCCAAATTCCAACAAGCAGAGAAAAAATACCGAGATAAAGCATATCAAATGAAGATGTGCGCTTATTTATAATAAATCCTAACTGTACAACAATGAGCAATATTCCCATTATTATACATAGTGAGGAAAGTATTATCTGGGGTAAATCGGTCTTTAACCTTTGCATAAAAACAGCGTATCTTGAGCCGATATTAAACACTTCCTCCCTATCTCTAACGCTTTCATAAACAGGAGTTACGGTGACGGTTGCCGTTTTGCCGATGTCCGAATTATAGAGCGGAATAACAACCCAGTTACTGCTCGGGGATTTGCCTAAGGTATTATCTACAGTAAGACTGTATACCAAATTGCCGTCAAAGCGGACTTCGGCTAAACTATGTACAACATAAAATATCAGACAATCCTCACCGTTATCCATATCGCCTATTTCAAAGCGGTATTCCTTTCGCATGCCTATAGGGGCTGATGAATCCTTGATTTCATGTTCCGTATAATTCACCGTTTTATATGAAGCGATATTGCGGTCGCTGTAAACGGTATTGTCCTTAAACGCTGCCATATAAAACGAAAAAGCCACAAACAAAAACACTGTTACAAAACATACCGCAACCGTAATACTTTTCAGATCGAATTGTAATTTTTTCTTCAAATAAACACCCCCAAACGAAATCAGACACCTTATTTATTATACTACTCTTATATCTTAACTTCAAGTTAAATAATTCTTAACATTCAATACAAAGTTTTTTTATGGTTCGTTTTTATGGTTTTTGTTTAAATACATTTGCTCGTCGGCTTTTTTAACAGTATCGGATATTTTGGTTTTGTTCGGCTCAAAAAGCTAGCCTATGGCTACCGACGTTGCAGTGCCGATGTCGTTATTGTGTTTTGAAATCTGATTTTTAAATTTTGCATTCAGATCCTCAATTTTACAAAAGTCAGCCTTGCGGTCAATAATAACACAAAATTCATCCCCACCTACCCTGTAACACAATCCGCTTTTGCGATACACCTTTCTTATGGCAGACGCAACGGATTTCAAGCACATATCGCCGGAATTGTGACCAAAAGTGTCATTTATACTTTTAAAGTTATTTACGTCAAACAAAATTATATATGCTTTTCTTTTTAATGAGGATATATGCACCTCATAGGCCCTGCGGTTTAAAAGTTCGGTCAAAGCATCGAGTTTGTAGATCATGTTACAGTAGTAAATGTAGAAAAGTATCATACCTATTGCCATTGTAAGCCAAACGATTTTGGCATCGTTGTCAATGTTTTGAAACACGACTCCCACTGTTAAAAACGCCCAAAGTATAAATAGTGAACTGCGGTTTTGGTTCTGAAATTGTGCTTCGAATTTTGCAACGGTGAAAAAAAGACACATCACACTTAAAAACACAAATAAATAATACAGCCAATACAGTTCACCGTGATGATAAACGTTTTTATCATCTATATAAAATATAATTCCTAAAAAGAGTGACAATGTTTCAAAAGCGATATGAATAATGAGTGGCAGAAAAATCATTTCTTTGGATTTCATCGGATAAAATGCAGATGAAAACACAAGCGGAATAATCGGCGCTACACATAACTCGATATACTTAACAACAATATGCAAAGGTTTTAATATAGTTGCCGCTCCGTCAAGCAACACTCCTGAAAATTCTGCAAATGCACATACCATAATCAGAGCAGATGCGGTTATGATTCCCGTTTTTACACGTTTAGGCAAAACCTTGTTTTTTGTTACAAACACAATCAGGTTGAGCAACGATAACTGTGTTATTATTACGGTAGAAATATAACTTTTCATTTTACGTCTCTTTAAAATTACTAATTAAATTTCATTGTTGATATATTAAATACAAAATATTCGGTTCATACCCGAAAAAACTTAAATATCAATTTGATTACTGTTATGCCGCAAAAAGCATACGCAAAAATTCATAAATCGGCAAATGTTATAGCATAGCGTTAAGGTGTTGTAAAGAATACAATCAAAAAAAATATATGGAAACACCCAAAATTCTAAAAAGCATAACGGAAAACGTTTTTGTCATCGGTTTAGATGCAACATAATCAGCATTATGTTGCAAACTATACATAGCTAAGTTGAATCTAAATAAATATTGTAGCACAAAATTTGCCGACCGTAAAGCGTTTGCGGCAAAAAAAGTTATAAAATTCCAAAATCATCTGAATTTAAACATAGCAATTAAAGCCTTATTATTTATTTTTAAAAACAAAGGAATGGGGCTTGATTTTTTATACACATTTTTTACCTGTTTTATATTTATAAGCAGCTCATATAACTTCTTTTACAACATAATGCTGATTATGTTTCTGCCGCCGAGTTCGGTGGCTGTTTTTGTTTTTTCAGGCTAAATTATCAGCCGCATATTCTCCATACGGTGGCGGTGTCCCGTTCCGGTGGAGATAATATAAATTCTTGTGGTGTTTATGCTTGAATGACCGAGAATAGAGAAACTCAAAATCCCAATGGACGATATACGCAAGTATATGCCAAAATCCATGACACCCGCTGAAATGCAGGCATACCTTCTCAAACTCGTAAAACAGGATTATGAACGTCAGCATAACCGCGACGGAAGATAAGGAGTGTGCTTATGGATAAGTTTATTGTTGGATTCGGAAGTGCACCGCACGAGTATGTCATTAAGCTCCGTCATCATACAAATACAATCAATAAGGATATCCATTACTTCGTATGTGCAAACAACAAGGTTGATTACCGAGGTGACTGTCCCGGCAGACACTATGTCAGAGCGGACGCTGTTGAACAGGTGGTTATGTTTGAACTGCGCAGAATGGCGGAATTCCTTGAATCGGACGAAGAAGCATTTGCCGAGCTTCTTGCCCGAAAGACCGACAAGGAACTGCTAAGAGAAAAGAAACACGATGAAGAGGAGCTTCAAAAAGCAATTGTGCGAAATGACGCCGTATCCAATCTATACGAGAAACTCTATGAAGACAACGCTATCGGCAAGGTAAGCGACGAATGGTTTATGCAGTTGTCTCACAAGTATGAGCTTGAACGGTTGGAGCTGAAAGCCAAGATAAAAACTCTTCGTCAAAAGCTATCCGAGTGCGGACAGCGTGAACTGGAACGCGAAAACTTCACTTCGGCAATCCGCAGGTTCATGCGAATGGATCGACTAACTGCACCGCTTCTAAGGGAACTTATAGACCACATTGATGTGTTTGAAACAGAGGGTACAGGCAAAAGCAGAACGCAGAGAATCGTAATCTACTATCGCTTTGTCGGGTATGTGGAGATCCCCGAGGTATCTCAAAAGAAACGCATCAAAGCCGCTACCCGAAAAGGCGTTGCAGTGGAGTATCTCACCGAGCCGCTACCGGCATAGCAAAAGAGCAGGCATCCCGCCTGCTCATACATAAAACCGTATCATAATAGAAAAATCGAGTATTCATAAGTGAAATCCCTTATGAATACTCGATATGGTCTGAGTGACTGGACTTGAACCAGCGGCCTCTACCACCCCAAGGTAGCGCGCTACCATCTGCGCCACACCCAGATATTTTGTATTTCTTCAACGCTTTAGTATTATATCACAGAGTGCTCCTTATGTCAAGAAAATGTCAAGAAAAGTTAATATGAAATAATCGTCAATTTTTGCCGCAAAATATGTGCAGTTTGCATAATCTGCCATGTATTCTGCGCCAAACTCGCAACATAATAATAAAGGAATATGAAAGTATTCTCCGCACGGTATGCGGCTCACCGCTAAACGGCGAGCAGTTTTCCGTACGGGCGCTATATGCGCATATGATCGGTCGCCCGTTTTTGCATGGGCATTGCGGACGGATAACCGAAAAAATGATTTCGCGAGGCAATGGAAAAGTTATGGAAAAAAAGTCAAATCACTGCATCGCCTGCTCTGTTCATCAGTGTGCAAACAACTCCGGTGAGGGTTACTGCGCACTTGAGAAGATACAGGTAGGTACTCACGAGCAAAATCCTACTGTTGTTCAGTGCACAGACTGCGAGTCCTTCGTACTGGGCAATCAAAACTGCAAGGACTGTCATTTCTGACGTCACTGTTTAAAATGTAGGAGAAAAAAGCCGCCTCGGCGGCTTTTTTCCTGTTCTTTATTGACATGAGACTTATAATCTGATACTATTCAAGCATAGAATAAACGGGAGGTACATATGGGTACTGACGCTCTTTCAAATACAGATGCGCTTTACCGACGCGGTATTTTTGGAAACACGGCAGCAGAAGCGCTGCCGCAGACTGCGGTTGCAGATGCGATTACGGCTCATATGAGCGGCGGCGGCACGCGACGCAGGCGTGTTTTGGTTTACGGGCTTGACGGTGTGCGGGCGGACTGCTGCCCCGCGGCTTTGCAGGATGGAGGCACTGCATATATTGCCTCTATGGGTACAAATCTGTTAAGCTACGCAGGCGGTGACCCCAAGCAACCCGAAACTTTGCAAAAGACCTGTACTTGGCAAGGCTGGGCTTCTATTCTCACCGGAAAATGGGGAATCGAGAACGGCGTTGTGGAGTTTACAACGCTGCGGCGCGATTGTCCCACTGCCCTTTTGAAGCTTGCAAGACTGGGTATGCAGTGCAGCTTTATTGTTGTATGGCCTGATCATTTCGGCGTGACATATAAAGACGAGATAGAGATGGCAAGTACGGAAAAAATCAATTTTTCTCACATACTCGCCCCCGACGAAGACGCTTTATATTCATATGTCATTGAAAGAACAGACGTCGGTGACGATGTGATTTTTGCAATTGTGGACAGCACCGATCACTTGGGGCACGCTACCGGTTTTTCTCCCGATAATCCTGCCTATACTAAGGAAATTGAAAAACGGGATATGCAGGCGCTTCAGGCTATCCGACATATCGAAAGCAGACGGGAATTTGCAAATGAAGACTGGCTGTTTATAATCACTACCGACCACGGCGGTCACGATATGACTCATTTCGACCAAAGCCCCGAGGATAAACTGACATTTATTGCTTCAAATAAGAAAGAGTATTTCTTAAAATGATAAGAAAAAACGGCGGATTTCCGCCGCTTTTTCTTATTTCAGTTCGTAAAGCTTTGTAAACTTGTCCTCGAGATAATCAAGGTAGTAATCGGGATTAAGGCTTTCACCGGTGATTTTTCTTATCCACTCGTCCGGAGTTGATACGGAAGCTATGCTGAACACATTCTTTATCAGCCAATCGGACACGGCTTTAAGATTTCCGCGCTCCACCTCGGCGAAAACATCCATATCCTTTTCCATTGTCCGGAGTATCTGCACGCCGTAGGCGTTGCCCAGCGCATAGGACGGGAAATAGCCGTAGCCGCCTGTCCAATGCACATCCTGAAGGCAGCCCTGTGCGTCATCCGGCACATCCAGACCCAGATATTCCTTGTATTTCTTATTCCACAGCTCCGGCACCTCGTCAACGGTAATATCTCCGTTGACAAACGCTTTTTCAAGCTCGTAGCGGATCATTACATGAGTGGAATAATTGAGCTCGTCGGACTCGGTACGCAATAATCCCGGGCGGGCAATATTCACCGCCTCGTACAGCTCTCGCTCGCTTATATCCTTGAAAATATCACCCGTCGCCTCTATAAGGTGAGGATATATGAAGTGGATAAAAGCCTCGCTTCTGCCGATTATGTTTTCAAAAAAGCGGGATATACATTCGTGCATTCCGTTTGACATAGAGTCGGCAATATGATTTTCGTAAAACTCCTGCGGCTCGTTCTGCATAAACAAAGCGTGTCCGCCTTCGTGGAGAGTCGAGAAAATATTCGAAATAAAGTTTTCTTCGTAGTAGTGGGTGGTCACTCTTACATCGTGTGCACCGAAATTAGTGGTAAAAGGATGCTCGGAGGTGGACAGTACCAGCGCTTCAAAGCGAAGACCTTCTATTTTCAAAAGGCGGCGTGAGAACTCCTCCTGAAGAGCAACGGGACATTTTCTTGTGAGAAAATCGTCGCGTATGGGCTTGCCCTCTTCCACGACCCGTTTGCTGAGCGGCACTATCCTATTTCTGAGCTGTTCAAAGAAAGCGTCAAGCTGTTTTATGCTGCCGTTTTTTTCATAGTCGTCAAGCAAAGCGTCGTACACGGTAACGGGACGCGTGTCGCGCTTTTCCACCATTTCCCGCGTAAAGTCAACTACCTCCTTGAAGCTGTCGCGGAAGATGCTGAAATCCTTTTCCTTTTTCGCGCTTATCCAGCGGCTGAAAGCTTTGTTTGAGGCAAGATTGAATCTGTATACGAAATCCTCGTCAAGGTTTTTCTCTTTTTCCCATTCCTCGTACAGCTTTTCAACAGTCTTTTTCTGAAGCGGGGTAAGGTCGGAGCTATCCCCGTGCAGCTCGCACAAAAGAGCGGCATACTTTTCGGAATGGGTCAGTTCAAAATGCTTTTTGGAAAGAAACGCTATGTCTTCCCCCGCTCTGTCCATTCCCTCCTCGGGAGCTACGGTCTGCATATCGAAGTCCATTTTGCCGATGGCTCTTGCGTATATCTCGGCTTCGTCAAGGATTTTGAACAGCTCCTGAATTTTTTCCGTATTGTTCATTTTCCGTCTCATAACCTTTCTTTTATATTTGTCATTTATGAAAAGAAACTGCCTTGCAAAAAGCCGGCAGTTTCTTTCGCTTTTTCGTAATTATGCACGCTCGGCAAGCCAGGCATCGGCCTTTGCCTTGGAGAGACGCTGAATATCTTCTTTGGGATGAATGGACTCGCTGCCGCCGTTGACATACACGAAATACTTGCCGTCTCCGGTTACATAGAGTGTCTCCTCATAACCTGCGGGATCTCCCAAATTGCCGGATGTGTACTTCTTTACGATTTCCGCTTTTTCGGTATCGTATTCGTATTTGCAAATTGTTTTGTTCATTTTCACATCTCCTTTCATTTGATAAGTTAATTATACATCGGTCGTGTGTCGATTACAACGGAATTTTTGTATTTTCTCCGTTTTTACCATTAAAACGCAAATTTGAGAATTATAAATATTGATTTTGCAGTCAGAACATCATTTTCACGGCGGCGCCCTTAACGACTATGTCGGACTCCTTAAAGCTGCCTCCGAACTCACCGTCCAATGTCCACGGGATCTCCTCATCACAACTGATTTTCAGTTTTGACGTTTTGAATACATATACCATATTATAGTCGGCTATCTGTGTGACAAGGCAGTTTATAAGCTTCTGAGTATCTGCGGGATTTTTGGGATGACGCACGAGAGTTATCTCCATTTCTCCGTCATCAAACAACACATTCCTCATAATAGGCATATCTATGCCGCCTACTCGCTTTGAGTTTGAAACCATTCCGTATATAAAGTCGTCCTCCACAACTTTGTCTTCATACTCTATTCTCAGCCTGTAGGGCTTAGACTTTGCAAGGGATTTAATACCGCCCATAAGATACGCGGCATATCCCATATTCTGCTTCATTTCTCTTGTAGTCAGATATGACAGCTCGGAAAACATACCGAATGCCGCTACATATACAAAGGGGCGTCCGTTAACAAGACCCAGATCCACATCGCGCACCATTCCCTCGCATATCTGCTTTGCCGCGCCGACCACATAGGTGTCAATATGACGGGTGTTGGCAAAGTCGTTGGTGGTGCCGCCGGGAATATAGCCTACAATAGTGTCTATTCCCGTTTCATAGACGGTTCCCACAACCATATTGAGAGTGCCGTCGCCGCCGCAGCATACTATAAGGTCAAAGTCCTTTCCGCGGCTTGCCACCTGCTCCTTCATATCGTCTTCACTTTTTGTCAGATATACGTTTATTTCATAGTCGGCTTTTGCAAAAACCTCGATTACACTCATCAGGTCGTCCTGAAGCGCCAGCTTGCCGGATACGGGGTTTATGAGAAACAGCATTTTTTTCATTATATCAGACTTCCTTTCACGAAAATTCAGTATATTCTTTATGATAATTTGATTATACATATTTATCCTGTCTTTGTCAATAAAGGAAAATTTGAACAAATCGCCCGAACCGCTGTAATTTCGGCAGTAAACGCCCTTTTATTTGTATATTTTCCTTGCATTAAGTGAAAAAATGTGCTACACTTGAATAAGTATAGGCTATTTTCCAAAGAAAGGTGAAAATATATGAAAATCACTGCCATACCCGCCGTGACTCGGCTTATCCGCACCGCTCTTGAGGAGGACTGCGGCAACGGTGATGTTACCACCGCCGCTACAATTCCCGAAGACGCCGTGGCTCACGGAAGATATATAGCAAAAGAAGACGGCATACTGTGCGGTATGCCCGTGGTTCGCGCAGTTTTTGACGAAATTGATCCCGATATTGCTCTGAAAGTAAACTTTTCCGAAGGTCAGTCCTTCAAAAAAGGCGATATTCTTGCCGAGGTCAGCGGAAACGCCCGCAGTGTACTGACAGGTGAGCGCGTAGGTCTCAACCTTTTGCAGCATATGTCGGCAATTGCCACAGCCACCTCCGCTGCCGTAAAGCAGGTTGAAGGCTACAAGGCAAAGATAACCGATACCCGTAAGACCACCCCGGGCATGAGGTACTTGGAAAAGCTGGCGGTCAGGGTCGGAGGCGGCACAAACCATCGCTTCAATCTCTCCGACGGCGTACTGATAAAGGACAATCACATATTTGCGGCAGGCTCCGTTACCGCGGCAATAGAGGCAGCCAGAAAATCTGTTCCCCATACCCTGAAGATAGAAGTAGAAGTAGAGGATTTTCAGCAACTTGACGAGGCGCTGAAGGCAGGAGCCGATATTATAATGCTTGACAATATGTCCTGCGAGGATATGAAAAAAGCCGTGGATACAGTGAACGGCAGAGCCGTTCTTGAGGCCTCCGGCAATATGGGTGAGCGGGATCTCAGAGAGGTGGCCGCCACAGGTGTTGATATAATTTCAATCGGTGCGCTGACGCACTCCGTCAAAGCTCTTGACATCAGTTTGAAATTCAGGCTCGTTTGATTTGGGAAAGGCACGGTTTTATTTTATGAGAAGATATCTGTACTGCGGATCCATGAAGGATCTTGAAATCAAGGATTACGATGTAGTTATCATCGGCAGCGGCATTGCAGGTCTTTACGCTTCCCTGCACATTGACCCCTACCTTAAGGTCGCCCTCGTTACAAAGGTTGACCTTAAAACAAGCAATTCTTATTACGCGCAGGGAGGTATTGCATCGGTAATAGCTCCCAACGATACCTTTGAGGGTCATATTGAGGACACTCTGGTAGCGGGGGCGGGACTTTGCAACGAGGAAGCCGTCAAGGTACTTGTTGAAGAAGGTCCGGAAAATATCGCGGAGCTTGTTAAACTTAATGTACCCTTTGACACAAACCCTGAAGGCGAGCTTATGATAACCCGCGAGGGCGGTCATTCCTGCAGGCGCATAGTTCATTGCGGCGGTGACGCCACAGGGCGTGAGACCACAAAGCAGCTTGCGCAGATAGTTATGGAGAAAGAAAATATCGACATTTTCTTCAATACTTTTCTTATAGATATTCTCAGTGAGGACGGTCATGTTACGGGCGCCGTGGTAAGCGGCAGCGATTCAACCCAGTTTATTCTGCGCGCTTCCAATATTATCCTCGCAACCGGAGGAATAGGGTATCTTTATAAGTACACGACCAATCCCCGTGCTGCGGTAGGCGACGGTGTTGCCTGCGCAAAGCGTGCGGGAGCTGAGTGCGAGAATATGGAGATGGTGCAGTTTCATCCCACTACACTTTACTGCCCCGAATACAGCGAAAGACTTTTCCTTATTTCCGAGGCGGTGCGCGGCGAGGGCGGTATTCTGCGCGATTCAAAGGGCGTTGCATTTATGGCTGACAAGCACAAGCTGAAAGACCTTGCACCCCGTGACATCGTTACAAGGTTTATTCTGAAAGAGCTTGAAAAAAGCGGTGACACCAATGTCTTTCTTGATGTATCATCCATGAGCGATGAGTTCTTCTCTCACCGCTTCCCCACTATTTACAGTGAATGTCACAAGCTGGGCGTAAATGTGCCGGTTGACGAAATTCCCGTGCGCCCCGCGCAGCATTACATGATGGGCGGCATTAAGACCGATCTTAACGGCATGACCAATATTGACGGTCTTTACGCCTGCGGTGAAGCGGCATGCACCGGAATTCACGGTGCTAACCGTCTGGCTTCCAATTCTATTCTGGAATGTCTTGTATTCGGCAGACGCGCCGCCAGACACATAAACGAAGCAAAGAGACAAAAGAGCCGTATTACCCTGCCCGACGCGCCCGATTTCAAGGGTGCCGCAAGCTCAGACGAGATAGAGAAGGATCGCGAGGCTATCAGATGCTGTATGTCCGAGAAGGCAGGCGCTGTGCGAACAGTGGCTGATATGACAGCAGGCCGCAACTTTATCCGGTCCCTCTGCGACAAATATGAGCATCTTCATCTTTCCGAGAAAGACGCTTACGAAGTATGCAATATGGCGGAGACCGCGCTTATGATTTTTGATGCTGCTTTGGCACGCAAGGAAAGTGTAGGCGCCCATTATGTCATCGGATAAGTTTTCACCCGTAGCGCTTAATCACTGTAATACTTATGACACGGATACCTTATATTCCCTGCTCTGCAGGCAGTTTGCCCTGCTGGGCATAGGGGAGGAAACTTTTTCGGGAAAGAATGTAGTGCTGAAGCCCAATCTTGTTATGAGCAAGTCTCCCGAAGCCGCCGCTACAACTCATCCGTCGGTACTGAGAGCCGGAGGAAGGCTTGCAAAAAGGCTTGGAGCCAAGCGTGTGACAGTTGCCGAAAGCTGGGGCGGCCCCTACACCGAAGCGCTTATTAAAAATCATTACAAAGGCTGCGGAATAAGGGACGCGGCAGAGGCAGAGGGAATTGAACTCAACTGCTCCGCAGAATGGGACACGGTTGAATATAAAGAAGGCAGAAAATGCCGCTCATTTTCGATTATTAAGCCTATTATCGATGCAGATGTCATAATTAACCTGCCGAAGCTTAAAACCCATTCGCTTACGGGTATGAGCGCAGCCGTCAAAAACTTTTTCGGCACCGTACCCGGAATACAGAAGTTTGAAATGCACGCAAGATTTCCCGAGATCTCCGATTTTTCCGAAATGATATGCGATCTTTGCGAAATGCTTTGCAAAAGAAGTACGGTGATTTCCGTTTGCGACGGTATTCTGGGAATGGAGGGCAACGGCCCTACCGGAGGAGAAGCCAAAGAATTCGGCGTGCTGCTGACCTCACGGTCGCCTTTTTGTCTTGACACGGCGGCAAAGGATATACTGGGAATAGACTCGGTTACCACCGTTGACTGCGCTGTAGAACGCGGGCTGTGCCCTGCTTTTTCCGAAGAGCTTGAGGTATTGGGTGACAGCGTATCCGATTGCTCCGTAGGCAGTATCAAACTTCCGGATTCTCAAAACAATTCATTCCTGAAAAAACTGCCGACTTTTATGGGCGGAAAAGCAGCAAGGTTTTTCCAGCCCCGACCCAAAATTAACAAAGCGACCTGCGTTGGCTGCGGCAAATGCAAAGAATCCTGTCCCATGCATACCATCGTAATAGTTGACACCAAAAATGGTAAGAAGGCAAAGATTGAAAGCAAAAATTGTATTCATTGCTATTGCTGTCAGGAGCTTTGTCCCATAAACTCCGTAAAGGTCATTAAAAACCCTATTATCAGGCTGGTACACTGAATGAAAATTACGCTGAAGGCGCCGGCAAAAATCAACCTGTATCTTGATGTCGGAGCACGCCGTCCCGACGGCTACCACGATATAAAGAGCATAATGCACACAGTGGATCTGTGCGACACGGTCACGGTTGACACAGACTGCGACGGCATTTTTCTTACCTGCTCTGACACGTCCCTTCCCACCGGACGGGAAAATCTTGCTTACAAGGCCGCAGAAGTGTTTTTTGAGAAAAGCGGCATAAATGCTGCGGCGCAAATACACATAGAAAAGAAAATCCCCGTCTGCGGCGGACTTGCGGGCGGAAGCACCGACGCCGCGGCGGTTTTGAAGGGACTTAACGAAGCGTTTGACTATCCCTTCAGCTCCGATACCCTTTTTTGCCTCGGTGCTGCTCTCGGCGCCGACGTGCCCTTTTGTATAAACGGCGGCTGCGCACTTTGCGAGGGGATAGGAGACAGGCTTACAAAGCTGACTACACTCAGCGGCGTATGCTGCGTCGTTGCAAAGGGCGGCGAGGGGGTCTGCACCGCAAGCGCTTATGCCGATATTGACAGCCGATTTGGAGGCTCATTAAATAAGGATTTCGGCAATTTTACCGCAGTGCTTTCGGCAGTAAAAAACGGTGATGTTAAAGGCGTGTGCGACTATGCATATAATATCTTTGAAGAAGTCGTGCTTCCCCGTCACAGCACAGCGCTAAGACTTAAAACCGAGCTCGGGCGCCACGGCGCAATGCTTTCCATGATGAGCGGCAGCGGTCCCTCGGTATTTGCTCTGTTTGATTCGGAAAAACAATCGGCTAAAGCCGCAGAAGCTATCCGCTCCTTAGGTGCAGACGCACATCTGTGCAAGCTGATATAAACCGACAAAAAAGCCCCTACGGGGCTTTTTTGCTTGCTTACTGCGGTTTGAAGCTGTCTTTCAGGGACACTATGCGGTTATATTCTCCGGGGTGCTTTGAATCTTTTACAAAATATCCGGTGCGCACAAACTGGAAGTGCGTGTCCTCCCCTGCTTCAAGCGCTTTTTCGACCTTTACACCGGTCAGCTTTTTGACGGAATCGGGATTGATATAATCGGCATAGGTCTTGTCCTCAGGTATATCGCCCGTGTTCTCAATAGTGAACAGGTGATCGTACAGGTTTACGCAGATGTCGTCGCACTCCGCGGCGCTTACCCAGTGAACGGTGCCCTTGACCTTTCTGCCGTCTACGGGATTTCCGTTGCCTGTCTCAAGGTCTGCCGTGCAATGGATAAGCACGGGATTGCCGTCGGCGTCCGTCTCCACATCGGTGCATTTTACAATATAAGCCCCCATAAGGCGCACCTCACCGTCCGGCTTCATTCTGAAAAATTTCGGCGGAGGCACCATGGCAAAATCGGAGCGGTCTATCCAGATTTCCTTGGTAAAAGGCACTTTTCTCGTTCCCATTTCCGGGCAAGCGGGATGGTTGGGTACTTCAAAATACTCTTTTTTGTCATCGGGATAGTTGTCCACAACCACCTTAACGGGGTCAAGAACCGCGATGCGTCTGGGTGCCTCGCGGTTAAGCTGTTCGCGGATGCAGTATTCAAGCAGGGCAAAGTCTATAAGTGAATCCGTTTTTGCCACGCCTGCGCGAAGAAGAAACTCCTTTATAGCTTCGGGAGTGTAGCCGCGTCGGCGAAGTCCGCAAAGGGTGGGCATTCTGGGGTCGTCCCAGCCGTCCACCAGTCCCGTTTCCACAAGGGAGCGCAGCCAGCGCTTGCTCATAACGGTATGAGTAAGATTAAGGCGGGCAAATTCGATCTGTCTCGGCTTGTGCTCAAAGCCGCAGTTATCCACCACCCAGTTGTAAAGGGGTCTGTGCGCCTCGTATTCAAGTGAGCAAAGAGAATGTGTTATTCCCTCGATAGCGTCCTGAATGGGATGGGCAAAGTCATACATGGGATAGATGCACCACTTGTCCCCGGTCTGGTGGTGGCTTACATGCTTGATACGGTATATGGCAGGGTCTCGCATATTGAGATTGGGACTTGCCATATCTATTTTTGCGCGCAGGGTGTGAGTGCCGTCCTCGAACTCGCCGTTTTTCATTCGTTCAAAAAGCTCAAGGTTTTCCGCAACGCTTCTGTCACGCCACGGACTGTTTTTACCGGGGGTAGTCAGAGTGCCGCGGTACTCGCGCATCTGTTCCTTGTCCAGATCGCAGACATAGGCTTTTCCGTCCTTAATCAGCTTTACGGCAAGCTCGTAGCATTTATCGAAATAGGACGAGCCGTAGCAGCACTTGTCCCATTTGAAGCCAAGCCAGCGAATATCGTCCTTTATAGCCTCCACATACTCCACGTCTTCTTTGGCGGGGTTGGTGTCGTCAAAGCGCAGATTGCACTTTCCGCCGTATTTTTCAGCCGTATAGAAGTTTATAAACAGCGCTTTGGCGTGTCCGATATGGATATAACCGTTGGGCTCCGGAGGAAAACGGGTCATGATCTCCCCCGTTCTGTACTTGCCCTCGGCAATGTCGTTATCAATTATGTCGTGTATGAAATTTCCGTCCATATTACAGCACCTCTGTCATACTGACTATGCGTTTTCTTACTTCATCCTGTCCGAGGATGCTCATAACCTCGTACATATCGGGCGAATTCAGCTTGCCCGTAACAGCTACGCGCAGAAACATACTTATGTCCGCAACGCTTCCCTTATAGCTTTCGGGAGACGCCTTGTATGCCTTCATGTCCGGGCAAAATCCTATTCGCTCACCTATTGCCTTTATCTTGTCAAACCACTCCTGCTGTGAGTCGGCGGGGTCATAGGTTTCAAGAAAAGCGTTCAGGGCGGCTTTTATGTCTGCTTTGTCGAAGCGCTCATCGTAAGAATCCTTTACTTCAAAAAGCTCGCTGAACATAAAGCCCATATAATCCTTTGCATCTTTCCAGACGGCAATATCCTTGCGCGGCTTTTTGCCGCCGCGGCCGATTGCAAAGGTGCGAAGGGCGATGTCTTTATTATCTTTAAGTATTGCCCCAAAATCCGCATCATACTCAAGCGCCCACTGAAGCGTCTTTTCGTATACCTCCTGTGCGCTCATACGAGAAATGACATTTTTGGACACATCGCACAGCTTTGCATAGTCAAACAGGCTGCCCGCAGGGTTCATCTTCTTATAGGAGAATTTGAAATCCGCTACAGGCGCGTCGGGATTTGCCCGTCTCCAATCCTCAAAGTTTGAGTTCAGCACGCCCATAAGGTACTCGTAAACAGACTCGGTGGGAAATCCCTCGCTTCTGTAATAGGTCAGCGCAAGCTCAGGGTCTTTTCTTTTTGAAAGCTTACGCTTCGAGTCTCCGTCCATTTTTATAAGGGGACCGATATGGAGATATTTGGGACACTTCCAGCCGAGAGCGGAAAAGAGCTGCAGATGAAACGGCAGGCTGGGAAGCCACTCGTCTCCGCGCACCACATGGGTCGTCCGCATAAGGTGGTCATCAACGGCGTGGGCAAAATGGTAAGTGGGTATGCCGTCAGATTTCAGAAGCACATGGTCTATATCGTTTTCCGTAAGCTCCAGCGACCCTTTTATAAGGTCGGTAAACTTTATCTTATTCTCAACGAAGCCCTGGGAGTAAAAACGGAGCACCCACGGCTTGCCCTCATCAAGAGCGGCTTTAATGTCCTCTATGGATCTGTCACGCCACAGCGCCCATTTGCCGTAATAGCCGAAGTTTGCCTTTTCCGCCTCCTGCCTTTCGTGCATGGCGGAAAGCTCGTCCTCGGTGCAGAAGCAGGGATAAGCCTTGCCCTCCGCAACAAGCTTTTTGGCGTATACATGGTAAATATCGCGGCGCTGACGCTGTCTGTAAGGGCCGTAATCGCCGCAGTCTCCGTCTACCGTGGCGCCCTCGTCAAAGCAGATGCCGTAATGGGAAAGCGCTTCTATAAGCACTTCAACCGCTCCCGGCACTTCTCTTTTTGCGTCAGTATCCTCAACACGGAGATACAGCACGCCGCCGCTTTGATGACAAAGTCTTTCACTTGTAATGCCCTGGACAAGATTTCCCAGATGGACAAAGCCCGTGGGGCTCGGCGCCATTCTGGACACTACTGCGCCTTCCTGCAGCTCTCTTTGAGGAAAGCGCTGTTCAAGAGACTCAGGGGTATCGCATACATCGGGAAACAGCAGTTCAGCCAAAGCATTACAATCGGTATTCATCTTTTTAACATTCCTTTCAGATAGGGATTAAATTCAAATTGTTTTTCCATTGTGGAAAGCGAGCCGTGACCCGGATATAGTTTTAGTGAGCCGTCGAGCTGACACAGCTCCTTTAGGCTGTCCCGCAACTCTCCCAGACTGCCGCCCGTAAGGTCTGTGCGTCCGATAGAGCAGTCAAACAGGGTGTCTCCGGAATATACCGCGTCCTCTGTCACATAGCATACGCTTCCCTTGGTGTGCCCCGGGGTGTGTATCACTTTTATGCTTTTTTCTCCGAGGGGCAGCACATCGCCGTCGGACAACAGCCTTTCCGCAGGTCGGAGCCGCAGGCTCTCGCGGAAAAAGTACATATATTCGTTGGCGTCCGTGGTAAGGCAATCGGCGTCGGCGCTGTGCACGCTCAAAGGAGCACCGCTTATGTCACGCAGTC
>CAMFEL010000004.1 GCA_945949385.1 uncultured Clostridia bacterium | reverse complement strand
GGCTTGGATAAAAAAAGAAGTAACTTTTGGTAGACAAAAGTTACTTCTTTTTTGGTGGAGACGAGGGGGCTCGAACCCATGACCTCTCGGATGTGAACCGAACGCTCTGACCAACTGAGCTACGCCTCCGTGCTTTACATTATAGCACTGTAAGGACACGGTTTCAAGACCTTTTTCAAAAAAATCGGGACTTAAATGCAATATGATATGAGGTTCGCAGCAGCAGCCGTGGGGTATCCGCGATGCTTTGTCGGATGTAATTTCATTTTCCCTTATCCCTCACATTCCTCGCACTCGCCGTCTTCGCCGCTTATATCCGTATATCGGTGATAGGAATAGTCGGAAGCGGCGCTTCTTTGCTTCATGGCGTTATATACCATATCGCGAAGCTGTTTCTGCTTTTGACGCACGCTCAGGTCTTCGTCGGCAAAAAAAGGCCCGTCCACATAAACGGTTGAACGCACAAGGGGCAGAAAGGCGCGCTTTTTATATGTCACCGTAAAGGCAAACACGGGCTTTCCCGTCTCGGCGGGATAGCAAAAGGATGTATCGGGAAAGGGTCTGATATCCGTATACAGCGGCCATATATGCGCCTCGGGATATATGACTATGCAGTTGCCCTTTTCGGCAAGTCCGTCAACAGTTTTCCGAAACTGTCTGAGCCCGTGTAGGGAGTCGGGCACGGGAAGACCTCCCAGCGCTTTTACAAGTCCGCGGATAAGAGGCAGCGCCACGGCGTCGGAGCTTGTGACTATATACGGTTTTCGGGGGAAAGCCGTTTCGGCAGGGCAAAAGGCGTCCCCTGCCCCGCGGGTATGGTTGCCGTACAGAAAGCAGCCGCTGTTAAGGTAGGGTTTCAGCGCCTGTCTGTTTACGATTTTTTCTCCGTAGCATATTTTCTGCAAAAGGAAGACCAAGGGGACTGCCACGGCGTGATACAGCATAAAATCCGCCGCCCTCTCCGCGGGGGACTGCGGCAAATACCGATAGTCCTCAGACAGAGGCTTTTTCTTTATACTGTGGGAGGCGAAATCGTCATTCAGCGGATCCCTGTAATATATGCTCCTCCTCATAACAGGACATTGTCTCCTTCATCATATCTTCCATAAGCATCATACAGCGCTCCTGCGAAAAAGAGGTGCGCAGGGGAGCGTATGCCTTTGAGCACTCTTCTTTTTCTTCGGGGTGCTCATACCAATAATCTATTTTTGCCGCAAGGTCTGAAAAATCGTTCTGCTCAAACAAATTCCGCTCGCCCAGCGAGAAAAATCTGGTGGCGCTGCGCTTTGACTTGCAGATTACGGGCACAAGTCCGCAGCATATGGCTTCCATACAGGCGATGGCTTCTATCTCCACCACGGCGGTATGAATATACAAATCGGCGCTTTGCATTATGCGCACAAGCTCTTCCCTTTTGAAAAACCTGAACTCGCAGTCGATTCCGCGCTCCTCGGCAAGGGACACAAGCTTCTTTTTATCCGGTCCGTCCCCTGCAAAAATAATGTGAAGTCTGTCCTTATATTTGGACTCCGCGGCGGCGTTTATAAGCTGATACTGCGCCTTTTCCTTTGAATATCTGCCGCAGCAAAGGATTGTGAAGCGTTCGTTTTTCTCCTGCGCCTCGCCTATTCTGAAAATATCGTTTACGCCGTTTGATATAACATAGGCGTTTGTGGGCTCGCAGGCGTCCTCGAACACCTCCCGAATGAACTCTGTGGGATAGTGAACCGCGTCGCAGTGTGAATACACAAATCTGTAAAACAGCTTATATATAAGTCTGTTCACAAGGGGCATATCCATCATTCCCAGATGTGCCGTAACATTTTCCGCCTGGCAGTGAAAGCTTGCGGTGACCGGCTTTGAATACTTTTTCGCATAACGCAGGGCGCATATTGACATGGGAAACGGCAGCAGCAGATGAACAAGGTCGGCGTCCCTTACAGCAGGCTCTATGACCGACGCTACGGGTTTTGCGGGGCTGACTCCGTTGCGCTTCAGTATACCGTTGAGAAAGGGGCCCAGATTTACGGGAGGCACGCTGACAAAGCCCTCTCCCCTATCGGCGTCGGGAGAGACCACCGTGACCTGGTGACCCCGCTTTTTCAGATAACCGATAAGGTTGAGCGCCGCAAGAGTGGTGCCGTTGTTGGCGTCACCCAGCACATCGCATATTACCGTGATTTTCATTATACTTTTCCGCCTTTCCTGCGGGCGGTGATACCCGCGTTTACAGGGAGAGCCTTTTCGACCATAACTATATTATACCGATTTTATCTTCTTTATCAACCTTTTTTAGCAAAGTTGGGCGGCAGGTGCAAAAGTAACGGAGCCGAATGCTTTCATTCCGTCTCATTTCTCCCTGTAATCGGTCTCGAAATAACCGTCCCGCTTCTGATTTTTTGATATTTTCACGGCGGTTATAACCGTGCAGATGTTCAGCACGCCTTCAAAGAACAAATCAATACCCATAACGACCGTAAGCGCTTTGCCGCCGTAGGGGACAAACACCAAAACGGCGCCGAAAACCACACAAAGCACGGC
The DNA here is from genome assembly GCA_945949385.1 of uncultured Clostridia bacterium. Lineage (GTDB taxonomy): Bacteria > Bacillota > Clostridia > Oscillospirales > CAG-272 > Avispirillum. Next base: position 27,620 of record CAMFEL010000004.1, on the reverse strand, counting down.
AGGTATGAGTATAGCCCACCAGCGACGTATGCCGAATTGCTTGGCGTCAAAGGCTGTCTGGAGCTTGAACAGACCGTCGCCCAGCACAAAAATACCTATGGCGACGCCCGCGAAATTCATAAATCCCGCAGGTCTTACAAGCAGAATGGCGCCCAGCACCATAAGCAGTATTCCCGACACAAGGTCATACTGAAAGGCGAGCCTGTATAAATCTCTCGAAAAGAAGCCGGCAAGCTTTACAGCGCCGAAAACTATCATCAGTATACCGCAGAATATGCCTATAAAGGTCATGGAAAACGCGGGCTTCAAAATCATCAGAAGTCCGAGAACGCACAGTACGGCGGATACTGCAATATAGCAGATTTTTGCAGCTCTTATGGGAGTTTGTGAACGCATAACAGTCCTCCTTGATTATTACGGACATTTATTACGATTATATTATACCGCCGAAAATTAAAAAAGAAACGGACAGCTCTGACTATGCTGCCGCAAAACCGTACACTTAGACGCAAAATGACTGTTTTTCGGGCAGTCGCAGGCTTATGTACGAAAAAGCAGAGGGGCGAACCCCTCTGCTTTTCAGTTTATGATGCTTTATATAACGTATGAGCCCACAAGATGACGCTTTAAGAGGTTTATATCCGTGCCGTTGACTTTGCCGTCGCCGTTTATATCCATAGCAATATTTATGTCAAATGTACCGGACAGCGCCCTTTTCATATAGTTAACGTCTATGCCGTTTACTTTGCCGTCACTGTTGGCGTCACCGATTATGAGAGTATTATCTGTATAGATAACCGATATTCTGAATTCTTCGTCAAGCTTTACCGTATACGTATCGTCAGCCTCTCCCGCTTTTCCGAGGACTACAGTTTTTAAGCACCAGCATCCGTTTTCATAATAAAGCTCCATAGGCATAATATTCGTATATGCTTCGGACATATCGTCGTTATAGAAACGGTACATACCGGTTTCCGCGTCATAGTTTTCGGAAAGGGTCATATCCACATCGTCAACTGCAAAAATAAGAGATACGGCTCCCTGAACTGCCTCGCCGTCTATTTCACAATAATCTCCCTTATCGGTAATCGCAGAGTTTTCAATCAGATCCATTATCATGGACATTACGGCAACCTTTATAAGGCCGTCTATGTTATCTGCTGTTATTTTTCCGTAAAACTGAGTTATCGGAACCGACCATACGGGGTATATCTCCCCAAATATAAGTCTCGCCGTCAGCCAGTCGCCTTCCGTCAGATAATTGCTCGTAAGAACGCTGCTTTCCTCAACATCATTGGGCAGACCGTAGACATTTAAGCCGATGCTGAACCTTCCGTCGCCCATGAGATTGAGCACACCGTCAAAAATGCCGCCGTCCGTGATTATTACTCCGCCCAAGGTCTGTCCTTCGTCAGTTTCTTCGCCGTATCCAAGCATCATATCCAGGACTTTCAAATGTGTTACTGCCCCGCCTGAGCCGGTGGCGGTAATTACAAGCGCTCTGTCCTCGCCCTCTTCGAGAGATATGCTCTCCCAGAGGTTATCCGTAACATTGACCTCGCATTCATCACCACGGTTTAAGAAGCCTATATAAACGCTCTGTCTGCCCGCACTGTCAAACAGCACTTCGCATTCAAAGTTGCACGGCTTCTGCAGCTTGCTGCTGTAATACTCGGCGTTTTGGTTCAAACAGGCGCCGTAGGTGTGTTTAATGTCAAAATCCTCGTGTGTGCCGTCTTTATAATTCAGACGTACGGTTGCTCCTTTCAAATCGAAATATTCGCCTACCGTGTACTGCGTTTTGTCCGGCTGTTTTATAAGTTCGATATTGGAAATGGGATTTTCGATAATATTGATATTATAGGTGTCAGAGACCCCCAGAAAGGTTCCGGTAGCCTGATAGGAGTTACCGACTGTCCAGTATTCTTCGTACTGATCCTCCGTAACATACTCGATGTAATAATATTCGCCGTCTATTTCAATTTCTTCTTTATTTGACGAAATAACACTGCCGTCCTTCAGGTAAACAGTATAGTCCGGGTATATATCGTAATATATATAATTTCCGTCTTCATCTTCATAGCCGTTTGTATTTTCAATAACGGAAATATCATTGATCTCAATACGCTCAACAGGTGACGGGGTAATCGTTACGTTAAAGGTATCGGTAAAGCCGCACATACCGCCTGTGACCTGATAGGTGTTACCCACAGTCCAATAATTTCCCATATATTGATCTTCAACATCGTATTCGAGAAAACACCACTCGCCGTCAATTATCACAAAGCTTCCGTTCGATTCGATCTGAGTTCCGTCCTTGAAGGTTACGGTAAAATCGGGATACAGCATTTCGTAAATATAATGGCCTTCACCGTCATCAAAGCCGTGGGTGTTCTCTATTACGGATATATCGTTGATCTCAATGCTTTGGATAGTGGTCTCCGTAACGGTAACGTTAAAGGTGTCGGATACGCCGAGAATACTGCCGGTAACCTCATATGTATTTCCCGCTGTCCAGTAATTGCCGTTGTACTGATCATCAAGATCAAGCTCTAAATGGTATATTTCATCGTCAATGAACACTGCGTTTCCGAAGGACTCTACCTCTGTCCCGTCAGAGAGAGTGACCGTAAACAAGGGATAGAATTCATCATAAATGAAATTGCCGTTTTCGTCCGAATAGCCGTGTGTGTATTCCATAACCGAAAGGTCTTCGATCTCCACACTCACTATTTTCGGTGCTGCCGAATATACGCTCAGCGGCAGCGCCGTTACTGCAATCAGAATAGCCGCAGCGATTGATGCGAACTTTTTCATGGTGTTTCTCCTTTTATTCTTTATAAAATTACAAACAAGATTCGGAAAAGCGCGAGTTGAACATTTTTATAATAATACCATTGTTTTACAGTTATTGCAACAGTTATTTTGTTAACAATTATAAGTAAGCGCAGGCTTATGCAAAAAACAGAGGGGCGAACCCCTCTGCTTTTCAGTTTATGATGCTTTATATAACGTATGAGCCCACAAGATACCTCTTTAAGAGGTTTATATCCGAGCCGTTGACTTTGCCGTCGCCGTTTATATCCATGGCAATGTTTTTTTCAAATGTACCGGACAGCGCACGTTTCATATAGTTGATGTCTATACCGTTGACATTGCCGTCTCCGTTGGCGTCGCCGATTATGTGGTCAATAACGACTTCGGCAATCTTAACATTAAACGTATCGGACGCACCCAAAAATGTTCCGCGCACCTCGTATGTATTGCCCGCTGTCCAATAATGACCGTTGTACTGATCCTCAAGATCGTACTCCAGCCAGTACCACTGACCGTCAATTTCAATTTTATTGGTTTTTGTCGAAATCTCGCTGCCGTCCTTAAGCACTGCGGTAAAGCCGGGAATAAACTCACAGTATATATAGTTCCCCGATTCGTTTGTGTAGCCGCAGGAATTTTCGTATATTTCGCAATCGTTGATCCTTACGCCGACAACGGGGTTCTCAATAACGGTTACATTGAAGGTATCGGTTATACCCATAAGGCTTCCGCATACCTCGTATGTGTTGCCTACCGTCCAATAGTTTCCTGAGTACTGCTCCGAAGAATCGAGTTCAAGCACATACTGCATTCCGTCAATTTCGATTTCGCTTCCGACCACGGTAGTCTCGCTGCCGTCCTTGAATACCACGGTGAAGCCGGGGCTGAACCAATCGTAAATATAATTGCCGTTTTCGTCTTCATATCCGTGGGTGTTTTCTATGACGGACATATCATTGATTTCCAGTCTTAAAACCGGATTTTCGGCAATAGAAACATTCATAACAGCGGTTGCGCCCAGCAGGGTGCCGCATACCTCGTAGGTATTGCCGACCGTCCAGTAGTTGCCCTCATACTGTTCGCTTAGATCCAATCCCAGCCAATAATACTCTTTGTCAATCTCAATACCGCTGCCCTGCGACTTAATTACTCTGCCGTCCTTCAGTGTTACGGTAAATTCGGGGTATATTCCGCCGTATATATAATGACCGTCTCCGTTTATGTAGCCGTGGGTATTTTCTATAATGGAAACATCACTGATCTCAAGGCTTACAACAGGGCTTTCGGTAACTGTCACATTAAATGTGTCGGACACGCCCAAAAGACTTCCGCGTACCTCGTATGTATTGCCGGCAGTCCAGTAATTTCCGTTGCCCTGATCGCCTAAATCAATGTTTATCTGGTAGTACTCGCCGTTGATTTCAATACCGCTGCCCTGCGATGATACTTGGCTGCCGTCCTTCAGGGTTACGGTAATCGAGGGATACAAATTATTGTATATGTAATGACCGTTTTCGTCTTCATATCCGTGGGTATTTTCCACAACGGAAATGTCATTTATCACAAGGCTTTCAACCGGGTTTTCGGTGACGGTTACATAAAAAGTGTCGGATGCGCCGAGCACGGTGCCGCTTATCGCGTATGTATTACCTGCGGTCCAGTAATTTCCGTTGCACTGGTCGCTTATGTCGAAGTTTATGTAATAATTCATGCCGTCGATTTCAACACCGCCGCCCTGCGATGATACTTGGCTGCCGTCATTCAGCGTTACCGTAAATGAAGGGAAGAAATCGCTGTATATATAATGACCGCTTTCGTCTTCATATCCGTGGGTGTTTTCCATAACGGAAAAGTCGCTGACATCAAGATTTTTAACCGGGCTTCCGGTAACAGTTATACTGACAGTATCGGATACGCCGAATATTGTGCCGCATACCTCGTATGTATTACCGGCAGTCCAGTAATTTCCGTTGTACTGATCGCTTATATCAATGCTTAAGTGATAAATTTCTCCGCCGATTTCAATACTGTCGTCCTGCGAAACCAGCTCTCCGCCGTCCTTCAGCGTTACCGTGAATGTGGGGTTAAAACCGGTGTATATATAATGGCCGTTTTCGTCTTCATATCCGTGGGTGTTTTCCATAACGGAAATGTCATTTATCACAAGGCTTTCAACCGGGTTTTCGGTAACGGTTACATTAAATGTGCCGGATATACCGAGAATGGTGCCCGTTACCTGATATGTATTACCGGCAGTCCAGTAATTACCCTCTTCCTGGTCGCTGTAATCGCAGTCCAGCAAAAAACTCTGGCCGTTAAGCTGAATACTTCCGTACTGCGATGAGATTTCTCCGCCGTCCTTCAGAGTTACCGTAAGTGAAGGTGTAAAACTGTCATAAATATAATGACCGTCTGCGCTTTCATACCCATTGGTATTTTCAAGAACGGTTACATCACCGATTTCAATGCTTGCTATGGGATTTTCAAGAACTGTCACATTAAAAGTGCCGGATACGCCCAGAATACTGGCGGTAACCTCATATGTATTTCCCGCAGTCCAGTAATTTCCGTTGTACTGATCGCTGTTATCATAGCTCAGACCTATCCACTCACCGCCTATTTCAATACTGTTGCCCTGCGACTGTACTACTCTTCCGTCTGTAAATACCGCGGTAAAGTCGGGGTTGAACCACTCATAGATATAATTACCGTTTTCGTCCGTAGAGCCGCCGGTATTTTCTATTACCGTAACATCATTTATCTCAATGCTTTCAATGGGTGATTTTGTAACGGTCACATTGAAAGTTCCGCACACGTCGAGTATATTACCCGTTATCTCGTATGTGTTTCCGCCGGTCCAATAATTTCCGTTTGTCTGATCCGTAGTGTCAAATCCCGGATAATACCACCCGCCGTCAATTTCAACGCAATTGTCCTGCGACTGTATGACTCTGCCGTCCTTCAGCGTAACCGTAAACGAAGGAAGAAAGTCGCTGTAAATGTAATTTCCGCTTTCGTCCGTGTAGCCGCGTGTGTATTCGAGAACAGAAACATCTTCGAATTCCACGCTTACTATTTCCGGCTCCGCCGCAAACACGCCCAGCGGAAATGCAGTTATTGCAATCAGAACTGCAACGGCAATCGATGCGAATTTTTTCATGTTATTTCTCCTTTTATATAATTTTATAAAACAGCAACAAAATATACGGTGAAGCGATTAAAACGGAAACGGTTATGCTCCGTTTCTGCCGTCACACTTCTTCGGATATAAGGTCGGAAAGTCCGCGGCCGAGCTGTGCTATGCGCTCAAGGTCTTTAATTGCGTCGTCCTTCATACCCTCATTAAGCCAGTCGATTATCAGACCGAAAAGCTCGCATTTCAGGCAGCGGGCAAACAGGGCTTTGTCGCGGTCGCTTACATTCTTTTTCTCAAATGCCGTATCCAAATATCTGCCCACAACATAGCCGCACAGCTTCATAAGCGCTTTTTCAAACATATCGCGGCTGACGGAATTGTAAATGTGGAAAACCGCACGGCGGTTTTCCAGCACAAAGGACATGGATGCGCTGAGACATTCGCCCAGAGAATTTACGGAGGGATACTTCTCTATGGCAGCCGCGGTGATCTCGGAAACAATATTTTCAAGAAGGTCGGGTATATCACGGTAATGGTAGTAAAAGGAGTTTCTGTTTATGCCGCAATCCTCCACAATATCCTTTACTGTTATCTTTGTCAGAGGTTTATCGTTGAGAAGCTTTACAAAAGATTCCTTAATTGCTTTTTCCGTAAAATTTGCCACAGCTTCACCTCCTCTGCTGCGTAAATTCAACAGGGTACAGAACGTTTATATAATTATACCATTGTTTCACAAATTTTGCAACATCTTTTGCTTTTTTCGGTTGACCGGAGGAACTCATCAATTACATCAAACAATCACACAACCTTATTTGATCTATTGCTGAATTGAATACTTAAAAACAGAGGGGAAAGACCCCTCTGTTCTATTATTAGATATCTTTGGAATGTACCAATTGAAAGCCAAAAAATTAGTACTTTACTTACTCTCCAATATCAATCCACATTGCGGGTCGGATAGCAGCATAATGATTTGCACGTACATTATAATCATAGATTCCATTTGTATTACTATCAAAAGCATTGATAACAGAGACATTATACTGTAAAGAGCCCGGAGTTCTTAGTAACCATGTAGAGTACCCCTCATCGTTAACATATGCATTTTTACTTTTAGCATATGGCGTTACACAAGCCCCTATTTTATCCTTTGCAAAATACTCGTTTACTTCATCGGCACTCAACAGAAATACCCTGTCAATTGTGCTACCACCACCGTTGGTTCCATATATTTTATTATTTGGTGTGTTAATTTCAGAAGAGATTATTCTTAATTGCTCTTCCGCACTAAATGCTTTCTTAATGAACTCCTCATTAAGCCATTGACGTATAGTAGATGATTCCCAGGTAACGTCAACATCTTTAGTATTGAATTGCCTCCAATCAAGGCAATTATTACTGACAACAAGCATTTTATCTTCTTCTTTATTAAGCACAAGCCATTCAATGGCTTCTTTACCATTTAACTGGTTATTGTCTTGTTCATAATTCCCATACTGGAAACAACATCCTACTTCCGTGACTCTGAATTTTTCTTTCATGTAATCATCAAATATTGAATCAGCTTGCTCATAGCTATCCTTATACCCTTCGAGTGCTATTAACTTTTCATACGCATCAACATAATTACCGGAATTCATCAATTTAATAGCATCAGTATATTGTACATAAGGAAAAATAACTTTATTCAACAAAATAGTCAATGCTGCAATTGCAGAAAAAGCTATTATTGTTATAACACAAATTCTGCGTAGCATTGCTTCCCTTTTCTTAATCTTTTCGATTCGTTTTTTACAAATACATATCAAATTATCTGCTTCCAACCAACCTGGTATCTGTTCAAGAATGTCAATAGCATGTTCATACTCTCTCACCTTGTTTTTTTGCATGAGCGTCTGTGCTGATACATATATATTGTCTTTGCGACACTCATCTGCCTTTTTTTTGCATTCATCTATGAGCAATGATGCATTTTTATAATCCTCCACACATAAAAACCTACGTAATGCCGCATTATATGATTCCTCAGAATTAGCACCATTCATTTCAGCTAAAGCTTTGTTATATGTGTTCTCAAGTTCCGCAATTCTATTACGTTCATTTATATTTTCAATATACTTTTTGAGCAATGTCACAAGTTCTTTATCACCAAACCGTATAACTCTTTGATAATTACTATTATCTTCAAATGATTTTTCACAATCAGCAAGTTTTTCCTGTGTGCATACTTTATACTCCGCCATAAGTTTACCGAGATATGCCTGTGCGCATTTTGGTTCTATATCAAGTACCTTTTCGCAATATTCGTCCGCTTCCTGCCAGTTTCCGTCTTCAAGAAATATAAATGCTCTTTCAAGGAGCGGAGCAATATTAGCGTTTCCGCCTGACACTGCAACGGTTTCATTTATTGTCTCCTTTCGAGCATGGGATGAGACTATCTTCTTTATGCCACGGATAAGATCCTGCATAAAGCCGAGTTTTGACATATCCTGCGCCTGAAGATGAGAAAATTCATTGGGGAGGTCATAAGGATCCATATCCTTATATGCGGGAATGAGCATTTTCTTGCCACCGCTCTGCTTGACCAATGAAAGATACCTTGACCATTCGTTTTTGACCCATACCGCATTGAAATACTCCGGCTTTGTGCCGAGCACAACCATTACTTTTGCGCTGTTAAGTGCGGCAAATATGTACGGCTCATACTCAGTGCCGAGTTTATCTTCCAGTGTAATACGGGAAAAGAAAACCTTGAATCCTTCCTGTGTAAGCTGATGGTACAGGTCATTGGCAAGAACTGAATCGGGCGTTCTCCTGCCGTTTGCATCAGTTTCTTTATAGCAGATAAATACATCAAATGGCTCTTCTTTTGCGGAAATTTCAAGTATACCCTTTTGAATATCGTCAATAGTCTTTGCTTCTTCCTCGTATATCTGCTTCTGATAGCCGTCGGCGTACTGCAGGGCGGATTTGTAATCCTCATCCATATAGATAGATGTAAACTGGGCACGGTTAACAGTAGGAACACGCTTATGAGTAGCAGGATCCTCCACATACTCTATTCCGTAACGGCACAGCACTAAAGACCAGTATGCCTCTGCATCGGTGCCGTCCTCGTTGAGTATCTGCTCGTATATTGCCGCAGCCTTATCATAATCGTTGCTGCGGCGGAAATGGTTTGCCCTATCATACATCTGTGCCCGCCTATCATCATTAAGCTTTGGCAAAGTCTGCTTTGTGCCGCAGTATTCACATACAGCTACCGTTTTATTGTCTTGAATCTCAAGCGTTCCTCCGCACATTTTACAAGTAAATACAGACATCTTTCATTCTCCTGCAAGCTTGTTTTTTACGATACTTATTCAAAACCATATTCAGACAATTTGAAACATTCTTTTGCAAGCTCATTATACTATACTTATTTACTGTTTTCAAGCAATAATTTGCAACATCTTTTGCTTTTTTCGGTTGACCTTGGACGGTGCTGTGTGATATACTAATATGAAAATACGGCGCCCTTGTGTTTTTTGCGCCGCGGAAAGGCAGAACCTGTAATGAATATACCGAAAAGCAGAATTGATTTTCTTGACTGGGAAATGGGAGTATTTTTCCATTTCGGCATACGCACTTTTTACGAAGGACATGAGGACTGGGATATGAAGCCTATGCCCGCCGAAGCCTTTAACCCCGCAGAGCTTGACTGCGAGCAATGGATAAGAACTGCAAAGGAGGGCGGCGCAAATTACGCAGTATTTGTATGCAAGCACCACGACGGCTTTGCAAACTGGCCCTCGAAATATACGGACTATTCAGTGGCGGCAACCCCGTGGAAAGACGGGCACGGCGATGTGGTGCGGGAGTTTACGGACGCCTGCCGCAAGTACGGGCTGAAAGTGGGACTGTACTACTCCCCCGCCCAGTTCGGCAGCGCTAAAATGAACGCTGACGAATATGACAATTATTTCATAAATCAGATAAGCGAGCTGCTGACCGGCTACGGAAAGATAGATTACATATGGTTTGACGGCTGCGGAAGCGAAAATCACAAGTACGACACCGAGCGTATTACGAAAGAAATCCGCCGACTTCAGCCGGAGATTATGATTTTCAATATGTGGGACCCTGACACCCGCTGGATAGGCAACGAATCGGGCATTGCTTCCATGAAAGACGCGCCCGAGGTCAACAGCCTTGCCTTTTCCGTACAAACGGAGGTAAAAAACGCCCTTGACGAGGAAGTATTTCTGCCGGGCGAGTGCGACTGCCGCATTAAGCAGAAATGGTTCTACAGCGACGCGGACAACGAAAACCTCAGAAGTCTTGACGAGCTTTGGGGAATGTATCTCTGCTCCGTGGGACACGGCTGCAATTTGCTTCTGAATATCGCTCCCGACCGAAGAGGACTTTTGCCCGAGGCGGACGCCGAGCGCTGGATTGATCTGGGCAGGCGCATAAAGAGCGAGTTTTCCGAGCCGATTGCAAGATTTGAGGATTTTGAAAAGGACGGGGACTGCTTCAGAGCGTCTGTTCCCCGCAAAAAGCTTATAAGGTACGTGGTTATAAAAGAGGATATAACAAACGGCAGTTCTGTTACCGATTTTGATATTGATATTCTTCCTCTTGATTTCGGCGACGCAAAGACCGTTTTCCGCGGCTACTGCATAGGTCACAAGGTCATTTGCCCTCTCCCCTGTCTCGGCGCCCGCGCCGTAGAGATTAATATCAAGGGCGCAAAGGGTGACTGGAAAATCAAAGACATCGAGGTTTATTAAATATGGAGAAAACAAATAAAGGTTTCAGCGTCCGCAGGCTCGTCCTGTCCGCTCTGTTTCTGGCGCTTGCATTCGTACTGCCCTTTCTGACCGGTCAGGTACAGCAGATAGGCAGAATGCTGTGTCCCATGCACATACCCGTGCTGCTGTGCGGCTTTATATGCGGCTGGCAATGGGGACTTGCAGTAGGCGTTGCGGCGCCGCTGTTGCGCTCCCTCACTCTCGGAATGCCGCCGTTTTTCCCTACAGCCGTATGTATGTCTCTTGAGCTGGCTGTATACGGCGCAGTAGCGGGACTTATGTATAAGCTTTTGCCGAAAAAGATGGGCTTTGTTTACCTTTCCCTGCTTATATCAATGGTGTGCGGACGCATAGTCTGGGGAGCGGCAATGTTTGCCTGCATGGGCTTTGACGCCACAAAGTTCGGTCTCGACGCTTTTCTCAGCGGCGCCGTAACGACCGCAGTGCCCGGTATAATCATTCAGATCGTACTGGTGCCTACTCTGGTTTTCCTTGTAAACGGAACGAACGGCAAGCGCTCGGGTCTGCTGTAAGGCTTTTCAAAAGTATGATTCCCCGCAAAAGCAAGTCGCTTTATGCGGGGAATAGCTTTATTTGAGTCCGAAATCTGTTTTTCTTAAAAAATTTGAGTTTTTTCATAAAAGTACCAACCTTTTCACTTTTGCGTGTCTGTATAGGTGAAAGCTTTCAAAAAGGAGCAAACAAGTGAACAGACAGGAAGTAGAGAAAACCGTAACCGAATATCTGAAGCCCATATTCGGCTTTGCTCTGAAGCGGTGCAAAAGTATTCACGACGCGGAGGATCTGTCGCAGGAAATAGCGGCAAAGGCGTTCCGTGCGCTGCTTGTACGGGACGATATTTCGGACATGGGTAAGTTCATCTGGACTGTCGCCCATAACGCGCTCAGCAACTATTACCGCGATGCTGCGAAAAGTATGGTTGGTGTTTCTATTGATGAGGTTGCGGAGCTGATTGCAGATCCGTGCTCTGAGGCGGGCACCGATGACAATCGTGACGCTATCCGCCGTCTGCAAAGTGAAATTGCTTATCTTTCAAAGCTGCAAAGGCGAATACTTATCGCGTACTACTTTGAAAACCGCAGGCAAGCGGATATTGCCCGGGATTTGGATATTCCTCTCGGCACTGTCAAGTGGCACTTGTTTGAAGCAAAAAAAGAATTGAAACGAGGTATGGCTACTGTGAGAAAAACAAGCGAACTTAAATTTAACCCTGTTAAATTTCACTTCAACTGCATCATCGGCTCCATGGGTAAAAAGTCTCCCGACGAGTTCTTCCGTTCCGCGCTGACTCAGAATATCTGCTACTGTGTGAGGAATACGGCAAAGACTGTAAACGATATAGCCGATGATCTGGGCGTTTCCCCAGTGTATGTGGAAACAGAAGTCGAATCCCTTGAGGAATACGGCTTACTGCAGGCACAGAAGGATAAGTACATTGTAAACTTTATAATCAACGAACCGACGGCGGAGCTGCTTGCCGCTCAGGACGAGATGTACAAGCGTGCTGCCGAGCTGTTTGCAAACGATCTGTATGATGAGTTGACATCTTCCGGCATTCTTGACGATCCGGATATACGGTGCGGACAGACTGACCGGCCTATCTCCTTAACCGAGTCTCCGAAAGCGGATCGGAACTTCATTCTGTGGTCACTGATTCCCTATATAGCTGCCCGTTCCGGCGACAAGCTTATGAATGAGCATATTTCCTTTGAAGAGGTTGCTACGATCCGTCCGGACGGCGCGCATAACATATTTAATACATCTGTCATACCGGATGACATGGTGCTTCCGGAGGACTACGTACCCATGAATAACTGGTGCGGTCCTATGTGGAACGGCAACGGAGAGAAAGTTTTTTGGCAGATCGACAGCGAGTGGTCCGACCGTGGTAAGTATCACTTCTACCAGTTTTCCGGCGATTCCGCTCGCGTTCTTTCGCTGTACGACAGAGAGTGTGAAGACCGTCTTTCAAAGGATGAGTATACATGGCTTTGCGAGCGCGGATATGTAAAGACTAACGGCGACTATGACGGATTCTTCAAGTCCGCATGGCAGGTAGTCATTTTAGACAGCAAAGACATCCGCGACAGGCTGCTCGCTGTGGGCGAGCGTATCAAAATGAAGTATACGGATCAGTTTGATGCGCTGAAAGCGCCTTACGCCGAAGCCGTACTGAAGTCGGTTCCCGCTCACCTCAGAAAAACAAAAGAGTATGAATTGCAGTTTGTATTTCACTCCGACGGCTGGTTCTTGCTGCACTGCATTACAGCGCTTCTGAAAAACGGCAAGCTGAAAGAGCCTACCGAAAATCAGAAAAAATCATTAACCACACTTATCCTGCCCGCATGACGCACAAAGGCTGTAAGCAAACGCTTACAGCCTTTTTCTTATTATCTTTGATTATCTGTCCCCTCTGTCGAAAGCGGTCAGATCTTTTATGACCTCACCTGCGATTATAAGTCCCGCTACGGAGGGAACGAAGGATACGGAGCCGGGAATGTCTCGGCGTGCCGTACACTTTCTCGCCGTGCCCGGCGGGCATACGCAATGCTTGCGGCAGCTTATGGAATCATCCTCAAGAGGGCGTACGGATTTTTCCTCGGAATATACCACTTTCAGGCTTTCAATGCCGTTTTTTCGGCATATATTCCTCATGACCCGCGCAAGGGGACATACTGAAGTGTCGTATATATCCGCCACGCGAAACGCTGTGGGATCGACTTTATTGCCTGCACCCATTGAACTGATCACGGGCACTCCCGCCTCTTTGGCGCACAGGATTATCTGCTTTTTTCCTGTCACGGTATCTATGGCGTCCACCACATAATCGTAAAGGGAAAAATCGAACATATCCTTTGTGTCCGGCATAAAAAAGGTTTTATAGGTGCGTACCTCGCATTTCGGATTTATATCGTGTACGCGCTCCTCGGCAACATCTACCTTATATTTGCCTACGGTACTCCCCAAAGCAAATATCTGTCGGTTTATATTGGTAATGCACACCTTATCGTCATCTATAAGGTCAAGGGCTCCCACGCCGGAGCGGGCAAGCGCTTCAACGGTATAGCCGCCGACTCCCCCTATTCCGAACACCGCCACACGGCAGTTTTTCAGTTTTTCTATGGCGTCTGCGCCGAAAACAAGCTCTGTTCTTGAAAATCTGTTAAGCATAGATCCCTCAGATTACATAATTTTCGGACAGATCCACATCCATAAGATCTGCAAGAGTAATACCGGAAAAATAGTCTACCGTCATTTTATAATAGTTTTTCCACACGGGCAGAGTTCTGCACTCTGCCGCCTTGTCGCAGGAGGGCGCTCCGTCTTTCAGACACGCCACCGGCGCAAGATCGCCCTCGGTCAGGCGAAGTATCTCCCACAGTGTGTACTGATCGGGCTCGCGGGTCAGCTTGTAACCGCCTCCCTTGCCGTGCACGCTGTCGATAAGTCCGTTTTCTTTCAGCACGGGCAGAATACGCTCTATATATTTCAGGGATATTCCCTGCCGCTCGGCAACATCCTTCATGGGAATGTATTCGCCGTTTCTGTGAATTGCAAGGTCAAGAAGAATTCGTATGGAATAACGTCCTTTTGTCGATATCATAATACAGACTCCTCCCAAATTTATTTGTCACGGCTTATCTCGCCGTAAATCTTTTCCGCATAGCGCACCGTGTCCATGGCGTCGCGCCCGTAAGCGTCGGCACCGATTTTTTTCGCGTAGTCCTCATTTAGCACGGCGCCGCCTACAATAACCCGACACCAGGGCGCTCTCTCATGCAGAAGCCGCACGGTGTTTTCCATGGCGGGCACCGTAGTGGTCATAAGGGCGCTGAGTCCCGCAAGAGGCGCGTGATACTTCACCACAGCCCGGACCACATCCTCCTCGGGCACATCCTTGCCCAGATCCTTTACATCGAAGCCGTAATTCTCCAAAAGCAGCTTTACTATGTTTTTGCCAATATCGTGAACATCACCGTGTACGGTGGCAAGCACAAAGGTGCATTTGGAAGAGCCGCCCCTCCCTGCGGGAACGGCTTTTTTTATTTGCTCAAAGGCAGCCTTTGCCGCCTCCGCGCTCATAAGAAGCTGGGGCAGATACAGCCTGCCCGCCTCATAGTCCGCGCCTACTGCGTCAAGGGCGGGTATTATCTCCCCCGTCACCACCGTCATAGGCTCCGCATGCTCAAGAAGCTTTGCGCACTCTTTTGCCGCAAGCTCTTTAAGTCCTTTGCATACGGCGCGTCTCAGGGGTGTTGTGTCCGCCGCCTCCGATGCTTTTTCGGCAGACGGTACGTAAGCCTTTTCCGCCGTTTCATATGCAGACCCGGGAGCGGCGGTGCGGGAGCTCATATAGCTTATATAATCGGCGCAGTTTTCGTCAAGACCGCTGAGCGCTCTGTACGAATGGTACACCGTCATCATTTCGGCAGAGAAAGGATTCATTATGGCGCCCGAAAGTCCGTTCTCAAGCGCCTGGGCAAAAAATGTACTGCCGATTGCGCCCCTTTCGGGAAGTCCGAAGGACACGTTTGACACGCCCAGAAGCGTATGGGCACCCATCTCGCGTCTGATGGTTTTCATAGCGTCAAGGGTGACCCTTGCCGCCTGTCCGTCGGCGCTTACCGCCATGGTCAGAGTATCGAAAACAAGGTCTTTTTTCGATATGCCGTACTTCTCCGCCGTTTTCAGTATCTTTTTCGCAATTTCCACTCTGCCCTCGGCGGTGCCCGGTATGCCGTTTTCGTCAAGAGTGAGGGCAACGGCGACTCCGCCGTATTTCTTCATCAGGGGAAATACAGACTCCATACTCTCCGCTTTGCCGTTTACGGAATTTATGAGCGCTTTTCCGTTATAGCGTCTCAATGCCCTCTCCATGGCGGCGGCAGAGGAGGTGTCGATCTCCAGCGGCAGGTCGATTACGGACTGAAGCTCACATACCGTATTTTCCAGAACGCTTGCCTCGTCAAGCTGAGGAAGTCCCACATTCACATCAAGAATGTGGACTCCGCTGTCCTGCTGTCTTATTCCCTCCGACAGAATATAATCCGTGTCGTTTTCCAACAGCGCCTGCTTAAAGCGTTTTTTGCCCGTAGGATTTATCCGTTCCCCTATGAGCACGGGGTCGTCCGAAAAAAACACCGCTTTTGTGTAGGAGGAAACGCAGGTGAAATTCTTTTTATCTATCGGCTTCAAAGGCACACCGACAAGGCTTTCCGTAAGTGTGCGGATATATTCGGGGGTAGTACCGCAGCAGCCCCCCGCGATCCTTACGCCCTCAAGCACCAGCTCTTTTGTCTGACGGGTAAACTCGCCCGCGTCTATATCGTATACGGTTTTTCCGTTTTCGTCATGAGGAAGTCCGGCGTTTGCTTTCATAATCACCGGGACTTCGGCATATTTCAGATAATCCCGTACCACCGGGGCAAGTCTGTCGGGGCCGAAGGAGCAATTGACTCCGATGGCGTCCGCGCCCATTCCCTCAAGCATTGCAACCATAGCGGCGGCATCGGCTCCCGTCATAAGCTTGCCGTCCTCGCCGTAGGCATTGGAAACAAACACGGGCAGGTCACAGTTTTCCTTTGCGGCAAGCAGAGCGGCCTTCGTCTCGTAGCAGTCGCTCACGGTCTCTATCATTATTAAATCCACGCCGCAGCGGCAGCCTGCTTTTACCGTCTCTGCAAAAACGGAAACCGCCTCCTCAAAATCAAGGCTGCCGAGAGGCTTCAGCAGCCGCCCCAAGGGGCCTATATCCAAAGCCACAAATTTGGGCTGAGGCGCGCCGCTCTCCTTTGCGGCCGCAAAAGCGTTTTCACAGGCGGCGGAAATTATTTTTTCAAGCTCCCCCGCTTCAAAACTCAGAATATTTGCACCGAAGGTGTTGGTGTTTACCACATTACTGCCCGCGTCAAAATACGCCTTGTGTATATCCTTTACCACGGAGGAATGTGTAATATTGAAATGCTCCGGGCGGCTGCCTGCGGGAAGTCCCCTTTGCTGCAGGAGAGTGCCCATACCGCCGTCCAGAATAAGGATATTTTGCTTCATATATTCGGTAATATTCATATTTCCTCCGGTGTTTGCGCCCTTGCGGTTTTATCCGTCGTATTTTATGCCCGCAAGCGCCGTGACGGATTTTGACGGCGACATTATAAGCTGATCGCTTAGCGTAAGTCCGATTTTTCTCGGGCAGTCAAGCAGGGCAAAAAGCTCTTTCTGCATTGTAAGAGGTATATCTCCGTATCCGGGACTTACCCGCGGCATGAGAGTTTTTCCCTGTCGCACGAGCTTTTCAGCCGTCTCGCGGCAGAAAGCGTCGCAGAGACTTTCTATGCGCTCGGCTCCCAGAGCCTGCATTATCAGGGCTTTCGACGGCTCAAGCCTTGAGTATTTAAGAATAAGCCTGTCCATCTCCGCTCCCACGGTGGCGCCGAAAACGAGAACGGCATGGCAGCCCTTAAACGCCGTTTTCAAAGTATTGGAGTCTGTATTTATGTTTGCAAAGCTTAGGAAGTCCCCGTCGCGCCGCAAATCGTATATATCATAGCACACCCGATATGAAAGGCGCCCCTCGGTTTCCTCGCAGCACTTATCTACAAGGCTTGAGACCTCCTCGGTCTCTGTTTTGCAGCCTGCGTATCTGAACACCTCGCGCCGGGAAAATGGCGGCGCGTCAAAACTTTTCTGTCTTATCATTCTTATTATTTTCCGAGAATGTGGGATAGATTGGATACTATTCCCGCCGCCACCTGCGGCTTGTTCATGGAATAAACATGGACATGGTTTATGCCGTTTGCATAAAGATCGATTATCTGGTCGGTGGCATAGGCTACTCCCGCCTGAAGCATGGACGCGTCGTCGCCCCCGAAGCGGTCAACGATACTCTTGAAGCGCTGAGGCATAAAGGAGCCTGACAGCTTTATGGCGCGCTCCACCTGCCGCGCATTGGTTATGGGCATAATTCCGGGCACAATGGGCACGGCAATCCCCGCTTCTCTGATTTTATACAGAAAGCTGTAAAGAAGGTTGTTGTCGAAAAACATCTGGGTTGTGAGAAAATCGCAGCCGGCGTCAACTTTTTCCTTAAGATGCAGTATATCTTCCCTGCGGTCGGCGCTCTCGGGGTGTATTTCCGGGTAGCAGGCTCCGCCTATGCAGAAATCCGTCCCGCTTTCCCTGAGCTGGCGGACAAGGTCTACGGCGTGGTGATAATCCCAGCCGCTTCTGTCGCTTTCCGTAAGCTCGGGAGTAAGGTCGCCCCGCAGTGCCATAACATTTTCAATGCCTGCGTCCGTTATCTTTTTTATCATCTCGCCGACGGTTTCCCGAGTGGAGGAAACACAGGTAAGGTGGGTAAGCATGGGAATACCGAAGCGCTTTTCAATATCACGGGCGATGTCAAGGGTATAGCGGCTTGTACCGCCTCCCGCGCCGTAGGTAACGCTCATAAAAGAGGGAGACAGCTCCGCGATTTTTTCAACGGCCTGTCTAACACTTTCTATGCCCGTATCCGCCTTGGGCGGAAACACCTCAAAGGATATGGACGGCTTTTCATTTTTCAGTATGTCAGAAATCTTCATAATTCTTCCCGCTTTTCGGATTTTCTCATAAGATTATACCACCGGGTCAGGGGGTAAATCAAGCGTTTTTCGTATGTTGTGCCCGTTTTGCCCGAAAGTTGCGAAAACCGCAGGGGGAATTACGCCCTGCGGCAGGATTTTCGGCTGTTTCGGCAATTCCGGCACCATACAATCAGTCCACAGCGGCAGTTGCACGCATGGCAAGTATGGTTTTCTCGATAAGGTCGTCAAGCTCCAAGCCCAGCATCTGCGCACCGCGCTCTATGACTTCTCTGGAACAGCCTTTTGCAAAATTCAGATTTTTATATTTCTTTTTTACCGATTTCACCTCCAGATCGGACACGCTTTTTGAGGGACGCATCAGCGCGACGGCACCGATAAGTCCCGTAAGCTCGTCCACGGCGTAAAGCACCTTTTCCATTTCGTGCTCCGGTTTTATATCCACCGTAAGCTCATATCCGTGTGAGGCAACGGCGTGAATAAGTCTTTCGTCAAGTCCTCTTTCACGCATGATCTCCTGCTCCTTTATGCAGTGCATATCGGGATATTTTTCAAAATCAAGGTCGTGTAAAAGTCCCACAATACCCCAGAAATCCTTTTCATCTCCGTATCCCAGTTCGTCTGCAAACCAACGCATTACTCCCTCTACGGTCAGCGCGTGCTTCAGATGAAAGGGCTCGCTGTTGTATTCGTTAAGCAGCTCCCATGCTTTCTCTCTCGTTATTTCCATTTCGTTTCCTCTTTTCTTTTTTCCGCTTTATATACCGCTGTCGGCGGCTGCGAAACAGATGTCAATATCCGCAAAACAGAGAGTCCCCGAGGGGCTCTCTGTTTTTCATAAATCTAATAAAACGCTGTCAGACTGCCGCAAAGCCTTTTTCAAGGTCTGCGATTATATCGTCTATATGCTCGGTACCGACGGAAAGACGGATGGTAGACTGTGTTATGCCCTGCTCCGCCAGTTCCCCGTCCGTAAGCTGTGAATGAGTGGTAGAGGCGGGATGTATCACCAGGGACTTGACATCGGCAACATTTGCAAGCAGGGAGAATATTTCAAGACTGTCTATAAATCTGAAGGCCTCCTCCTTGCCGCCCTTTATCTCAAAGGTAAATATCGACGCTCCGCCGTTCGGGAAATACTTTTCGTACAGCGCGTGGTCGGGATGGTCGGGAAGCGACGGGTGATTGACCTTTGCTACCTTGGGGTTGTTTACAAGGTACTTGATAACCTTCTTCGTGTTTTCCGCGTGGCGCTCAAGACGGAGTGACAGAGTCTCGGTACCCTGCAAAAGCAGAAATGCGGCAAAGGGAGAGATGGTCGCGCCCTCGTCACGAAGCAGGATCGCACGGATATAGGTTACAAATGCGGCAGGACCTACCGCGTCGGCAAAGGAAATTCCGTGATAGCTGGGGTTGGGTGCGGCGATGGGTGCATATTTGCCGCTTGCTTTCCAGTCAAACTTGCCGCTGTCGACTATAACACCGCCCAAAGTGGTGCCGTGGCCGCCGATGAACTTGGTAGCGCTGTGTACCACGATGTCAGCGCCGTGCTCAATGGGACGGATGAGGTAAGGGGTACCGAAGGTATTGTCTACCACTACGGGCAGACCGTGCCTGTGGGCGATTTCGGAAATTGCGTCAATATCGGGAATGTCGCTGTTGGGATTGCCGAGAGTTTCAAGGTATACGGCCTTTGTGTTGTCTTTTATAGCCGCCTCTACCTCTTTAAGGTCGTGAGCGTCTACAAAGGTTGTCTCAACCCCGAACTGCGCAAGGGTGTGGCGAAGCAGGTTGTAGGTGCCGCCGTATATGGTCTTCTGTGCCACTATGTGGTCGCCTGCCTGTGCAAGCGCCTGAATTGTATAGGTTATTGCCGCAGCACCGGAAGCTACCGCCAGAGCGGCAACGCCGCCCTCAAGTGCTGCTATACGCTTTTCAAATACATCCTGGGTGGAGTTGGTAAGTCTGCCGTAAATATTTCCGGCGTCGGCAAGTCCGAAGCGAGCCTCGGCGTGTGCGGAATTGTGAAAAACATATGAGGTGGTAGCGTAAATCGGCACCGCTCTTGCGTCGGTGGCGGGATCTGCCTGTTCCTGTCCTACATGAAGCTGAAGTGTTTCAAATTTATAGTTGCTCATTTTAGTTACCTCTTTCTTATTTAAGATGAATGTAGTTTTTTCGGTCTTACGGCCGCGGCTTGAAAAAATCTCAGCCCTGCATTCGTCCTTTTCTGAAATTGGCTCTTACAAGTAGCTCAAAATAGTTTTTCACCTGAAAACCTCCGAAAATACTGTGTGACGAAAGCCCAGAGAGCTTTTGCCGCATACATCCGCGCAAGGAATGTTATCCTGCACACCGCCGGTTATTTTGATACCTATCTGGTAGGTTGGTGTAATAATACCACGGCAAACAGTATTTGTCAATAGTTTTTGTTATAAAAAATCAAAATTATTTCTTTTCGGCTTGTTTTGAACTTCTTATACATTACAGGGCGCCGATAATTCACCCTGATACTGCGGCGTATATGGGGCAGCAAGCCGGGGGGCGTCGGTATGCAAGAAAAAATCCGCCCGAGGGCGGATTTTTTATATTTGTTATAAATTCGAATTGTACCGCTTATAAGACAACGGCGTATTTTCTTTCAGTTCACTATCTCTGCATCATTCAGGCGGCAGTACCTGTATCCGTTTTCCTCATATGTATCAAAGATGCCCGTAACGGTGATTTCCGTGCCCAGCTCCGGATAATCCTTCGGGTAGGTGTGCTCCCCGGCAAGAATAAATTCTATTCCCTGAGAACAGCATGCCGCAGCGTCGGAAATAATGCAGGCAAAGTAGTAGTTGCCCGTCTCTTCATCGTGATAAACGGAAAACGGACCTTTCATCTTCACCGTTTT
The DNA here is from genome assembly GCA_945949385.1 of uncultured Clostridia bacterium. Taxonomy (GTDB): domain Bacteria; phylum Bacillota; class Clostridia; order Oscillospirales; family CAG-272; genus Avispirillum. The sequence continues at coordinate 6,377 of CAMFEL010000004.1, read as the reverse complement.
ACCCATATATCCGTCGGGGGCTGTCATCATGTTATAAACTTCCGAATAAACCATGGTACTGCTGAGCTTGGTCAGATCCACATCAAAATCCGAGGCACTGCCCTCGCCCTCCTGCAGAGAACCGGAAGCAAAGTCGCGGTCGGCACCGTCAACGCTCTTATCGCCGCAGCCGAAAACCGCAAGAGACATAATCAGCACAAGCAAAGCACAAATAATTTTTTTCATTTTCTTCTACCTCCCATAAATGCTCCCGTAAGGGAAAACAGGAAAAACGCCGTAATATCCGCCGCAACAACGGTGGAACCCACCGGAGTCCCCGCAAGTACGGATACAAGTATGCCCAGCGCCGAACAGCATACCGACAGTACCGCCGAACAGACGGTTACGGACTTAAAGCTTTTGAATACCCTCATGGCGGACAGCGCGGGGAAAATCACCAGTGCCGATATCAGCAGCGAGCCCACCAGATTCATGGACAGCACGATTATCACCGCAATAATCACGGCGATAAGCAGATTGTAAAGTCCTACCCTCATTCCTGTTGCCTTTGCAAAGGACTCGTCAAAGGTCACACAGAAGATCTTGTTATAAAAAAGCACAAAAATGAGAACAACCGCCAGGGACAGTACGGTGCTTAACCACACCTCCGTGCGGGAAAGCGTCAGGATCGAAGTGGAGCCGAACAGAATGGAGCAAACATCTCCCGAAAGATTTGACGATTTTGAAAAAATATTCATCAGAAGATATCCCACCGCAAGAGCGCCCACCGAAATCATGGCAACGGAGGCGTCGCCCTTTATCTTTGTGTTCTGACCCGTGCGCAGGAGCAAAACCGCGCTTATTACCGTAACGGGAAGCACAAGCATCATATCGTTTGTAAGTCCCAGAACACCCGCTATTGCCATGGCGCCGAACGCCACGTGGGAAAGCCCGTCGCCGATAAAGGAAAACCGCTTGAGCACCAGGGTAACACCCAGAAGCGACGAGCACAGAGAGATCAGCACGCCGACGATCATGGCGTAGCGCACAAAGGGATAGTTGAAGTAAAGCTCAAGCTTTGTAAATATCTCCGTCATGCTTTGCCTCCCCCGGCGCAGAAGCCCTTATACAGTTCGCTGTTCAGATACTCCTGCTTTGTGCCGAAAAACACGGTGTTTCCTATGTGCAGTATACGGTCGGCATAGGAAAGCGCGGCTTCCATATCGTGAGAAATCATAATTACCGTAATACCGTCGCTGTTCAGTTTTTCGATGAGCCGGTACATCTCCGCAGTTGCTTTCGGGTCAAGCCCCGATACAGGCTCGTCAAGCAGCAGCATTTTCCCCGTTGCACACAGGGCGCGGGCAAGCAGTACCCTTTGCTGCTGACCGCCCGACAGCTCCCGGTAGCACCGCTTTGCCAGATGGGAAATTCCCATTCTTTCAATATTTTCTTCGGCAATGCGCTTTTCCTCTTTTGTGTAAAAGGGTCGCAGACCGCACCGCCCCTGAAAGCCGGAAATAACTATTTCCCTGACGGTTGCGGGAAAATCCTTCTGCACCGCCGTTTGCTGCGGCAGATATCCTATCTCCTTTTGCAGAAGTCCCTCTCCCGTCAGCACCTTTCCCGACATTGGCGGCTGCAGGCCGAGAAGCGTGCGCATAAGCGTGGATTTTCCGGAGCCGTTCTCGCCCACTATACAAAGGTAGTCTCCTGCATCTATTTCAAAATTCAAGCCGTGTACTATCTCCCTGCCGTCATAGCCGAGGCAGAGATCACGGCATATAAGCTGTGACACGGAAAGCCTCCTAATTCAAAGCGTCTTTCAGCACGCTGAGATTTTTCTCCATTACGGAAAGATATGTCACGCCGGCATCCATCTCTTCACGGGACACGGACTGCATGGAATCCATGGTGAGAATGCGCGCGCTCTTTTTCTCCGTCGTTGCAACCACCGTGTCCGCGATCTTGCAATCCGACCCCTCAATGGTCAAAACGGCGGTAAGACCCAGCTCGTCCACCTTGTTTGCAAGAAAAGCCACGGTTTCAAAGCTTGCTTCGCTTTCCGCAGAGCATCCCGCGAAAGCGGCAAAGTACTCAAGCCCGTAATCGTCTGCAAGATAACGGAACGGGAAACGGTCGCCGAACAGTATTGTCTTTGTCTTTGCGGCGCGGACGGCGGTGCTGTACTCGTTGTCCAAAGCGTTCAGCTTTTCAACATAGTCGGCTGTGTTTTTCTCATACAGCTCTTTATTTTCGGGGTCAAGCTCCACAATGGCGTCCCTGATCTTTTCCGCAAGAGTCGCCGCGTTTCTCAGGGACAGCCATACATGCTCGTCATATTCCGCCTCATCATGCCCGTGGCCGTCTTCCTCCTCGCTTTCCATTCCCTCAATGATCTCCTCCTCTTTGACTCCGTCGCCCAGAGCTTCAAGGAGATTTATCACCTTCATATCCTTGTTTACCGCCTCCCGCAGAGCGTCCTCCGTCCAACTGTCGGACTCGCCGCCCACATATATAAACAGGTCGCAAGCGGATATTTTGATTATATCGTCGGCGGTGGGCTGATAACTGTGCATATCAACTCCGCTGCCCGAAAGCGCGCTTACCTCCACATTTTCCGCTTCATCTCCGACTATCTGCATTACCCAGTCGTATTCGGGAAAAATCGTGGTGACTACCGAAAGTTTCTTTTCTCCGTCATCCGACTGCGCACCGCAGCCGGAAAGTATACACGCCGAAATCAGCAATGAAAGTAATGTTGAAAGTAAAACAGAAATAATTTTTTTCATAAAAAATGCCTCCGAATTAAAACAGTATCCCAAAATAAGTACAAAAACACAGGGAAGCGGCGGAACGCCGAAAAATCCGTCCGAAAAGGACAGACTTCTTCCCTGATTGCAGAATACTGTTTAATTTGAAAGCTTGACTTTAAGGAAAACAGGAGTCGGGACGGGCAAAGCCTTCGCAGCGCATGGTGCAAAAACCAAAGCGGTGAAGTTTACCGCGCCGCAAACCGTCGCTGCCGCCGTTAAAACGCCCAGCGTTTTCAGCACATTTTCGCATATGCTGATCTGCCGACACACGGAGCAGCATTCGCCTACGCAGTCGTGACCAAGCTCGGCGGCAATAAAGCATACAGAGAAAAGCATAGCGAACAAAACGGCAAAAGCCGTGACTAACGCCAAAGCACGCTTTTTCCCGCTCATGCTTCCCTCTCCCTTTCCTCGGAATTCGCCGCAGCTTTGTGCGGCACCGTACTGTCAGTATAGCAACTCCGCGGTCAAATGTCAATTAAGTCGGGGGAAAATTTACAAATCAAAATATGGCAAGGATCTGTCTTTCGAAGGACTCCCGCAAAGCACGGCAATACAGGCAGTATATGCAAAAACGCGCCGGGTAAAATACCCGACGCGCCTTTGCTTTTTCCGTTTTTCCGAATCAAAGCGGCTGATTTTTGTTTGAATTTATATGTCAGACAGAGACGTTTTTCCCTTCATCTGTATGAATTGCAAACGAACTGACAATGGTATTGCCCGGATGCGGTGTTCAAAGCCTATTTTACTTTCTCCCACGCGTTTGCAAAGCCGTCTTTGCTTGCGAGAACTTCAAAAAGCCGTTCTTTTCCCAGCATCATATCAATGCGCCCCCACAGGTAGCAGCCGATATAATATGTAGGATACTGGAGCACCGTTCCGGTCTCCCCGGTCTTCAGCGAAGTGAAGGTAAACTGCTCATATTCGCCAACAAGCTCCGCCACCTGCTCCATAGTTAAATCTTCTGCTTTCTTTGCGTCTGCCATCACTTTAGCAATAAGCTCACCGTGCTGCTGCTCAAAGAACTTCCAGCCCTGCTCGTCCATTCCCACCGCGGCTCCGGGATACTTCGACGGCTTTCCCGGCGTTGCCGCGTTGTTGCAAAAATGCACCGCCAGACCTTCAAAAGCAAAATTTACAAAGAAATACTGCCGCGCAGACATATCCTCCGGAATAAGCTGCGAGAATACGATATGATGAATTTCATGTGCAAGCACATGGAGAAAAGTATCCTTGTCGCCCAGAAAATCCATATTGGCAACATCAAAATGAATGTATTCGCCGTATGGCCAGCCCATGGAATTGCCGATGGATACGGTAAGCAGAACGGTAAAATTACCCAGAGACTCCAGAATACTGTCCGGCAAGCCGTTTTCCAGCAGCAGCTCCACCAGTTTCAGATCCTCCTGTGTGATACTGTCAAGCATTTCCGCCTTTTCCAGCCGCTGCTCCATATCATTGTAAAAAGCCAGAAAGCCTTCTTTTTTATAAGCAAGACGGGGATTGTCAAATTCCTTTTCGTCAAAGTGCAGGAAAAAGTCCACGGCTTCCTCAAAGCTTATGCCGCATACGGGTAGATTCGGTTCCCCGTACCGCTGAAATTCCACTCCGTAATCGTGCATAGACAAAATCTCCCGAAGACGAGCCTCGTCCCTGACTCCCTGCTCCTTGGATCTTTTCAGCCATGAAGTCATAGGCTCTACCGTGCTTTTACTGATTTCTATTCTCATTTTTTCCTCCGTTCAAAATGCCTTTTCCGGATTTTCGCGGGCGTATGCGCAACATTTCATAGTATATAAATCATAACCGCCAACCGTCCGTCAGTCAATCGGTTTTGAGAAACTTATCAAACAGTTGGTCTATTCATTCGCAAAGCGCAACGCAGGCATTGAGAACGGAACAGCGGCAGACTATGCGACCGTATAGTGTATGTCCGTTTCCTGAAGAATATTATACCAGACGCCGAGACCGACGCTGTTTTCGCAGATATATTTAAGAAAAGAAGTAATATAGTCAAAAGCGGCATCAGTGCAAACACAGGCTTCAGTATGAATATCCGATCCGATTTCCTGTTTGACGGAAATATATACTCCTTCCGGGATTACCTCAGCCGAGTAGGTCATAGTCCGGCGCTTCTGAAAGCCCTCTATTTCGGAATACTCGTTGATAAATTCACATGTTCTCGTTTGCAGCATTTTCATTCTCCTTAAATTTTAATTCATTTTTATAAGTTTTTTGCTGACTGCTAACTTAAATCTTGAAAATTGTTATTTTGTGTAGTATAATTATGTTACCAATCGCACTATGAAAGTTTAGTTTGCGTTCCGGCTATTGTAAATACGCAAATACGAAAAGCACTTGCAGCCTTGCAATTTTGATTTCATATTTGCAATCATAGACGGATTTTGCAATGTTTTTCCGGCTATATCCCTACAGATACTTACCAAGAATAAATTTCAGAAACGGAATGGATTATGAAGAACGAATATTTGAAAGAATTGAAAGAAAGCTGCAAACTTACGACAAAACAGATCTCAAGTCTGAGCGGAGTCCCGGAAAGTACCATAAGCAGAATTCTTTCCGGACAAACCGACAATCCTACTTTTGATTCCGTCTGCGCCATAGTCAATGCTATGGGCGGGTCTCTGGACAAGCTTTACGGAACGCGTTCCGATTCCGACACCGAAGATACTTCATCGCTGCTTACTCTGTACGAAAAGGTTATTGCGGAGAAAAACTGGTATATCAAAGTGCTTATCGGAATATGCTGCGCTTTGGTTGCCATTCTGGTCTTTTTACTGATCTTCGACATAGCAAACGGCTGGATGGGATTTGTAAGGTATTGACCGAAAAAGCGGAGTATATTTCAGTTTTGCATAGCTTTTGACGGCATAATAAAAGATTCCCGCAAATATAATAGCAGCCTGATTCTGCCCAAGGCAGACAGGTATTTTGCCTTTGCAGTACCGCATCAAAAAACATCTGCCGACGGTTTATCACCGTTTTGCAGTAAAAGTCCGCCCGACAGCCTAATAGACCGTCGGGCGGGATTTTTATGTCTTTTGCAAGCCGTTTTTCCGAAGGTAAGCGACTCAGAAAATTATAATCGAAGGGAAACTCAAATGATTCTGTACCTATAATACAAGCGTCATGTAAACCACTAATCCAATACCATTCCGGAGGATTGTCAGGATAATTTGAAATATACACTTTACCTTTTGACATCTTTATTCTCCTTTGCGGTGTTGATGGAAGATATGAGCATTCTGCGTATAGAACCGCAATCGTGCAAAATAATCTTTGCTATATCAGCGGATATGATATCTGCTTTTTGCGCAATTTCAATCCAATATTCTGTTTCGTAGCATTCCTTTAATGCAATTTGTAACTTAGCAATAAAGTCGGGACGGCTATGCGCATACTTTGCTTCACGGATGTTCGCACCAATACTTGTTCCGCTTCGTTCAAGCTGATTGGATAACGAGTAGTGTCCCTTTATACCATCAGTCAATTTCAAGATTTGAATTGCAAATTCTGTTGACATATCGGCAAGTTTGTTTTCAGCCATACTATCACCTCATT
>CAMFEL010000003.1 GCA_945949385.1 uncultured Clostridia bacterium | reverse complement strand
GTGCGATAGGCATAGGAGTACGGACGCCTGCAACAACGTCCTCGCCCTGTGCGTTTACAAGGAACTCGCCCATGAGCTTCTTTTCGCCGGTTGCGGGGTCACGGGTGAAGGCAACGCCTGTACCGGAGTTGTTGTTAAGGTTACCGAATACCATAGGCATTACGTTAACTGCGGTACCCCAGGAGTAAGGGATATCGTTATCGCGGCGGTAAACGTTTGCACGGGGGTTATCCCATGAACGGAATACTGCCTCGATAGCCAGCTTGAGCTGAGTAACGGGGTCGGAGGGGAAGTCCTCGCCGATCTTTGCCTTATACTCTGCCTTGAACTGACGTGCAAGCTCTTTCAGATCGTCCGCAGTAAGGTCTACGTCGAACTGAACGCCCTTCTCGGCTTTCATCTTGTCGATGAGCTCTTCGAAGTACTTCTTGCCGACCTCCATAACGACGTCGGAGAACATCTGGATAAATCTTCTGTAAGAGTCATATACGAATCTCTTGAACTTAGGATCGTCGTTGCCGGCGATCATTGCCTCCACAACTTCGTCGTTAAGACCGAGGTTGAGGATGGTATCCATCATACCGGGCATGGATGCGCGTGCGCCGGAACGAACGGAAACAAGCAGGGGGTTCTTGAGGTCACCGAACTTTTTGCCGTTGATCTCCTCCATTTTCTTGACGCCCTCCATGGTCTGAGCCATGATATCGTCGCTTATTTTTCTGCCGTCCTCGTAGTACTGTGTGCACGCCTCCGTTGAGATCGTGAAGCCCTGGGGAACAGGAAGACCTATGTTGGTCATTTCCGCCAGGTTTGCGCCTTTACCGCCGAGCAGCTCGCGCATATTAGCGTTGCCCTCGGAGAAAAGGTATACATACTTCTTTCCCATTTTACAATCCTCCAAAAATATATTTTTTATTTGTCAACTTTACAAACGGCACTATGTGTCGCATTTGTCATTCTATCATATTTTCCCCCGGATTTCCATAGTTTTGCGAAAAAAAGTGAGTAAGTCGCCATATTTTTTCAGGTTATTTACAATTATTTATAAATACGTGGGCGAAATCGGGCAAAAAACGGTATTCCGGCAGGGATTTGATTGCCCGATTTTCGCGTTGTCTGTAAGCAAAGCGGGGGGGTGAATCATTTCGGCTTATTTCACCTTGATTATTCTGCCGTCGGTTCTGGGCTTCGGAGCCGGAGTCTCGGCGGCGTAGCCTAAGATACAGTTGCCGATGCCTTTATAGCTTTCGGGTATTCCCCATTCTTTCATAAGCGCCCTGCCCTCGTCGGTTTCAAAGACCTCTCTTGCGCGGTGTATCCAGCAGGAGCCGAGTCCCAGAGACGCGGCGGCGCAGAGCATATTTCCCATAGCAAGGCTTCCGTCCTCCGTATAAGTGTGCGCCTGCGAGTCGGCAAATACTATTATAACACAGGGCGCGCCGTAAAAGGGATCTCCCGACGAGCCCATAACGGCGGCGTTCATACGTGACAGGCGGGAGACGGCGTCGGGGTTTGTTACGGCGACCAGCTTTACGCACTGGCGGTTCATACCGCTGGGCGCCCAGAGCCCGGCCTCCAGCACGGCGTCAAGCTCCTCCTGCGTTATTTGGCGGGATTCGTAGCTGCGATAGCTTCGCCTGTTTTTCATGTTTTCGATTACTGCGTTTGTCATTTTTTATCTTCCTTTCCGAATTGTTCGAAAATTTATGTCGGAATAATATGCTCTGCCCGGGAGACGGCGGAAGTCTTGGACAACCTATAATATTTTACCACATCTTTTTCGGCGTTTCAACCAAAGTTTCACCGCTATGTTGAAAAGTGGCTGCCGTATGTGATACAATACATATGCAGTTTCTTATCAGCGCCGTGCGGCGCGGTTTTTCGGAAGGAAATTCCTTTTATGCTCGTTATAAACAATTCCGTGGTGGACGCTTATTTCAATCTTGCCTCTGAGGAGTACCTTCTGGAAAACTCGCGGGACGATGTTTTTATGCTGTGGCGCAATGACCGTGCGGTAATAGTGGGGAAAAATCAGAACACCTATGCCGAGGTGAATCTTGACTATGCGGAAAAGACCGGTATTAAAATAGTGCGGCGGCTTACGGGCGTCGGCGCGGTCTTTCACGATCCGGGGAATGTAAATTTTACGTTTATAACCGCCGCCGGAGAGGGCGGGCTTGATTTCAGCCGCTTTACCGCGCCTATTATCGAGGCGCTGAGCGCTATGGGCGTTGTTGCCTGCGCCGACGGCAGAAACGACATTGTGGCAGATGGCTGCAAAATATCCGGCAACGCTCAGTGCGTCTACGACACCGCCGACGGCAGAAAGCGGCTCATGCACCACGGCACGCTGCTGTTCGGCGCCGATATGGCGGAGCTTGGCGCGGCACTTCGGGTCTCGGAGGACAAGCTGCGCTCAAAAGGAGTAAAAAGCGTTCGCTCCAGAGTGTGCAATATTTCCGCTCTGGAGGGCTACTGCGGACCGCGGGACGCAGAGGGCTTTATGCTGCGGCTGTGCGAGCTTGTGGCGGGAGAGCTGGGCGAGCCTCGGGACTTCACCGAGGAGGAAAGGGCGGCAATCAGACGGCTGAGCGATGATAAATATTCCCGGTGGAGTTGGAATTTCGGCGCCTCCCCCGCCTGCGACAGAGAGTGCAGACAGCGTTTTTCCTACGGCGGCGTAGAGGTCTATCTCAGCGCCGACAGAGGAGTTATCGGGCATATTGATATAAAGGGAGACTTTTTCGGCACCGCCGACACAAAGAAGCTTTGCGCTTCTCTTGAGGGAGTGTCGCTGGAGCCCGGAGCGCTGAGAGCGGCGCTTGAGGGAGTCGGGGACTATATTTCCGGCGCCTGCGCCGACGATATTGCCCGTCTTATTCTCACGGGCGGAGACACGAACAAATAAAGCGTAAAGCCGTAAAACTGCGGGGCGCGGGATAGGGCAGGTTCTTATCTGCCTATACGGCGGCGTGCAGAGACATAGTGCCGCGGTACACCCCGGCACGGATTACGACATAAGTACAGGAAAGGAATCAGAGGAGAATGGCTAAAAGAGAACCGGACAGGAAAACGGATTATCTGTTCCGCGGGATTCTGTCCCTTAAGACGGTGGAGGAGTGCAGGGCATTTTTTGACGATATCTGCACCATTACGGAGCTTATAGATATGTCAAACCGACTGACCGCCGCGAAAATGCTTTCCGACGAGGCAACATATACGGATGTGATTGAAAAAACGGGACTTTCTACGGCTACCATCAGCCGCGTCAACCGCTGTCTGAGATACGGCAGCGACGGTTACAGGCTGGTGCTGGACAATCTTAACGCCGCAGGCGAAAGTCCGGAATAAGCGGCGGTGACAAAAATGCAGGACGGCGCATATTATGCATTGTACTCATCCTACGACAGGCTGAATTCCGAGACGGATTATTCGGCATGGGCGGATTTTTTCTGCGCCGCTTTTGAAAAATTCGGCGCAAAGAAAATATCAAGCGTGCTGGATCTGGGCTGCGGTACAGGGGCGATGACATTTGAACTGCGTCAGCGGGGCTTTGATATGACGGCGGTGGATATAAGCTGCGATATGCTTTCCGTGGCGCGTCAGCGGGCTGCTGAGACGGGATATGAGGATATTCTGTGGCTGTGTCAGGATATGCGCAGCTTTGAACTGTACGGCACGGTAGACGCGGCTGTGTGCTGCCTCGACGGCATAAATCATCTTTGCGGCGCAAAGGATCTGGGAAAGTGTCTGTCTCTCGTGCACAACTATCTTGAGCCCGACGGTCTGTTCCTGTTCGATGTGAATACGCCTTATAAATTCAGAACCTTTTACGGTGACAACGACTATATTCTGGAGGATGAGGGCGTTACCTGCTGCTGGCAGAATCACTACGACAGCCGGCGCGGTGTGTGCGATTTTTATCTTTCCGTGTTTACCCGCCGCTCTGACGGCGCGTGGGACAGGGTGGACGCTGTGCAGCGGGAGCGCTGCTATACGGAAAAGCGGTTGCGGGGAGAGCTTGCGCGCGCAGGCTTTGAGGTGCTGGGATTTTTCGGTGACTACAGCTTCGGCGCGCCGAAGAAGGACTGCGAACGCTGGTATGTGATTGCAAGGGCGAAAAAGTGAGTTTGCCCGTTACTAAGGTTTGCAGAATTCAAACTTGATTGTCAGACGATAGAAATGCAGTGGGGAATATTCGGAGGGACTGCTGTCCCGTCAGTCTATACATCAAATTTCGCGGCGGAAATAAAGCAAAGCTTTGGAGCGTGTCGACAGCAGATTTTCAGTTATCCTGTGTACTTGTTTGTTTTGATTAACCTGCTTGTTATGCGGCAGTGTTATGGGATGGGGGCTCTGCCTGCCTTGACGGCAGACGATGATCCTTACCTCATATGATCGTTTTTCGGCGACTCTGTAAACGGCTGCGGAAATTTTTTTGCGAAAATTGAAAAAAAGGTATTGACAACGCCGCCCCGCTTTGCTATACTATAAAAGCCGCGTAAGACCGCGGCGAAAAATCGGGAGCATAGCTCAGCTGGGAGAGCATCTGCCTTACAAGCAGAGGGTCATAGGTTCGAGCCCTATTGTTCCCACCAATACGGCCCGGTAGCTCAGTTGGTTAGAGCGCTAGCCTGTCACGCTAGAGGTCAGGGGTTCGAGCCCCCTTCGGGTCGCCATTTCCGGAAAATTCCGGGCGACGCCTCTGTAGCTCAGTTGGTAGAGCAGGAGACTGAAAATCTCCGTGTCGTTGGTTCGATTCCGACCGGAGGCACCATATGCGGATTTAGCTCATTTGGTAGAGCGCCACCTTGCCAAGGTGGAGGTGGCGGGTTCGAGCCCCGTAATCCGCTCCACGAGCCGCATAATTCTATGCGGCTCGATTTATAAGGCGTCATAGCCAAGTGGTAAGGCAGAGGTCTGCAAAACCTTTATTCCCCGGTTCAAATCCGGGTGACGCCTCCAAAAGAAAAGCACACCGTACGGTGTGCTTTTCTTTTGGCTTTTTCTCTACGTCGATGAACCGCGAGAGCGAAGCCCACAAAGGTTTGCGATAAGGGTGGCGTAATGTTCAATCAAACCACAATGCAAACCGCGGTTCTGAGCCCAACAGTGGAGCAAAAAGAAGGTTACGGGAGTAACCGTCTTTTTTTCTTGTAAATTGATAAAAAATATGTTATACTGGGTTTATCAAACGATATAGGAGAAATACCATACGGCAATGAAAGGCGGAAATAATACGGTGAAACAAGTATTAAAAATTCGATTGCTTTGGCATGCTTTTTAGCAGTAATACTGTAGCATGTCGACTCTACTTTTGTGAAAAGATATGATATAGTGATAACTATAAGAAAACAAAATTGTTTCGATGATAACTTATGATTACGGAAATGAAGAGTTATGGATAAAATAGATACAATTTCTCTTTATGATGGCAGTGTAACAAAAATTAAATATTCATATTCCGATAATGCTCCTGTTGATAAACTAGTAATCTATGTAAACGGATCAGGGCAAAACACATATGATAATAAGAGAAAAAATCCAAAGGGCGGATTCTTTAATTATCACGATTTTTTCAGGAACGAGTTTTTGTCAAGGAATGTAGCTTATTGCAGCTATAATACCCGTGGTGTTGATATCGGGGACAGCGAGCCTTTATTTGTTACTGTCGACGAAGATGAGTATAAAAAATATAAACCGCTTAATTCCGTAAGGGACATCGAATCTATTGTCCGACATCTCACTAAATTGCCGGAATTTAATAACGCAAAAATTTTTTTGCTAGGCTGGAGTGAAGGAACGATTGTTGCTCCGCATGTAGCACTGCGAAAAAATGTAAGAGTCGATGCTCTTCTATTGGCAGGATATTGCAATGAAAATATGAAGAATGCTTTAATATGGCAACTTAGCGGCAATTCTTCATATGTAAGTCTTAGGAAGCACTTTGACAAAGACAAAAAGGGATATATATCTAAAAATGATTATGATACGGCAGATCCGAAAATCAAAGCGGATTTGCTCGGGAATCAACCGTTCGAAAAAATTGATAGTAATTCGGATGGACGAATCGATATATCCGACTTTGCGGCTCTTCAAAAACCTTATCTTGATTCTCTGCTCGACGCAATATCGAGAAATGACGACGAATGGCTTAAAACTAACTATATCAATCCGAAAGTCAAGCTGACAACAGGTTGGTTTAATGAACATTTTTCATTAGCACCCACGAAGAGCATACTGCCGCAATTGGATTTACCTATACATATTTTTCAAGGCGTCGACGATGCGGCATGTCCGTTAAAGTATGCTGAAGACATAAGGGATGATTTTCTTAAACGCGGCAAAACAAATCTAACTGTAAATATTTTCGCAGACCATAATCATGATTTGAATTTCTTTGAATGGTTGCTTCAAGGAACAATACCGATAGGAATTAAATGTATATTCGATACAGTTGATGCTATGTAGCTTGTAAATATTCTGCACTAACAAATTCCAGTTGTGCTTTTCCGTCGCACATACACAAAAGAAAAAACAGACGAGAGGCTGTTTTTTCTTTTGGAGGCGTCATCTGTTTTCCTGAAGCGACAGCGAAGCGGCGGTTCTAATCTGATTCGCCCGCTTGCGCCGCCGGGGGCGGATGAAGCAAACGGGCGAATACGGCAGCGGTCGAAATTTGCCGCTGAGCTTGCTAAGCGGAACAAATTTCGGGTACCGCAACGAGTAGTGACGCCCCATAGCCTCAAAGGCATAAGTCTTTGGGGATTACAGCCTTTGAAAAAGTCCGGAAAGATCCGGACTTTTTTCGACAGGCTGACCTCCTTGCTCGAGAGAACAAGGAGGTTTTCAGGTATATTTTCCTACGGCCGGTGATATTGCTTCGCAGCGATATTTGTCTGACGCCGAATGGTATTGACCTTCAGGCAGTTAAGATGTGAATATAATATCACTGCGAATGAAATCCGCAATATCACTTTGTGCGACAGCACAGAATATTACTTCTCATTTACCGTCATTACGGCACTTCACTTGAATTCCAAATAAGTTTGTGCTATAATTTATTATGTGATTTGTGTTACAATATAAGGAGGTAAAATGATGAAAAAGTTGGCAGCAGCATTATTTTCTCTTGTTTTAGTTGTTTCTTTAGCGGGATGCAGTATACCCAAAGATGATGTGCTTGATTCTCTGGGCAAGTATGAATCAAAGCAATTTTTTACCAGCGGCGGTTTTCAGGATTTTACCGATTATGCGAAGTACTGCTTTGACAGTGTTGACTTTTCGGATAATTCTTATTTTCAAATCATTACGGAAAGCAGCAGGGAAAATTTGGAAGCACATATTGACGATTTTGAAAATTGGGTACAAGCGGTAAGAGATACTGACGCTGATAATGAAGTGGTTGTAAATTACGATTTTGACCGTTCTGTAATATCCGATTCAGATTATATTTATATTTATGATGATCCGGATTGTCCGGAATTCGGAAATTATAATGTCTATTATTTTGATGTTGAAACAAACATCTTATATTATTTCCATAATAATATATAAGTCAAGGAAAACAGCGCGCTTGAACAAGCATTCGTGCATTGCCGATTTCTTCTGATAACTTCATAAAAATCCGCATCAGCAAACAGCTGATGCGGCTTTTTGTAAAACGAAAACCGCGCGACAGTCGCGCGGTTGAAAATCCGTAAGGGAATATAATTGTTCGGAGTGTAGCCAACATTGTTCGATTTCAGGTCAATACCGAATTCGATTTCAGGTCAATACCGATTTGCTTCGGCGGGCGCAAAGCGGTGTTCCCTGTTGCGTATGCGGATCTGTGCTTTTTGCTCTATTGACAGAATACCTTTTCTGTGTTACAATTGTAAAAAAGGAGGAGATAAAATGAAAAATAGCAAAAATGAAGCTGATTTGCATTTGCCCACAGCGGTACTTATACTCGGAATCTTTTTATCAATAGTAGCCGCTGCCCTGCTGATATGTGCGGCAGTTTTTACGAACATCTGGTTTGCCGTGGTGTCTGCACCTGTAATACTGCTGAGCGTTGCGGCTTTTCTGTGTTGGAATAATCAGAAGATTTATGTTGTTGATGACGATACTTTTGAATATTATACTATGTTCGGCAATAAAAAGGTATTCAGGTTTTCCGAGATTACCGATATAAAGCAGAACCCCGATTCCTTAACCTTGATGTTGGGAGAAAACAAGGTACATATTGAATCAATGGCTGTAATGTCCGACCGCTTGGTGGAACTGATAAACATAGAATTAGCAAAAAATACGACGCGCGAACAGTAACTTAACGGGAAAGCCCGATTTGCATTGCAAATCGGGCTTTTTGAATATATTCGGCGCACGCTGCGCCGCTTATCGGTCAGGCGCTTTTTTATTTTTTGTTCTTTTTGGCAGCCGGACAGCCGGGGCAGCTTGAGCAGCCGCAGCCGCAGCCCCCGCCGCGCTTTTTGCGCCCTCTTACGGAAAAGAATACTGCGGCGGCGATTGCCGCAGCCACAATTATCAGGACTGCTATATCAATCGCATTCACAGGAACAGACCTCCTATATTATATACGAGGAATGCGGCGATCCACGCTACCGCGCATTGCAGGATAACTACACCGAGAGTGGTAATGCGTGAGTTGAACTCGCGTCTGAAGGATGCGACGGCGGCGACGCAGGGAGTGTACAGCAGGGTGAACACCAGAAAACTGCACGCCGCAAGGGTTGAGGGAAAGGCTGAGGGCAGTACGGTATACAGAACGCTTGCGTCACAGCCTATAAGAACGGCAAGTGTTGACACCACCTGCTCCTTTGCTATAAAGCCTGAGATAAGGGCGGTGGAGAAGCGCCAGTCTCCGAAGCCCAGAGGCTTGAAGATTACGGATATAGCCTGCCCCACATTTGCCAGCATACTTTCCGTGGAGTCGGAAACGGGATTCAGGTGATAGTCAAAGCTCTGCAAAAACCATATAACAACGGTTGCGATGAAAATAACGGAAAAGGCGCGCTGCAAAAAGTCGCGGGCTTTCTCCCAAAGCAGCAGTCCCACGCTGCGGGGAGAGGGCAGGCGGTAATTGGGAAGCTCCATTACAAAGGGCACCGGCTTTCCGCGGAAAGCCGTTCCTTTCAGCAGCAGCGCCATAAGTATTCCCAGAATTATGCCCGTGAAATACAAAGCGAACATAACCACGGCTCCGTGACCGGGGAAAAAGGCGGCGGTGAACACGGCGTAAATGGGTATTTTCGCCGAGCAGCTCATAAAGGGCACCAGCATCATGGTCATTTTGCGGTCGCGGTCGGAGGAAACGGTGCGGGTCGCCATAACGGCGGGTACGGAGCAGCCGAAGCCTATGAGCATGGGCACAAATGAGCGCCCAGACAGACCGAGACGGCGCAGGGGCTTATCCATAACGAAGGCGATGCGCGCCATATACCCGGTGTCCTCAAGTATGGACAGGAAGAAAAACAGAGTGACTATAATGGGCAAAAAGGACAGCACGCTGCCCACGCCGTTGAATATGCCGTCGATTATCAGGCTGTGAATCACCTCGTTCAGACCGAATGAAGTCAGAGCGCGGTCAACTATGTCCGTAAGCTGTCCGATGCCCGCCTCCAGCAGACGCTGAAGGGCGGCGCCGATAACATTGAAGGTAAGCCAGAAAACAAGCATCATGACCCCGAGAAAAACGGGGATAGCCGTATATTTTCCGGTGAGGATCTTATCTATTGCCACGCTGCGGCGGTGCTCGCGGCTTTCGTTTGCCTTAACGACGGCACAGGCTACAACGCTTTCGATAAAACAGTAGCGCATATCCGCCAGCGCCGCGTTGCGGTCAAGTCCCGATTCGCTCTCAAGCTGAACGAGACAGTGCTCTATAAGCTCCCGTTCGTTTGTGTCAAGTCGCAGCTTGTCTGCGATGTCGCTGTCGCTTTCAATAAGCTTTGATGCGCAGAAGCGCAGGGGAAGCCCCTCCTCCTCGGCGTGATCCTGCACCAGGTGCATAACCGCGTGGATACAGCGGTGGCAGGGCGAATCGGAGGCGCAGAAATCGGCGCGCACGGGCAGCACGTGATGCTTTGCGGTATCTACGGCGCGGTCAATAAGCTCTGACACGCCCTCGCCCTTGATGGCGCTGATGGGGACTGCGGGGATCCCCAGCTCGCGGCTGATTTTTTCAATATCCACGGTGCCGCCGTTGGCGCGCACCTCATCCATCATATTAAGAGCCAGCACCATGGGCACATCAAGCTCGAGAAGCTGCATGGTAAGATACAAATTGCGCTCAATATTGGTGGCATCGATGATGTTTATGATGCAGTCGGGCTTTTCGTTCAGTATGTAGTCGCGGGTGACTATTTCCTCCTGCGTATAGGGGCGCAGGGAGTATATGCCGGGCAGATCAACCACGGAGTATCCGCCGAAGCCGCGGATCTCTCCCGTTTTCTGCTCCACCGTCACTCCGGGGAAGTTGCCCACATGACAGCGCATACCCGTGAGCGCGTTGAAAAGCGCGGTTTTGCCGCAGTTCTGGTTTCCCGCAAGCGCAAATTTCATAATTGCGATCTATCCTTTCCCAATCAATGACATAAAACTTGATTTGCATTGCAGCATTCTCGGCAGCCGCCCGCAGTGCGGCTCATACGGAGCCTCTGCGCTTTCTTTTTCTGCCGTACTTTATGACGGGAGGCTCCTGCGGCTTTTTGTTTTCTACTGTCTTTACGGTTATATTTGCCGCGTCCTCAAGACGCAGGGTAAGCTCATAGCCGCGAATAAGTATTTCAATGGGATCCCCCATAGGCGCGACCTTTCTGAGAGTAAGAACGGTGCGGGGGATAAGCCCCATATCTATAAGCCGGTTGCGCAGTGAGCCCTCGCCGCCCACGGCGACGATCTCGGCGGACTGACCGACTTTCAGTTCTTTCAGTGTCATCGGACGTCTCCTCTTTTTGATTTATATGTGAAATATCAAATGTGATTAGTTATTGCTAACACATAAATTATATTACTTCAAAAGTCCATTTGTGTCAATAGCGGCGGGACGGTTTTGTATAATTTCGATGAAATGTACCGTCCTTTTGCGCCGTATTCGGACATATTTGAAGCGTAAATATAAAGCTGCTGAAATCGGTGTGTAAAATTCACAATTGTTTATATAATTTTAACAAAAAGTATGGACATTTTGACGGGAGTGTGGTATAATATAGCTGTCAAAGGGGAACAAAAAAGCGCCGTTGGCGCCGTCCCCTGACAAATAAAGAAAAGGGTGGGCTGAAAGTATGAAAATCACCATCAATGCACGCAAAGTAACGGTAAGCCGCGATCTTTCGGATCATATCGAAAAAAAGCTTGCCAAATTTGACAAATTCTTCCCCGGAGAAGCGGAGGCGACCGTCAAGCTCTCACGGGTGCGCGATATTGAGCGCGTGGAGGTGACTATTGCGGCAGGACCCTTCCTTTTCCGCAGCGAGGACGAAAGCTCCACGTTTATGAACGCGCTGGACTGCTGTATGTACAGTATCGAGCGGCAGATAAGAAAAAACAAAACAAGACTTTCCAAGAGACTGCGGGACAATATCCGTATCCCCGAATACGAAAGCGACGATGTGGCGGAGGAGGGTGATTTCCGCATCCGCACAAAGACCTTTACTCTGAAGCCCATGACGGCGGAGGAGGCAATACTGCAGATGAACCTGCTGGGACACGAATTCTTTATGTTTGCCGATTCCGCAAGCGGAGAAGTATGCACCGTTTATAAACGTCATGACGGCGACTACGGGATGATAATTCCGGAAAAAGGCTGATATTTGATTTTTGCCGTGATCTGTGCGGTGCAGGCGCCCTGTGCAAAGGCTTTGCCCTTTGCACAGGGCTTTTCTATGTATTGAGCCTCTTTTTTTCGGAATAATCGGGAAGTATGGGGAGAACAGCATCGGTGATGCTTCGCCGGGGCGCGAGACGTTTACTTGTTTTAAGGCATCGGCTATTGATTTTTGTCCTGTATAATGATATAACATTACATAATATTGCGATTTTTATGCCCTTGGTATATTCGGGGGTGCAAAAAGCGCGGAAAACGCAGATGATCTGAGAGCGGACGGTTAAGCGGACAAAGAGAGGAGGCGGCGGTTTGGACGAAAAAAAGAGCGAGAACAAAGGCTTCAGCTTCAGGCTTCTTCGGGAGCTGAAAAACGAGTGGAAGTGGATGTTCGGGTACATAAAGCAATACCGCCTCGGCATTTTTGTAAATGTGATTTTCGGCTTTGTGGGCGTAATTATGGGCCTGGGCAGCGGCGTTGCATCAAAATATCTGATCGACGATGTTATCAGCCAAAGCCACACTTTCGTCCGCAGCGCCGCTTTGGTTATATGTCTTGCCCTTTTCCAGATAATTCTCCAGGCGGCGGCTTCCCGCGTGGCGTCAAATGTAGGCGCAAAGGTGAGCAGCGAGGTGCGCGGTGATGTTTTCAGCCATATGATGTACGCCCGCGTTGAGGATATAGGAAAATACCATTCCGGTGAGCTTGTAAACAGGCTTGAGGGCGATGTTTCGGCTGTGTCCGAGGGCATAGTCGGACTTGTTCCCAACACCGTAATCAGGGTAACGCAGTTTGCCGGCGCTCTCATAATAGTGCTGTATTACGATCCTGTAATGGCAGGGCTTGCTCTGCTGAGTGCCCCCGTCATGTTTCTCTGCTCGCGCCATATGATGCGCATGATACGCAAGTATAACACGGAAAGCCGTGAAATGAACGGACGAATTCTGTCCTTCGGGGAAGAAGCGGTGCAGAATTTGCAGACGGTCAAAGCCTTCGGCATAACCCGTGACTATGTTTCCAAGTTTTCACTTCTTTTGGGACAGTACAGAAAAGTCAGGGTGGATAAGGATAAATTCTCTATTCTCACGACTCTTTGCTTTTCCGCTATAGGACTGGCGGTATCGTACTCCTGCTACGGATGGAGTGTATACAGGCTCTGGAACGGAGCTATTACATACGGTACCATGACTTTGTTTTTACAAATATGCAGCACGCTCACATCCTCGTTTTCGGCTATGGTAGGGCTGCTCCCCGGCGCTGTTTCCGTGGCAACCTCAGCGGGGCGTATTATGGAGATCACAAACCTTGATTGCGAAAACGACAGCGACGGAAGGGTTGCCAAAGAGCTTGAAAAAGAAGCGCGTGTTTCAGGCATTACTCTGAAAATCGAAGGTGTAAGCTTTACATATAAGGACGCGACCGCCGCGACTTTGTGCGAGGTGGGGATGACCGCGTCGCCCGGAGATGTCGTAGCGCTGGTAGGTCCCTCCGGAGAAGGAAAAACAACGCTGCTGCGTCTTATTCTCGGACTTATGGAGCCTGACTGCGGGACTATTACCTTTGAAGCCGAGGGGGTCGGAAAGCTTTGCGCTTCCGACAGTACAAGGCGTCTTTGCTCATATGTGCCGCAAGGCAACAGTATGTTTTCAGGAACACTTGCCGACAATCTCCGTCTTGTGTCGCCGGATGCAACCGATGAGGAACTGCTGGAGGCGCTGGAGATAGCGGATATAAAGGATTTTGTCATGTCTCTGCCCGACGGACTGATGACATCGGTGGGCGAGAGGGGACTGCGGCTTTCCGAGGGTCAGTCTCAGCGTATTGCCATTGCAAGAGCGGTACTGAGAAAATCTCCCGTACTGCTTATGGATGAGATAACCTCTGCTCTCGACCATGAGACCGAGGCGGTGTTCTTAAAAACCTTATGCGCGCCGATCCGCGCAGAGTGTGCATACTGACTACTCACAGAAAGGGCATTCTCAAGTATTGCACTTCGGTACTGCGCATTGATAAAAACGGCAGACTTACGCCCGAGACGGTGTGATCTGCTTTTCATACAACCTGTAAAGGGGCAACGGATCCAGATGAAGAAAAAATCGAAAAAATTCAGTATACTGCTGCTTGTTGTATGCATACTTGCTGCCGCTGTGTATGCGGGCAGCCGCTGGTATATATCCAGTCTTAAAGATACTGCCTCCCCGAAGATAAGCTTTGACAGCGACAATTTGAGCGTATCCGTTTCCGTGACGCAGGAGGAGCTTCTGAAAGGCGTATCGGCATATGACGATAAAGACGGAGATGTGACGGACAGCCTGATGATAGAATCCCTGTCTGCGCTGCTTGACGGCAACCGGCGTATAGTAACCTATGCTGCCTTTGACGGCGACAGCAATGTGGGCAAGGCTCAGCGGCAGATTGTCTATACGGACTATACATCTCCCCGCCTTTCGCTGACAGAACCTCTTGTTTCCGTCTCCGCCACCGCAGGCTCCGCCGAGCTTGTTAAGGGGCTTGGGGCAACCGACTGCATTGACGGCGATATTACCGATGAAATGGTGCTGCTGTCTTCAAATGAGGAAATTACGGTAGGCGGCGCTCCCATGAGAGTTGTGAAAATTCAGGTGACAAACAGCTGCGGAGATATTGTGGAAGCGGATATTCCCGTTATGATAAACACTTCCTGGACCTCCGCTGCAAGCGACTGCTATGTGGCTCTCAGCGACTATCTCGTTTATATTGAAAAAGGCGAAAGTTTTGATCCCTTAAGTCTTGTTACCGAAGTCAGGATCAACGGTACCGATGCCGAAGCGTCGCTCCTTTCGGTTGACACAAACCTTAATACCGAGACGGCAGGTACCTACGCCGTCATATATACCGCCGGAGAAGGCGACGGCGCTATGCAGGTCCCGCTTATTGTGATTGTGGGCGAGTCCCGGCATTGACCGACAGCGGAGCTGCGAGCCGTTTATGACGCTGATAACAGAAAGGAAATGCCGCCAATGAATGAAGGCTTTGATTTTTCCAATATAGTGCGAAACATCGCCAGACGGTGGAAGGAGATCATTATGATCGCTCTTATCGCCGCCTTTGCCGCGGGCACGGTTTCCTGTTTTATGTACAGACCGGAATACCGTACCAAGGCTACAATAGTGGTACTTGAAAAGGAAATGTATAAGTGGAGCGGCGTTTCAAATGCCGAGAACACCGCCGGCATTTTCAGAGAGATCGTTTCCAGCAAGGTGCTGAAAGACAAGGTTGCGGCCTCTCTCGGACTTGACAGCCTGCCCGGTACCGTTTCGTGCAGCAATATCAGAAACACAAATATGATGATACTTACGGTGACGGCGTCCTCTCCCAGAGACGCTATGCTGACGATTAACGGTATACTTGAGCATTACAATGAGTTTTCCGAGACTATACTCAGCGATCAGGTGCTTCAGGTGCTTGAAACTCCCAAGGTGCCCGAGTCGGTCGTAAATCCGTACAGCGGATGGGGTATTATTACTAAGATTTTTCTTGCCGCGGCCGTTCTGGAAATACTTATCCTGTTTTTGTATTTTTACCTGCACGACGATATTAAGAACCCGGGACAGATTGAGAAAAAGCTTGATACAAAGCTGATTGCGTCCGTATATCACGAGAAGAAAAAACGTGTGCGCAAGGGCGGCGGTGAAATCCTTGTCAGCGCCCCGACCACCAGCTTCGGATATATTGAGACCTTCAGAAAGATTGCAATGAAGGTCTCCTACCGAAAATCTCATCTGGAAATTTTTCAGCGGGCCGTGGCTGTGGATCGTCCCTATGCGCCGACCTCTTTTCAGACTTGCGTCGCTTGGAAAAAAACGCCGCGGAGGTTCAGTATGACTGATATTCATATGCACATACTGCCCGGCTTTGACGACGGCGCAAGAGATATATACGAATCTCTGGAAATGGCTGATGAAGCCGCCCGTGACGGTGTTACCGATATTGTGGCAACGCCCCATTGCAATGTACCGGGTATGAGCGGAAACTATCGCGGCGCCGGGTATGAGGAGCGTTTTTCGGCTCTGAAAAACGCCATTACACAGGAGCGCATACCAGTAAAGCTGCACAGAGGCATGGAAGTTTTTGCAACGGAAGGGCTTACGAAGCTCATACGCGATGAAAAGGTGCTGACTCTCGCGGGCAGCCGGTATCTTCTTGTTGAGTTTGATTTCGGAGGGGATCCGGAATTTGCCGACAGAATCCTTGACGGAATTCTGTCCTGCGGACTTGTGCCTGTTGTGGCGCACGCCGAAAGGTATGAATTTGTCAGATACGATATTGAAACTGTGGAGCGGTGGCGCAAAAAAGGCTGTCTGATCCAGTTGAACAAAGGCAGCTTTACGGGCAATTGCGGCGGGGAAGTATTGGAAGCGGCGTTTTTTATAGCGTCGCAGCGTCTTGCCGACGCTGTGGCAAGCGACGCCCACGGCACAGACCGCAGAACAGTATATATGTCACGTGCGAGAGAGATCGTGTCGCGAAAAATTTCGCCGCGGTATGCAAAATACCTGTTTGATACAAGTCCGCACGGGATTGTCTGCGACCTCGGCGCAAGGGAGCCGTAGAAGCTCCGGCGTATAAGACGCTGACAGGTTTCGTATTGAATATATTTCATATTGGTAATTTTATTTTTGCGAAAAGCGCGAAAAAGGTCGAAACAGGAGGTATGTCCTATGAAAAAAAGGAAAGCTGCCGTACTTGTGCCGGCAATAATCGTCACGCTGCTTATTGCCGCGGCAATTGTTGTGGGCAATATACTGGCGTCACGGAGCGAAGCGGTGCAGAGCTATCTTGCAAAATCGGATATGATTACCAGCCCCGTAGCTTCCGTTACGGCAGCCGTGACGGCACTGACAGCCGGTTTGTGGATAGTTGTTATCAGAAAGCTTAACAGAGGCGCTGCAAAGCAAGGGCTCGGCAAAGCGTGGGTGGTAAAGGCGTTCCTGCTTGCTTTTGCCGATTCACTTATCGTTATTCTGTCATACCTTGCGGCTTTACTTATCCGTTTCGACTTTGATTACAGACACGTGCCGCTGTATTATCTGCGCGGGTATGTCTTTTCCCTGCCGTATATGATAATAATAACGGTGGCGGTATTCTTCGGCTTCAGGCTGTATCACAGCATATGGAAGCTTGCCAGTGTTGCCGAGCTTTCAAGGCTTATCGGCGCACATCTTGTTTTGATCCCTCTGATATTTGCAGGCGCCAAGTATATGCGTTACGGAGCTTCCATGCCCCGCTCCTTCTATTTCATAGGCTATGTGCTGACTTTCTGCTTTACTATCGGTATCAGATTTTCGTACCGATTTGTCAGATTTTTCATTGACTGTAAACGGGGACGGGACGATTCCTTTGTGCATACGATGCTTATCGGCGGCGGAAGCGCGGGACAGACGCTTATAAAGGAAATACAGCGCTCCCGTGACGGACGCAGAGTCTGCTGTATTATCGACGATAACCCCAATAAAACAGGCAGACTGCTCGAGGGTATCCCCATTGTGGGAAACAGGGAGTCCATCCCGCAGATGGCGAAAAAATATGAAATAACCGAAATAATTATTGCAATCCCCAGTATTTCACCGCTTGCCAAAAAAGATCTTCTCCATATATGTAAGGAGACCTCCTGCCGTGTAAAGATCATCCCCGGCGTGGATCAGATAGTGAACGGCGAGGTCAGCGTTACAAAACTGCGCGACGTGGACATATCCGACCTGCTCGGAAGAGATCAGGTGAGTGTAAATAATGACGAGATACTGAAATCAATAAAGGGAAAAACCGTGCTCGTCACGGGAGGAGGCGGCTCGATCGGAAGCGAGCTTTGCCGTCAGATCGCACGTTCCGAGCCTGAAAGACTTGTTATTTTCGATATATACGAAAATAATGCGTACGATATTCAGCAGGAGCTTCTGCGTGACTGTCCGGGTCTTGCGCTGACGGTGCTTATAGGCTCCGTCCGTAATACCAACCGTATCAACAGCGTCATGAAAACATACCGTCCGGATGTTGTTTTCCATGCTGCCGCGCATAAGCATGTGCCGCTGATGGAGACAAGTCCCGACGAAGCAATAAAAAATAATGTTTTCGGCACATTAAAAACAGCGCAGGCGGCGGCACGCTGCGGCGTTTCAAAGTTTGTCCTTATTTCCACCGACAAAGCCGTGAATCCCACCAACATAATGGGCGCTTCAAAACGCATTTGCGAAATGATCGTCCAGATGATGAACAGAAAGTATCCGGAAACGGATTTTGTAGCGGTGCGCTTCGGCAATGTGCTGGGCTCAAACGGCAGCGTTATTCCTTTGTTCAAAAAGCAGATCGCCCACGGAGGTCCCGTAACCGTTACCGACAAAAACATAATCAGACATTTTATGACCATACCGGAGGCGGTGTCTCTGGTGCTTCAGGCATCGTATTATGCTGACGGCGGCGAGATTTTTGTTCTGGATATGGGCGATCCCGTGCGCATTGACGATATGGCGCGAAATCTCATACGCCTTTCGGGATATGTGCCGGATGAGGATATAATGATAGAATATACCGGTCTGCGTCCCGGTGAAAAGCTGTACGAAGAAC
The DNA here is from genome assembly GCA_945949385.1 of uncultured Clostridia bacterium. Taxonomy (GTDB): domain Bacteria; phylum Bacillota; class Clostridia; order Oscillospirales; family CAG-272; genus Avispirillum. Next base: position 29,264 of record CAMFEL010000003.1, on the reverse strand, counting down.
TGCTTATGGACGAAGAGGGACTCCGGTCCACGGACAACAAGCTTATTCATATAGGTCATCCCATAAAAATGGACGACGATGTATTTTCCGCGCAGCTTACACGCCTTGCGGACGCCGCTTATAACGAAAGCGAGGATATATGTTCCATGGTTGAGGAAATAGTGCCTACATATCATCCCTACCGTCCCGCCGAAACTGCAAAAGCGCCTGCTGCCGACGCGGTCCGCACGGCGAAAAGTGCGGCAGAATAAAAGCGCGGCTTTTTAACAGGAAACGGCAGCAGCTTTCATCTGTCAAAACATCCAATTTTTCGTCTCCGCCTCCGTACAGTATGTACGAAGGCGGAGAACTTTTCTGCTGAGAGGCTTTTTTTGAAAAAATTCTTGTAAAGACGGGAATAATATGGTATATTATAAATTGGTTAAATAGGAAAAGCCGTTATACCGGTTACTAATACGAAAGGATATAAAAGAATGACTTACAACAAGAAATCAGTTGAAGACATTGATGTTGCCGGCAAGAAGGTTCTTGTAAGATGCGATTTCAATGTTCCTATGAAGGACGGAGTTATTACCGACGACAAGAGAATAGTCGGCGCGCTTCCTACGATTAAATACCTGATGGAGCACGGCGCTGCCGTTATCCTTTGCTCTCATATGGGCAGACCCAAGGGCGAGTTCAATATGAAGTATTCTCTTGCTCCCGTAGCAAAGAGACTTTCCGAGCTTCTGGGCAAGGAAGTTGTTCTTGCCGCAGATGTTGTGGGACCCGACGCAAAGGCAAAGGCTGCCGCTCTTAAGTCCGGCGAGGCAATGCTTATCGAAAATGTCCGTTTCCACGCAGAAGAGGAAAAGAACGATCCCGCTTTTGCAAAAGAGCTTGCTTCCATGGCAGAGATCTTCGTAAACGACGCGTTCGGCACCGCTCACCGCGCTCACGCTTCCACCGCAGGCGTTGCAGACTATCTGCCCGCAGTATGCGGCTTCCTTATCCGCAAGGAGGTTGAGATCATGGGCAAGGCGCTGGCTGATCCCGCCCGTCCCTTTGTGGCAATTCTGGGCGGCGCTAAGGTATCCGACAAGATCGGCGTTATCAACAACCTTATCGACAAGTGCGACACCCTTATTATCGGCGGCGGTATGGCATATACCTTCTTCCGCGCACTGGGCAACGACATCGGCACCTCCATCTGCGAGAACGACAAGCTTGACCTGGCTCTTGACCTTCTCAAAAAGGCAAGAGAAAAGGGCGTAAACTTCCTGCTTCCCGTTGATAACGTTATCGGACGCGAGTACAAGGAAGACACCACCTTTATGAGAATTTATTCCGATTCCATTCCCGACGGCTGGATGGGACTTGACATCGGCGAAAAGACTCAGGAGCTGTTTGCAAAGACTATCGCAGGCGCAGGCACTGTGGTATGGAACGGACCTATGGGCGTTTCCGAGTGGGAGAACTTTGCTTCCGGTACCCGCAGCGTAGCAAAGGCTGTGGCTGAGTCCGGCTCTGTTTCCATTATCGGAGGCGGCGACTCTGCGGCTGCTGTTGAGGCTCTGGGATATGCCGACAAGATGACTCACATTTCCACCGGCGGCGGTGCTTCTCTGGAATTCCTTGAGGGACTTGAACTTCCCGGCATTGCTTGTCTGCAGGACAAGTAATCCGAAAAACAAAAGACGGCGGACGGCCTTGTTGCCGTCCGCCTTATACTTGAAAAAATCAAAAACCGAGGTGTATTGATATGAACAAGGCTACACGCAAGGCGGTAATCGCCGGCAACTGGAAAATGAATATGACCCCCTCCGAGGCTGTGGCGGCAGTAAAAAAGACCGCAGAGCTTACCGAGGGCAAGAACGGCTGCGACGTGATTCTCTGCGTTCCCTTTGTGGACATTGCTCCCGCTGTTGAGGCAGCAAAGGGTACTCATGTAAAAATCGGCGCGCAGAATGTGCATTTTGAGGCAAAGGGCGCATATACCGGAGAGATTTCTGCGGCTATGCTGCTGGAATGCGGCGCCGAGTATGTTATCATCGGCCACAGCGAAAGAAGACAGTATTTCGGCGAGACCGACGAGACCGTAAACAAGAGACTGAAGGCTGCCCTTGCGGCAGGACTTAAGGTCATCCTTTGCGTAGGCGAGGTGCTTGAAGAGAGACAGAGCGGTATTACCGAGGAGATAGTCTCCATGCAGACAAAGCTTGACCTTGCAGGCGTCGGCGCAGAGGATATGAAAAATATCATCATCGCATATGAGCCCGTATGGGCAATCGGCACCGGGCTTACCGCAACTCCCGAGCAGGCTGACGAGGCCTGCGGAATTATCCGCGGTGTGCTTGAAGGGCTTTACGGCAAGGATACTGCCGAGTCCGTTACCATTCAGTACGGCGGAAGCATGAACGATGGCAACGCTGCGGAGCTTCTGTCCAAGTATCATGTTGACGGCGGACTTATCGGCGGCGCGTCCCTTGTTCCCGAAAAGTTTGACAAGATCGTGTCTGCGGCGCAGTAAGCGATTGAAGGCATAAATGCTTAAACATACAAAAACAGCCGTCCTGCGGGGCGGCTGTTTTTGTACAGTATTTTTGCAGAAATTGGGTGCGGTTCTTTTTGAGATTTATTTCAGCTCACCGTATCTTCGGATTCCTCCAGCATTTTGCGGACAACGGCGCCCAGGGCGAGATCCTCCTCTTTTTCAAAGCGCGGGTCGGCGGTGCAGACCTCCGTTGCACATTCCACAGCCTGCTCCGTAAGGCGGGTGTCCGTGACCTCCGCGGCAAAGCGCATATCAGCGCTGCCGTGCTGACGGAATTCTCCCCCGCGAGAGAAGAAGTCACCGGGACCCCGCAGCCTGAGGTCTTCCTCCGCAACCTTAAAGCCGTCGTTTTCACGGCACATTACATCGAGGCGGCGCAGGGAAGACTCGTTTTCGGTGTCCGAAACCAGTATACACCAGGATTTTGCCTTTCCTCTGCCCACGCGGCCTCTTAACTGATGAAGCTGAGACAGTCCGAAGCGCTCCGCGTTTTCCACCACCATAAGCGTTGCTTCGGGCACACCCACTCCCACCTCAATAACGGTGGTGGATACAAGCACATCTGTATCTCCCGCGGCAAAGGATGCCATGGCGGCGTCTTTCTCCGCGGTTTTCATTTTTCCGTGAATAAAGCCTATTTTAAGATCCGGCAGCTTTTCCGAAAGCTCTTTTGCGTAGCTTACGGCGGCTTTCATTGGCGGCTCTTCCTCCTCCGGCGCAAGGAAGCTAATGTCGTAAAGCTCCTCCGCGTCCTCCGCCTGCTTCGGCTTTTCTTCAATTGACGGGCAAACTACATAGGTGCGGTGCCCCTCCTGCGCCTGCTTGCGTACAAAGCCCAGAAGTCGCCGGCGGTAGCTCTCGTCTACCTTAAAGGTGGAGACCTTCTGCCTGCCGGGAGGCATTTCGTCAAGGCGGGACACATCAAGATCGCCGTATATGACAAGAGACAGAGTACGCGGAATGGGCGTTGCGCTCATGACAAGATTGTGAGCTCCTTGGGATTTGCGCCTCAGCGCCGCTCTTTGATTAACGCCGAATCGGTGCTGCTCGTCCGTGATTACCAGACCCAGACGGCGGAATTCCACCCCCTCGCTGAGAAGAGCGTGGGTGCCGATGACAAGCATGGGAGCGTCGGGGGAGGACAGGGATGCCTGTATTTTCTTTTTCTCGGCGGCAGTAAGGGAGCCGCACAGCAGAACACAGCCAAGACCCAGTGCAAAAAACATGGGCGAAAGCTGGGCATAGTGCTGCTTTGCCAGTATTTCGGTGGGAGCCATCAGCGCACACTGATAGCCCGACGCTGCCGCCGCGTAGGCTGCCAGAGCCGCTACCGCGGTCTTACCGCTGCCCACATCGCCGCACAGTATGCGGCTCATAGGCGCGCCCGAGGACATATCCCCGAGTATTTCCGAAACACAGCGCTTCTGCGCTCCCGTCAGCTCGAACCTGAAAAGCTTCATAAGCGGGGAAACATCCGCTTTGATAATGGGAGCGCCTCCCGATTTTTTCGCAAGCTTAGCACTGCACATGGCGGAGGATACGGTAAACACCTCATCAAATGCCATACGGCGGCGTGCGCTGTCAAGGGACTGTATGCTGTCGGGAAAATGTATGTTTTTTATTGCGTATGAAAGAGAGCAAAGTCCGCAGCGGCGAAGCACCGACGGCGGTATATGGTCGCAAATCTCCGTATTTGCCGCGCTCAGAGCCTCCCGGATAAGGGACTGCATAAGCTTTTGCCGAAGTCCCGACGCCAAAGGGTATACCGGCACGATAGGCAAAAGCGGTGTGCCCTCGGTCACAGCCTCCTGCACGGGATTTGCCATGGTCAGCCTGCCTCCGCGAAGCTCCACTCTGCCCCAGAAGCGGAAGACAGCGCCCGTATGAAATACATTTTTCATAAAGGGCTGGTTAAAGTAGGATATCTCCACAACGCCGGTTTCGTCAAAGGCCTTGAAGCGGGTAATGCTCATACCCCGCCGTATAACCGCCAGCTTCGGCTCCGACGAGACCGTCAGCTCAAGGGATACGGGAGGCGGAGACTGGGAACGGCGGCACGCTTCGCCGACTTCGGCAACGGTGTGAACATCTCCCCGATTCTGATATGCGCGGGGATAAAGGCGCAGAAGATCGCCTACGGCTTTTACGCCCAGCTTTGCAAGCGACGCCGCTTTCGCACTGCCTATTCCTCTCAGCTCCGTGACCGGTGAAGCAAGGGTCACAGCCATAAAGACCCTCCTTTTTCTTTATGTTTTCCGCCGCGCTTTTGCCGGAAATACGGCGCCGTCGCGGCTGTATACGGCACATTTATATAATACTGCATATATTGTAGCATATTTTTCCGATTTTTGGAAGACGGCGCGAAAAAAAGTGAGCACAGAGCCCGGAATTGCGCCGTACCTACTTGATAAATGCGCAAAACTTTGGTAAAGTATCATTGTGACTTTTTCTTGACTTCAAAACGGCTGGCACAGCCGGAAAGGCAATGATTATGATGGATAATGTAAGCTACACCCTTAACGGTACTGTTTTCACCTTTGACAAAAGCACGGGCGCCCTTGACAGTCTGGAGTACCCCGGTGTTACACCGATGATCATCGGCGGACGGGGACTTTTCGATCTTGCGTGGCCGGTACATAACGACTACGATATACAGAGAGCGACGCCCGCAGGCACATATATGAAATGCCCGCCGAGCTTTGATTTTGACGGGAGTGTTCTCACCGTCACATATTCCGTCGTCCCCTGTACCATGGACCCTGCGGGCGTTCAGGAATTTGAGGGCGGTATAATGGCTGAGCTTATTCTCAGGGCGGATGAAGATAAAAAATCCGTGGCCATGCGTCTGAAGCTTAAAAATAATTCGGGCGCTGCCGTAGAGCAGGTGCTTTTCCCCGATATGAACGGTATCGTTCCCACCATGGACGAGGGGCACGCGCGCCTTACCATGATGGCGGGCTCCTGCAATCCCTTTACGGAAATGAAGAGCACCCCCCGCTCCCGCGAGACCTTCTTTGCGTGGACAGAAGCCAATACCGGCAGGTTTTATCACGCAGGCGGCTTTCAGCAGGATCCTCTGGTAGGACGCTGGTACGATATGGGCTCCCGTGCGGGCGGATTTTCAATGTACCGCCGTCATTGGGGCTGGGGACCCGACCGTCAGCCGAAACAGGGTGCCGACATGATGGGTTACAGCGAGGTGCTGTGGGTAAAATACGATAATCTTACATCTAAAGTGCGGATTGCCTCCGTTCACTATCCCAATGTAGAGCCGGGCGGGGAATACGACTCCGGCGAATATGTGCTTACGGCGCACAATGGCAACTGGATACACGGCGTAGGCGCCTACAAGGCTTTTGTGGAACAGAACAGGCACAGAGTGGTGCCCGTTCCGCGCCGCGTAAAGGAAATGCTGGGATTTCGGACCATCTTTATGAACAACGGGTATCTGAAGGACCCCACCGATTACAGTTGGAACTATGACGATCTGCCCAAGGTTGCCGAGGATATGAAGGAGCACGGCATTTATGACCTTAACGCCTGGACTCTGTTCAACTACACCCTGCCTTTCGGCAAGGACTGCTTCCATAAAGAGTGGGGCGGCTTTGAGAACTGCAAAAAGAATATAGATAAGCTGCACGAAATGGGCGTCACCGTGACCCCTCTCGTTTCATGGGTGTCCGCATGGGACGAAACCGCACGGAACTACGGAATTGAGGAGCGCAGCGGCTCCTGGGCGGAGACACCCCGCTCCACTCCCATGTTTGCCGCGCCTTACTGCAAGCGCTGGAGCTGCTATCAGCTTCATGACCATTCCGACAAGCGCTGGCAGAAGGATATTCTTGATGGCATGCGCTTTATCCGCGACGAGCTGGGCTGTCCCGACATATGCTGGGATCAGTATGTGCTGGGCGACGATCGCAACGATGTACTGCACGATATTATCAACGAATACCGTCTTGAAACTGAAAAAATGTACCCCGGCACGGCGTTCTCCTCGGAATGCACCCTGTACTACGAGTCCGACATCGACAACACGGACTTTACCTGGAACTGGCTCTACTGGCCGGGCAGAGGCGATTACCGTCCTTATATGCACATAGTTGAGACGCTGAGACCCAATATGAATGTGGACTCCACACCGGAAAATGTCAAATTCATTTTCATGGACAATCTGATGATGAATGTGTACCCCTCAAAGCCGGAGACCTATAACGGCAGCGCGCTTATTTCCGAGTACCCCGAGTTTTCCGAGGCGGTCAAGACCTGCGCAGCGCTCAGGCGTCAGTATCTTTCCTATTTTGCTGACGGACTTATGATTTCCGACACCGCCGTTTGCGGCGATGTGCCCTGCCGCGTTACGGGCTATTTTGACCGTGAGAATAAGAACTTCCTTATGGTTGTCTACAAGCAGGCGCACGAGGACGCGGAGATTCCCTTTGACCTTTCGTTCTTCACCGACAGCCGCGCCCATACATGGAAGGTGACCGATGAGGGCGGCAGCACCGTGGGTGACGGAGAAATGACGGAGAAGGGTACCGTAACGGTGCCCGGTGCCGCCGGAAAACTTTATATGGTGGAAATTAAAGCCAAATGAGTATTATACAGCAAAAAATTATCATTATGTTTATAATGATAGCAGTGGGATTTCTGTGCGGCAAGGTGGGACTTATAGACCCCGACGGCAATAAAAAGCTGTCAAAGCTGTCCCTGTGGCTTGTAAACCCGCTGCTGACATTTATGTCGTATCAGAGCGAGTATTCATCGGAAATATCAAAAAATCTGCTTATAACCCTGGGTATTTCCGTGGCGATTTTTGCAATTCAGATAGCCGTTGCCACCCTAACCGTTCCGAAGAAAAGCAAGGAATACGCCATAGAGCGCCTGTCCATCATCTTTTCCAACAGCGGTTTCATCGGCATCCCGCTGGTGGAAAGCGTGTTCGGCAAAAGCGGCGTCATATATCTGACCATGTTCATTACGGTATTCAATATACTTGTTTGGACTTACGGCGTAGCTCTTATGACGGGCAAGGTGTCTTTCAAAGAGACTTTGAAAAATCTTTGCACCCCCGCGGTCATAAGCGTGATTTTAGGACTTATCTTCTATTTCTGCCGCATAACCATTCCGGATATAATCGCTCAGCCGCTGAATACGGTGGGAGGAATGAACACGCCTCTTGCCATGCTGGTAGCCGGCTCAACTTTGGCGGGCACAAATCTTCTGAAATGCCTGAAAAAGCCAAAGCTGTACTTTGTGTGCGCCATGCGGCTTATTGTCATACCCGCGCTGTGCTGTCTTGCGCTTTTCAAGCTGACCGCCGTGGGAGTGGACCCTATGATAATTTCCATAGTAATGATAGCCACCGCCTGCCCCAGCGCCACCATTACCACCATGTTTGCCCATACCTACGGTAAGAACAGTTTGTGGGCGTCGGAAATATTTGCCGTCAGTACCCTGCTGTCCGTAGTCACCATACCTGCCGTTATGTGGTTTTTGGAGCTTTTGGGAGTAACGGCTGCGTAAGGCGGGAAAATGAATCGGGAGCGCCGCGGCGCCCTCCGTAATTCCGAAAGGATATGAAAATGCACCCCATCAAGCACTTTAAGACAATTACCAAACACCGGCACCGGGTCATAGCCCACTGCGCCAAAGCGGGAATACTGTGGCAGGGGCTGAGACACGACCTTTCAAAATATTCTCCTCGCGAATTTTTCCCCGGCGCCCGCTACTATCAGGGCACCAGAAGTCCCAATGTGGCGGAAAGGTTGGAAAAGGGGTATTCCGAGGCGTGGCTCCACCATAAGGGGCGTAACCGCCACCATTTTGAATACTGGACGGACTACAATCCTTACACCAGACTTACGGAGCCTGTGAAAATGCCGCTCAGGTATGTGGCGGAAATGTTCTGCGACAGAGTGGCTGCAAGCAAAATCTACCGGGGAGACAAATATACCAACTCCGACCCTCTGGAATACTTTATGAACTCAAAAAGCATAAGAGTCATACACCCCGAAACCTCGGATTTTCTTGAAAAGCTGTTGCGAATGCTTGAGGAAAAGGGCGAAAGAGAAACCTTCGGTTATTTGAAGGATTACATTAAAAACAATAAAGATTACTGACAAAAAACCGTTTTGCAGGATGAGCAAAACGGTTTTTTATATATCTTCATACGGGAACTGAGACGATATGAAATATATCCCGTAGACAGCTTTTCGGTTTTTTTGCGGGTGAAAGACGGCTATGCAATGCTGAAAAACGCCAATTCAGGCGGTTATGTTATAATCACAATTATGTTGTAATCCAAGCAAAAGCTTCTTTGAGAAATAACAAATACACTTCAAAACAGCGTAGAAAAAACAAGCCTTTTCTAAACATAAAAAACGATAAAAGATAGGGCTTAATTACTCCATAACCGATACCACTTCCTTCCAATTTTTCGACATAATCTATTTACATTTTCTGTTTATAGTGATATAATGTAACAAATATTTATAGGTATTATGTTTGTATGTTTACAACATAATGCTGATTATGTAATAAAAATGTCAGGGAGGGTAAATTATGCCACAGATAGCTGAGATTATAAAATATGAGGGAGATAACAGTACATTTATCTGGAAGCATCCGTGCGAGGACTTTAACAGTCTTACACAACTGATAGTTCACGAATCTCAGGAAGCGATTTTCTTTATGAACGGCCAGGCTCTTGATTTGTTCGGACCGGGCAGATATACCCTTGAAACGCAGAATATTCCGAAAATAGGCAAAGTGTTAAACCGCGCCACCGGTGACAAAACTCCGTTTCATTGCGAAGTATACTTTATCAACAAAACCGAGCAAATGTCAATCAAATGGGGTACCGACAGCAAGGTGCAGTATATAGATCCGCAGTACGGATTCCCGCTTGCAATCGGTGCATCCGGCGAGATGTCACTTCGCGCAGAAGATAGCCGTAAGCTTCTTGTCAAGCTTGTCGGAACAGAAAACCATCTCGGTCAGCAGAAGCTTGTTTCCTTTTTCCGCGCTTTCCTGATGACGCGAGTCAAAACCTATATCGCGCAAGTCATCAAGGCAAATGCAATCAATATTTTCGAGATCGATGAAAATCTGACGGCGTTCTCGGAAAACATACATAAACTCCTTATTCCCGATTTTGACGATTACGGTATAGCGCTTGAACGGTTTTTCGTTACTACAATTGTAAAACCCGACGGAGACAGACAGTACGAAAAATTCAAGGAGCTGCACTTCAGGCAGTATGCGGATATTGCCGAAGCAAAGTTAAGGCAGCAGACCGACTTGATATATGCACAGACAGAAGCTCAGAAGGTAGTGATAGATTCTCAGGCACAGGCAACAAAACGGGCGCAGGAGGGTTATACATACGCTCAGGAGCGCGGCTTTGATGTTGCGGAAAAGGTAGCACAAAACGAAGCGGTCGGTCAGTTCACCAATATGGGTGTCGGACTCGGTACGATGGCTGGCGTGGGCGGCGCTGTCGGCGGTGTTGTGGGTAATGCCGTAAACGATGCGATGAATGCCGCGGCAGAGACACCGACAGTTCAGCCTGCCGATGATACGGCAACTTTCAAAGCTAAAGTCGAAAAACTGAATATTATGAAAGAATCAGGACTCATAAGCGAAGAAGAATTCAATGAGATGAAAGCAAAACTGCTTTCCGATATTATCTGAGGGGGATGAAATAATGAAAAAGAGCATAAAGATATATGCGCTGATATGGGCAATCCTTCTTGCCGTGTTTAACGTTATATGCTTTGTAACACCGGGCGAGATCGCCGGTATGTCAAAATTCGGCGGTGCGTTCTGGGCAGGATACATATTTATAACTTTAGCGTTTATCGGTCAGCTTGTCTGTGCATATATGGCACTGAGAACCGACGATAAACAAAAGCTGTTTTACAATATTCCGGTAATTCGCATAAGCTACATCGGACTCATTTTGACTCTTGTTTTCGGTGCGCTTTGCATGGCAATTCCCGATTTGCCTAACTGGGTAGGGATAATAGTGTGTTTCCTTGTGCTTGCGTTTACTGCAATAGCGGTAATCAAAGCAAAGGCTGCGTCCGATATAGTCGGGAATGTTGACGGCAAAATTAAATCTCAGACATTGTTTATTAAATCGCTGACCGTTGATGCGGAAAATCTGCTTGACCGCGCAAAAAGTGAAGAAGCAAAATCTGCCTGCAAAAAAGTATATGATGCAGTACGATATTCGGATCCTATGTCAGATGACGCTCTTGCCGGTATTGAAAGTGAAATAGCAATTAAGTTTAATCAATTTACCACAGTGGCAAACGCTGATGACAAGGATATTAACACCGTTGCTGAAGAACTGATTGTTCTGATCTGTGATAGAAATAAGAAGTGTAAACTGTTGAAGTGAGATAATATGTCTATAAATAAATCTATTAGAGATAATTCTTTTGAAAATTCAGACAGTTTAAAATCGTATCTAGAAGAAAAAGCTAGAAATCATACACATTTTAAATATTATTCTAAATCAGAATACATATCCAATATTATCAAAAATCATACCGTTTATTTAACAAACGGTGAAAAGTGGAACGATACTTTAGATAGAGAGAATTTAAATAGTAGTATAAAAGAATATGAAAATTTCGCTGTTTGTTTGTCATTTTCAAAATCGGAAAATGTCGCAATGTGGATGCTTTATAGCGGAAATGATGGATGTATGATTGATTATAGTAAGGATATAATTAATCAGATATTAAATACTGATGCTGTTGAATTAGGTGTGTTTGAGCATGGAGAATTTAAACGATTAAAGGTATTAAATAGTTGCGAATTTAGAATTTTTATTTCTGATGTTATTTACTATGCTGATTCTAAAAAAAGTACTGGAGAGTACTATGTTAAACGCTCGGATGAAGTAAATGGCAATTTTAAGAAATCGCTAGTTGATAATCTTAATTTTCAAAAGAAAACACTTCCGTGGTCTTATGAAAATGAATGCAGAATAATAGTTTCTATAAAAAAAGAATTGTTAGACAATCTTCCAATCAAAGTCGTTGCAATTAAGTTTCCTGAAAAATATAAAGAGAGCCTATCGAAGAGAGTGTATGATTCTCCCAATTGTAAAAAATGCAATTATCAAGAAAGTGCATTAAAAAGTAAAATCAATTGGAATCTTTGCTCTGATTGCAGCTATGTCAAGGAGAAATAATTATGTCTATATTCAAATGTAAAATGTGCGGAGGCACCATAGAGTTTGAAGAAGGTGCAACTGTCGGGGTATGCGACAGCTGCGGGACAAAGCAGACTTTGCCCCGCCTTGATGATGATAAAAAAGCCAATCTTTATGACAGAGCCAATCATTTTCGCCGCAACAATGATTATGATAAGGCTGCGGCAATATATGAGCAGATACTTAACGAGGACAGCACCGACGCGGAGGCATACTGGTCTTTGGTGCTGTGCCGCTATGGAATAGAGTATGTGGAAGATCCTGCTACTCACAAGCGTGTTCCTACCGTTAACCGTGCGCAGTTTACCTCTGTCTATATGGATGAGGATTACAAATCCGCCCTGCAGTACGCCGACGGTTATCAGAAGCAGATATACGAGGAAGAAGCAAAGGCTATAGACGACATCCAAAAGGGTATTCTTGAAATTTCTGCCAAAGAAAAACCTTTTGATGTATTTATTTGTTATAAAGAAACAGACAATAACGGTCGCCGTACCCCTGACAGCGTTTTAGCCAACGATCTTTATCATCAGTTAACCCAAGAAGGATTCAAGGTTTTCTTTGCAAGAATCACTCTTGAGGACAAGTTGGGAAGCGCATATGAGCCGTACATATTTGCCGCACTTAACAGCGCAAAGGTAATGGTGGCTCTCGGCACAAAACCGGAGTATTTCAATGCGGTATGGGTGAAAAACGAGTGGTCAAGATACCTTTCTTTGGTAAAGAAAAGCGGCGGCAAAAAAATGCTCATCCCCGCATATAAGGATATGGATCCTTATGACCTCCCCGATGAGTTTTCTCATCTTCAGGCGCAGGATATGTCAAAACTCGGCTTTATGCAGGATCTGATTCGCGGTATTAAGAAGATTGCACAAAATGACGAGCCGAAAGCAACAGTTGTGAAGGAAACCGTAATTGCCGCGGGAAACGCAAACACCACTCCTTTGCTGAAACGGGTATTTATGTTCCTTGAGGATGGGGATTGGGATTCTGCAAATGAGTATTGCGAAAAGGTGCTTGACCTTGATCCCGAATGTGCCGAAGCTTATCTCGGGAAGCTTATGGCGGAGCTTAAAGTAAACACACAGGAAAAACTTGCTGACTGTGAACAGCCGTTTGACGATTACGGTAACTATCAAAAAATTATACGCTTCGGAGGTGCCAAACTTAAAGCATCGCTCCAAGGCTATATTGCCCATATAAATGAAAGAAACGAGAATGAGCGACTTAACGGAAATTATGAATGGGCATTAAATGCTATGGCAAATGCGACGACGGAGAGCGCTTTCAAGACTGCTGCCGATTTATTTGGTAGAATTAAAGGTTTTAAGGATTCCGACTGTTTGAGGGATCAGTGCCTTGAAAAAGCGGAAGCGTGTCATAAAGATGAAACTTATAGGCAAGCGATTAAAAAAACGAAAGAGAATTCAGTCTACGGCTTTCAAATTGCTATCGCAAAATTCAAACAGATCCCTAACTGGCGAGATGCAGATGAACAAATCGAAATTTGTGAAAGAAAGATTGAGGAAATAAAACAGAAACAAGAAGAAATTTACCGCATGGAGCGTTTGGAAGCAGAACTCATGGCAAAGAAACGGAAAATAATTATTGCTGTTTTAACGCCTACCGTTTGTGCAATTATCGCCTTTATAATTGTATTGAATACCGTAATTATCCCCAACAGCAAATATAACGATGCTATTGCCTTGATGGATGCTGGGAATATCGCTGAAGCGTATGAAGCGTTAATTGCGCTTGATGGATACAAGGACAGTACCGAAAAAGCAAATTCCATTTACGTTAGATATGAGACGGAGAAGCTGAAAAGCGCAAACGTCGGCGATTATGTGTTTTTTGGTACATACGAGCAAGACAACAACACATCCAACGGCAAGGAAAATATTGAGTGGCTTGTTCTTGAAGTGAAAGACGGCAAAGCACTTGTCATCAGCAAATATGCTCTTGACTGCCAGCAGTACAACACAAGTTATGCCGACGTCACTTGGGAGACCTGCACACTCCGAAACTGGTTAAATAACAATTTCATCAATTCTGCGTTTACTGCCAACGAAAAGGCAATGATTCCTACGGTAACGGTATCCGCAGATGAAAATCCCAGCTATTCCACAAACCCCGGCAACGCAACACAGGACCGGGTGTTCTTGTTAAGCATTACCGAAGCAAATAAGTACTTCAGCTCCGATAGCGCAAGACAATGTAAACCTACCGAGTATGCTGTTGCTGGTGGAGCGTTTGTCAATAGCTACAACGACAACTGCTATTGGTGGCTGCGGTCGCCCGGCTGCTGTCAGAGTTGGGCCGCCTATTTCGACGATTACGGCGGCGTCGTCGAGGACGGCGGCCGTGTCGGCCATCATGGTTTTGCCGTCCGCCCCGCTTTGTGGATTGATCTGAGCGCTTAGGACTCATAAGTAAGGTATACTGTATACTATATCTGTACATAATAAAAAGCTCCGGCGGTGCCGGAGCTTTTGTCTTATATATCCGCCAATTCCGCGTAGCGGGCGGCGTACTGTGCGATGAATTTCTTTCGCTCCGGCAGGTTGTCGCCCAGAAGCACATCGAAAATATGCTCCGTTGCGGCGGCGTCCGACTGGGTCACCCGTATAAGGCGGCGAGTTGCGGGATTCATGGTTGTCTGCCACATCATATCCGGCTCGTTTTCGCCAAGACCCTTTGAGCGCTGAAGCGTGTATTTTTTGCCCTCAAGAGTGGCGAGAATGTCCGCTTTTTCCTGCTCGTTATAGGCAAAATAAATTTTTTCCTTTGTGGTTATCTCAAACAGGGGAGATTCGGCGATATACACCTTGCCCTCTTTTATAAGTGTGGGCAGCAGTCTGTTGAACAGCGTCAGCAGCAGAGTGCGTATCTGGAAGCCGTCCTCGTCCGCATCGGTGCAGATAATGATCTTTGACCATTTAAGAGAGTTAATATCAAAGGGCACGAAATTGCCCTTGACCTTTGCCTTTATCTCCACTCCGCAGCCGATAACACGGAGAAGATCGACTATTATATCGCTTTTGAATATTTTGTCGTAGGTGCTTTTCTGGCAGTTCAGGGTTTTGCCTCTGACGGGGATTATTGCCTGAAACTCCGCGTTTCTGCCCAGCTTGCAGCTTGTCATTGCGGAGTCGCCCTCCACAATGTAAAGCTCGCGTCTGTCGGGGTCTTTTGAGCGGCAGGAGACGAATTTTTCCACTCTGCTTGCCACATCGGTTGAGGCGGCAAGCTTCTTTTTGATATTGAGACGGGTGGTTTCCGCAGTCTCTCTTGAGCGCTTGTTTACAAGCACCTGATTTACGAATTTTTCTCCGTCGATGGGGTTTTCCGCAAAGTAAATTTCAAGCTGTTCCTTTATAAATGCGGTCATAGCCTCCGCTATAAAGGAGTTTGTAATTTTCTTTTTTGTCTGGTTTTCGTAGGAGGTGACGGTGGAAAAGGAATTTGTGACGATAATGAGACAGTCCTCAATATCCGCGTAGGTTATTTTGGACTCGTTCTTGTTGTATTTTCCCAGTGTTTTAAGCTGCTTGTCCACCGCGTAGGTAAAGGCGGTGCGCACAGCCTTTTCCGGGCTTCCGCCGTACTCCAGATGGCTTGAGTTATGGTAATACTCCGCAATGCTTACGGCGTTTGAAGCGCAGAAAGCTACCTCGCAGGTAAGCTTATAGTCTGCCTTGTCCTCGCGGTCGCGCCCTTTGACCTCCCCCATTTTCCAGGAAACAGGCTGGGTAATGGCGCTGTCCCCCGCAAGGCGGGAGACATAGTCCAGAATTCCGTTTTCGTAAATAAATTCGGACTGTTCAAAGCCGCCGTCTTCGTTTTCAAAGCGGAAAACGAACTTAAGTCCGGCGTTTACCACCGCCTGTTTTTCCAGCACATCGGTGAAGTATTCTTTGGGGATATTTATATCCGTAAAGACTTCAAGGTCGGGCTTCCAGTAGGTAACGGTGCCCGTGCGTCGCTCTTTTTTGTCAAGCTGGCGCACTTCAAGCTTTGACACCGGCTCGCCCTGGCGGAAAGACATACTGGATTCTGTGTCGCCGCTGTATGAGTGTACTTCAAATAACTCGGAGGAATACTGAGTAGCGCAGGCGCCCAGGCCGTTAAGTCCTATGGAATACTCATATGCGCCATCGCCGGAGTTGTTGTTGTACTTGCCTCCCGCATACAGCTCGCAGTAGACCAGCTCCCAGTTATAGCAGCCGTATTTCTCGTTGTAGCCCATGGGTACTCCGCGTCCTCTGTCGGCAACCTCTATGGAATGATCCCGAAAGGCGGTAACGGTGATAACGCTGCCGTAGCCCTCCTTTGCCTCGTCCACGGAGTTGGAAAGGATCTCAAAAAAGGCGTGCTCGCAGCCTTCAAGCCCGTCGGAGCCGAATATGACGGCGGGGCGCTTTCTCACGCGGTCGGCGCCCTCCAGCTTTTCAATTGAAAGATCGTTGTATTTTGCCGCTTCCTTTACTTTTGCCATTTCCGTACTGCCTTACCAATCAAATTTTTGAATGTTTTTGCCGTCCTCGGACACTAAAAGATAACCGCAGAGAGAGTATCTGTCCTCGTCCTCGAGATACCAGGAAACGCGGATGCGGAAGCACTCCTCGCCGCCGTTTTCGTCCATTCCGTCAAAGGAATAGGCGTATTTGTAGCCTGTGTCGGGGTCGGTCTCTCCAAGCCAGGCCTTTGCCGCTTCAACGGCTTCCTCGTTTGTCAGTGAGATGTCTGCGTCCGACGAAACTGCGTCGCCCGAGGTCTCGGTGTCGGCGCCCGTGCTTTCGGGAGGAGCGGTCACATCCTCAAAGCCGCTGCGCTCCGTAGTCACCGAGGGCTCTGTGGTGTCCTCTTCTTTTCCCGCGCCCCGTGCGCATGAAAAGAGACAGGCTGCTGCCGTAATAAGGGCGGCGGTGACAATCAAGGTTTTAAGTATCTTTTTCATAAATTCTCCGTTCTGCCGCCGAATAGGCGGACTTTTCGGTGCCGCAGGCGCGGCAGTTACTTATTCATAAGTCCCGTATTGAGAATTACAAGGTCGGAGGACTCGGTAAGCGTTTCCATGTTATACAGAAGCAGTACATTTTTAATGTCCTTTTCCTCACAAAGCCTTGTAATGTTGGCTTTGTAGTAGCGCAGGTCTATCATGATCAGGTCATAGTCACGGGCGAGGAACTGCACCATGCTGTTGGCAAAGGAGTCTTTAAGGATCAGCAGGGTCTCGCGCTGCCCGTCTGTATTATTGTATATCTCCGTATAGCCGAAGTTGCCGCCGATAAAGGAGGCATACTTATCTTTTTTGTCGAGAAAATCGCGGATATAGTAGGAGTCAAACACGGAATATACATCGCCGTCCTCCTCCACGGTGCGCTGTCCCTCGCAGTCGCTGAGCTGACCCGAGGGGTCAAGCACGCGCATGGTGAAATCTCCGTCGCCCTCCCAGCGGTAAAAGTCTATTTCTTCACCCTCCTGCCACTTGATGCCGGAGGCTGACCAGGTGGTACCGAGAAATGAGTCGGTGACCTTTTCCTTTTCAAAATCGGTTAGGGGAAGGGGCTTGTAGCCCACAGAGTCGCCGATGGCAGTATAGGCGATATACGCGCCGTAGGAATTCCAATGGTGGTCGGTTCTGTAATAGATCTCTTCGCCGTCAGCTTCGTGGGTGCGCAGTACATCCCTCAGATTTACAAAGTCAAAGCCGGAGGCCTTGCACATATCATCAAGTATACCCCATATCCTGTCGGAGTAATACTTGCCGTTATAAACGGCAGGCAGTTTATCGTAGCACACATCGGCTTTGCGTCCCGCAAAGGCTGCGGTGCAGTTTATGCCGCTATCCTCGGCGGCGGCAATAAAGCGGCCTGCGGCGGATATGTTTTTCTGAAGATTTTTTTCGTCGGGATAATCGACGCGGGCAATAAGATAGTTGTCCTTTGCCACAAACACATCGTTGTTTTCCTGCTTGCCCTGCGCCAGCTCTCCCACGGCTTTCACGCCTACGAAAAAGCCTCTTGCGGGGAACTGATCTGCCATATAATCGGAAAATTCTTCGGTGAGATTGCCTGAAAACAGATTTTCAACCGTCATTTCCGGCGCCTTTGCCAGCGAGCGGTTTTCCTCCGGGGAAAAATCCCTGTCGGGAAGGATCCAGAACAGAGCCGCAAACACGAATACAAAACCCATGGTAAGGAAAGTCAGCAGTATGTTTGCGAAACGTGAGGAGCCTTTCAGCGACATCTGCAAATCAAAATATTTTTTTGCTTCGCCGTCGGCGGTAATTATTTTGCTTTTATTCGTATCGTTTGCCATATTCCGGTACCTCCCTTAAAATCTGAAATACAAAAACGGGTTGTAGGAGGAATCCACCAGATACCCGGTGCACAGCACAAGCACGGCGGCGCAGCATACGCTTACGGCAATACGGGCGCCTTTTCCCGCGGTGTAGAACTTGTAGTACAGCTTTTTGGGTAAGGGCGTTGCGGCAATGCAGAGGATGACTATGAATAAGAGATTGCGCAGTATGTCGTAGGTGACCGCGGGCTCCGTAAATGCGGCGCCCACCCCGAACATATGCCCCAGATAGGTCCAGCCTGCGGACAGATCCTCAAATACGAACAGCCACCAGCCGAAAAGCACCACCGCAAGGGTGTATATATGGGAAACTGCCGCGGGCAGCTTTTTAAGCACCTTCAGAAGGAACGCTTTTTCAATAAGCAGGAACAGGCAGTAGTAAAGTCCCCACAGTATGTAGTTCCAGCTTGCGCCGTGCCAAAGTCCCGTAAGGAACCATACAGCTATAATATTGCGGAACATTTTCCACTTGGCGCAGCGGTTGCCGCCCAGGGGGATATATACATACTCCCTGAACCAGGTGCCCATGGAAATATGCCAGCGGCGCCAGAAATCCGTAATGCTCTTTGAAACATAGGGATAGAAAAAGTTTTCCTTAAAGTTGAAGCCCAGCATTTTTCCCAGTCCTATTGCCATATCGGAATATCCGGAAAAGTCAAAGTATATCTGGAAAGCGTAGAGAATAAGTCCCGTCCAGGAGCCGAGCACCGTAACGGAGCCGCCGGACTCCGACAGACCTCTGAAATGATCCCACAAAGCGCCTGCGGCGTTTGCCAGCATGATCTTTTTGGCAAAGCCGCACACAAAGGTGCGCATACCGGAGGCGAACATATCTATATTGTGAGGTCTTGAGCGGAGCTGATCGTCGATGTCCTGATATCTGACAATGGGTCCAGCTATAAGCTGAGGGAACAGGGTAACATAGGCGCCGAAGGAGGCCATATTTCTCTGCACCTTTGCGTCGCCCCTGTATACATCGATGGTGTAGGACATGGTCTGGAAGGTGTAGAATGAAATTCCGATAGGCAGAGGAACATCTGCCAGAAGAGGTATCTTTTTAAGAAATTCAAAAGGCAGAAGCTGCAGATTCTGCACAATGAATGTATAGTATTTGAAAAATCCCAGTATACCCAGATTTATGACGGCGCTGATTATAACAAACCGCCGCGCCCTTTTTTTATCGATCTCCCTGTACTTGCCCGCAAAGTAGCCGCAGGTGTAGTCGACCACCATGGAGACAAGCATTATGACGACATATTTCGGCTCACCCCAGCCGTAGAATACAAGGCTGACGACGAGAAGAACCATATTCCTCAGGCGCAGAGGGACGATGAAATAGCATATCATCGTCACCGCAAAATACAGAAACAGAAATTCAAGAGAAGTAAAAACCATGCGCGGCTCCGTGGTCTGCGGAGAACTTTTTCTCCGGATATTGCTGAAAGGGGCAGGGCGGCGGCAGGCAGCTCGCCGTGCCACGCCTATTATATGCCTTAGTTATTTTTATTGTACCATAAGATATGAAAAAAATAAAGACTTTTTTCCAAAATATGACCCTGCGGCTCTTTTACATTTCCCTTACGTTTTTATGATGACTTAATAACGGCGAAAGTGTATGATACTGTCAGATAACAGTACATATAAGAGGTGAAAATCAATGAATACAAGGAGAGGGGTAATACGCGTTTTTGCGGCGGGAGTCTGCGCAGCCATGATTTTTTCCTTTTCAACGGCGGCGGGAGCGGCAAACGCCGATGTACAGAAATACCGCGACAGAATATCGGAGCTTGAGGGGCGGCAAAAGGAGCTTGAAGATAAAATAGCCTCCCTTGACTCCCAGGCGGGCGGCGCCCTTGAAAACAAGCATAGTATTGATATGCTGGTAGAAGCGGTTGACCAGAAAATTGCCGCTTCCGAGGCGCTGAATCGGGAACTGTCGGAGCAGATAAGTGAGACGGAGAACAGGGTGGACGCCCTTGAAAAAAGCATAGACGCGACCCGCGAAAAAATGAAAGAACGACTTCGAGACAGTCAGGACAGCGGCGGCGCGGGTATCTTCAGGTGCTGTTCGGCAGTGTCAGTGTCAGCGATTTTCTGTCCCGCCTTGAGCGGATAAATACCGTATTGGAATACGACCGAAGAACTGCCGAAAGGCTGGAGGCGGACAAGCAAAGCCTGTCCGACGCGGCGGAGGAGCTGAAAAGCGCAAAGGCGCTTCAGGAAAAAACTCTTTCCTCCCTTGAGGCGGACAGGGAAAAGTACGGCGAGCTTTCCCGCCGTGCGGAAAGCTATTATGACTCTCTTTCAAAGGACAGGGAGGCGCTTCAGCGCGAATACGATGCGGCGCGCAGGGCGGAGAGCGAGCTTGAAAGTGAGCTTGAAGCGCTTCTGTCGCAGATAAAAGATCAGAATTCCTCCCCTGTCAGTGCCGACGGCGACTATATGTGGCCTTTGCCTGCGGGAGTGGGATATATAACCTGCCGCTACGGTGAGACAGACCCGAAAGGCGATCCTCATTGGGCGCTTGATACGGCGGCTCCCGCGGGCACTCCCATATATGCGTCAAACGACGGCACCGTGGTGCGTGCCATGAGCCATTCAAGCTACGGCAATTTTATTCTGATAGACCACGGCGGCGGAATAAGCACGCTGTATGCCCACTGCTCGTCTCTGGCGGTTTGCGGCGGACAGACGGTAACGCGGGGACAGGTGATCGGATATGTGGGCACTACGGGATTTTCCAAGGGTAACCACCTGCATTTTGAGCTGCGCGTAAACGGAGTGAAAAAGGATCCTTTGGCATATGTCAGCCCTGCCGTATGACCGTTTGCATTTTTCGCTCATAAATGCTATACTGATTTTGTAAAATTCCGAAAGGACTTTTGGCAAATGGCAAGGATACTCATTGTTGAGGACGACGAAAATATTGCAAAGACCATAAAGGCAACGCTGTCCGCCGTAGGATATGAGTCCGAGATCGTTTCGGACGGAGCGGACGCCGTGGAGAGAGTCAAAAACAGCGCCGCCTCCTGGGATGTGGTGCTGCTTGACGTAATGCTGCCTACAATGGACGGCTTTGAAGTCATGCGGCGCATAGCGCCCTGCGGCGTAAGCGTAATATTTCTGACTGCCATGCAGAATGTGCTGGACAAGGTCAACGGTCTGAAGCTGGGGGCGGAGGACTATATCGTCAAGCCCTTTGAAGCGCTTGAACTGCTTGCCCGCATCGAGGTGGTGCTGCGCCGTACGGGAAAGCTGAGCACGGAGCTGTGCTACGGCGACATCCGTGTGGACACCGCCGCCCACACCGTTGCAAAGGGTGCAAAAAGCGTGCCGCTTACTCCCAAAGAATTTGATGTGCTGGTGTTTTTTCTGCGCAATCAGGATATTGCCGTCACCCGCGAGAGACTGCTCGGCGCGGTGTGGGGTTACGAATTTGAGGGCGAGAGCCGCACAGTTGACATACATATACAGCAGATACGCAAAAAGCTGGGTCTGCACGATTGCCTTGTGACCATACCGAAGCTGGGTTATCGGCTTGAAAGCAGGTGAGCGCTTGCGCCTCGGACGAAAAATATTTCTTGCTTCCTTTGCGCTTATAACGGCGGCGGTGACCGCGGTTTCCGGCGTTTTGCTGCGGCGGGATTTTTCAAAGCGCCTTGAATTATTGCAGGACGGCGCGGCGGCGGAGCATTCATATGTTTCTTCTTCCCTGCAAAGCAGTCTTTTGCAAAAAAGAACAGACGAAAATGTTCCGGTGCTTGACAGCGCCGCCGTTTCCTATGCGGTACAAAAAGCCGTTGAGGCTCCCCTTTCGGCTTACGGCACGGGATACTGCGGCGCTGCCGTTTTTACAGCGGGACAGGGAACTGATATGATTGCCGTGGCAAGAACGGGAGAGGGCGAAGAAAGCCGCCTTCCGCTGCTGCCCGATGCAGACAGTATGACGGAGGGAAAATGCTACTCGGCTATATGCAAAGACGAAGACGGCAGACGCATTGCCGTATGCTCCGCCGTGACCGCCAAAGAGGGTAAGATGTATTTGTATACTGTTTATGATATTGATGAGGCGTATTCCGATTTCAGAGCAAGTCTTATTACGGCGGCAGCCGTAGGGACGGCGGCGTCCCTTGCTGTGTCTCTTGTGATTTTTGCCCTGATCTGTGCAATACTGCGCCCCGTGTCCGATATGAACAAGACCTTAAGACTCATTGCCGACGGCGACTTTTCAAAGCGTATGACGGTGCGCGGCGGCATGGAGGAGCGGGAAATGGCGGAAAGCGTCAATGCGCTGGCGCAGTCAGTGCAGGACAATGTAGAGCGGCTCGAATCTATTGCGGAGGGCAGGAAGCACTATGTGGACAGTCTTGCCCACGAGATGAAAACGCCGCTGACCTCCATACTTTGCTTCGGAGACCTTTTGAGAATAAAGCGCAGCGTCAGCGACGGAGAGCGCATAGAATATGCGGGCATAATCGTAGACGAGGCGCGGCGAATGAAAAATCTTTCTTCAAAGCTTTTAGAGCTTGCCTGCGCCGACAATATGGAGCTTGAAATGGAGCCTGTCAGCGTGCGTGAACTGCTGACGGAAAGCACGGCGACCGTAGGACCCGCCCTGCGCGCACGGGGAATTACCCTTGAATACACAGGGGACGACGGCGTTATACTGTGCGACAGGGAACTGTTCAAATCCCTTATTTACAATCTGTGCGACAACGCCGCCAAGGCAAGCGAGGCGGGGCAGAGCGTGCGCCTGCGCTCAAAGGCCGCCGACAACGGTATGGTAATTTCCGTATCCGACAGCGGAATCGGCATGACGAAAGAGGTGCTGAAAAAGGTAACGGAGCCCTTCTACATGGCGGACAAATCCCGCTCCCGCAAGGCGGGCGGCGCCGGTCTGGGGCTTTCCCTGTGCGTTGAGATCGCCAAAAGGCACAACGCACGCATAACGGCAAAAAGCCGTCCCGGTGTGGGTACCGCCGTGTATGTGACTGTCCCATGGGCAAAGATCGGAGGTGCGGTCGGTGATGAAAAATGAAAAAGTATCATTTGAAAAATTCAAAGCATCACTTATGTCAGTCATAATTCCCGTCACTCTTGCGCTTTTAATCGCCGCGGCGGGAGTTGCCTCGGCGTTTATACCCCTTAATGCGGGTGACGTCGGAGAAAAGGTCAGGGAGTACGACAGCCCTGCGGAAAACAAAGCAGAAAGCTTCAGCCTTTCGGGATTGTATCCGTGGACGCTTTACGACGAAGAAAAAAGCGAGGCGCTTTCATCAAACCCATCATACTCTGACAGAAATCAGGAGCTTGACAGCCTGTGCAAAAGTCTTGCTCGCCTTATAATGCTTCCGTGGGGGGAGTCCTGCGACGATCTGTATATTGATTTCGGCAGCGCCCGTATTTACGAGACAGACGGCGACGGCGGACACTATACATTTATTGACTTTTGCACTGCGGTTTATCCCTCCATGGGCAAAAACGCCTCCCTGCGTTTTGCCCTTTGCGACAATACTCTTGCGGCTTTTGAGTTCGGAGATACGGCGGTGCGCTACGTAAGCACAGACGAGGCAAGCGCCGCCTGCGCCGTTCTTTCGCAGGAGGCGGGGGAGCTGTACGGCAGCGGAGATATGTTTGACCTTATGTACGCGGCGGGCGAGTATTATTTCGATATAAGCTCCGAGGACTCCGAGAGCGCCGAAAAGCTTCTTTACAAGCTGCTGGGAGAAAACTGCAGTATCAGAGACTTTGTGCTGAGACTGTGGTGCTCCGCCATAGGACAAGGCTTTGCACAGCTTCCCGTAGATACGGTAATACGGCTGATTTCCTCCTGCCGCTGCAGTATGGAATATGACAGCGGAAATGTGTATATGACATGGGAGGATGACAGCGGAACACTCACTCTGAAATACAGCATATGTGAAGAAAGAATAACCGGTATGACCGTAACGGCTCCCAAAACCTACGCAGATCAAAGCTACGGCAGCGTGGTATCGGAGGCGGAGCCGTAAGGCTTTGCGCCGAAAAAGGCGTAACTTACATTTATCTTACAAAAAGCTGAATACTTCATGTCTCCCCCGCCGCTAAAATATATACAGCGGCGGGGAGACTTGCATTTGCCGCGCATTGCCGCGGCAGTTTTTCTTTATTCTTTTGCTTTCATTTCTGTCATCTTCTCCTGACTGATCTTTCTGCAAAGAACGCAGATATACGCATTTTCCCCGCCGCTCCGAAATATGAAAAAGGCGGTGCTTATAATACTATGAAAAAACTTTGCGCTGCGGCGCTGCTGCTGATGTTTTGTCTGTTTCTGTTTTCCTGTGCCGATATATGGGCAAGCTCGGATAACACAAACTGCGGCAGCAGTGACTCCGACGGTATTGAAGCACCGTCCACGGCACTGTCTACGGACAACCGCTCTGCTCCCGACTCACCCGACTCACCCGACTCACCCGACTCCCCCGATATGTCGGTGGCGCCGCTTACCGTTATTATCGACGCCGGACACGGCTTCGGGGATCCGGGCAGTCAGCCTGCCCTGCTCGGCTGCGACGAAGCGGAGGTGACGTTTGGCGCCGCCCTGCTTCTGCAAAAGAAGCTTACGGAGCAGGGGATAGCTTCTGTACTTTTGCACGACGGCAAAAGCTTTCCCTCCTGCGATGAGATCTGCTCGGAGGCGGACAGCCTCGGCGTTGACTACGAAGCCGACAAAATGAGAGATGACGCCGTTTTCAGCGCCTACGAGCGCAGCATATACGCAAATATTATTAAAAAGCGTACTCCGGAGGCAAGGTATTTCTACATATCCCTGCATACAAATTCCTTTGAGGACAGCGGCGTTTCGGGGCTTTCCGCAGACTACTGGGGCGGCTCGCGGTGCAGCGCGGTGCTGGGGGATTTTTGCACCTCCTTCAAAAAGGCTGCGGAGGACTTTCTGAAAAAGGAGACGGCTGTGTGGAAAGATTCGTGGGAGGAAGCGTTTATCGTGACAAAATATGCCGATATGCCCTCCGTGCTTATTGAAATGGGCTACGGTACAAACCCGCGTGACGTGGCTGACCTTAAAAGCGAAAAGTGGCTGTCGGAATTTACCTCGCTGCTTTCCCGCCTTATATATGATTTTTCCGACAGCTTTTAGCGGGCGCGGGGCAAACGGAAGGGCAGGCGGCTTTGTATGCTTTTTTGTGAAAAAACAAGAAATTTTTGCAAATTATATTGACAAGCGAGCACGTGTGTGTTACTGTATTATTACAGTAATACAAAGGAGGAGCAAAATGCCGTGGGATTTTGACACATCCGTACCGGTATATTTACAGATAGCCGAGACCGTGCGCAGACGCATCGTAAGCGGAGAGTACGAGCGCGGCAGCCAGCTTCCCAGCGTCAGGGATCTTGCCGTTAAAGCGGCGGTAAACCCCAATACGGTGCAGCGCGCCTTTATGTGCCTTGAAAACGACGGGCTTATTGAGACGCGGGGCACCATGGGCCGTTATGTTACCGACAGCCTTGAATCGGTGGAGGCGGCGCGGGAGACTCTTGCGCAGGATACGATCGGCGCATTTTGCCGCCGTATGGAAGCGCTGGGCTATACCGGAGAGGACACAATTGAACTTTTGAAGAAAACTTATGAAGGAGAAACCAAATGACAGAAGCGCCCATTCTTGAATGCCGCGGACTTACCAAGACGTACGGCTCGCACCGAGGTCTTGAGGACTTTTCCGTGGCTCTGCCGGCGGGCAGGATAATAGGACTTTTAGGTCCTAACGGCAGCGGCAAGACCACGCTGATAAAGCTGTGCGCGGGACTGCTGAGACCTACCTCGGGTCAGCTTTACATCGACGGCATGCCCGTCGGACCCGATACCAAAAGCATCGTTTCATATTTGCCGGAGCGTATATGCTTCGACGTTTCCATGACAGTTGAGGGTGTCATGGCATATTACAAGGATTTTTTTGCGGATTTCGACGAACAGCGTGCAAAAGTTATGCTGGAAAAGCTGAATATCGACACTGCAAGAAAGATAAAAGAGCTTTCAAAGGGCACAAGAGAAAAGGTTCAGCTTGTGCTTGTTATGTCCCGCAGAGCAAAGCTGTATTTGCTTGACGAGCCTATCGGCGGCGTTGACCCCGCTACCCGCGACTACATTCTTTCGACTATTATTTCCAACTACTCGCCCGATTCCTCGGTTATAATTTCCACACATCTTATCTCCGACGTGGAAAACATTCTTGATGAGTTTATGTTTATAAACGAGGGCAAGCTCATTCTTTACAACAACTGCGACAATGTGCGCCGCGAGTTGGGCAAAAGCCTTGACCGGTTCTTCAGGGAGGTATTCAGATGCTGAGAAAACTGTTCAAATACGATTTCAAGGGTATGGGACGGCTTATAGTACCCATCTCTCTCCTGGCAATTGCCGTGGCCCTGGCGGGGAGTGCAGCCCTGTTCGGAATGAAGAATATTTCCGGCACGGATATCGGCTCGGTGACAGAGTTTGCGCTGACCGCTATTCTTTCCATAATTGTCATTACCTCTGTTCTTGCCATCGTTGCGTATTCGGTGCTGTGTTTTGTGGTGATTTTTGCAAGGTTTTATAAAAACTTTTTCTCCGATGAGGGATATCTCACTTTCACCCTGCCTGTCACTACCCGTCAGCTTATGCTTTCAAAGCTGTTTGCTTCCGTTCTGTGGTGGATCGCGGCGGTGATAATTACGGCAGTTCTTGCTGTTCTGATGTTCTCCGTAAGTTCCGCGCCCGCAGGAGCGTTTCTGAATGTAAATATCTTAACGGATATGTGGAAAATGTTTTCGCCATTAACGGGCGAAGCCGGAGTCGGTATGCTGATAATGACAGCCGTATGCGCCGTTGTTCAGTGGACGTGTATGATATGTACGGTCTTTCTTGCCATTACAATCGGCAGCACCGTTGCGAGAAAGGGCAAGGTCATTGCATCCGTAGGCTTCTATTTTGCCATAAACTCCGCTGTTGAGATAGTTTTTGTAATTCTTGCCACGGTGTGCGGCGTTGTATTGGAAAATCTCGATGCTGCAGGCTCGCTGGCTTGGCTTGATAACTGGACGCCGGAAGGCTTTATGTACGGGCTTCTCGGCACAATAGCAATCCTTTACGGAGTCACAGCCGTGATTCAGCTTGTAATCACAAATTCCATACTTAAAAAACGGCTTAATCTGTCCTGACATATCATAAGAGCGAAGCACGCGGCGCTTCGCTCTTTCTCTTGGCGTAAATACCGGAAAATACTCAAAAAATCAAAGCTCCTATTGATTTTAGTTTCATGTAGTGCTAAAATTGTATAAAATAATATAATTCAAGGAGAAAAGCATATGTCAAAGGTACTCGTAGAAACAAGCGCCCGCCATGTTCATCTGACCGAGGAGCATATTGAAAAGCTGTTCGGAGCAGGTGCAGCCCTTACCCACAAAAAGGATCTGAGCCAGCCCGGTCAGTTCGCCTGCCAGGAGAGAGTTACTCTGGTAGGCCCCAAAAAGAGCATTGAAAATGTAATAATTCTCGGACCCGCCCGCCCTGCAACGCAGGTCGAGGTTTCTCTCACCGACGCCCGCACACTGGGTGTTGCAGCTCCCGTGCGTGAGAGCGGCGACATTGCCGGCAGCGGTGCCTGCAAGATCGTGGGACCCTGCGGAGAGGTTGAAATTTCCGAGGGCGTTATCGCCGCAAAGCGCCACATCCACTTTACCCCCGAGGAGGCTGCCGAGGCGGGAGTTGAGGACAAGCAGATCGTTTCCGTAAAGATCGACAGCGCCGACCGCAGCACCGTTTTCGGAGATGTGGTCGTAAGAGTTTCCCCCAAGTTTGCCGCCGCAATGCACATTGACACCGACGAGGCAAACGCTGCCTGCGCTTTCGGTGAGTGCTACGGCGAGATTATTAAATAATCCGTATATAAAACACGGAATATACTGAAAAGGACTGCAAGGCAGCCCTTTTTAGGTGCAGGGGAATTCGGCAAAAACCGTCAAAAACCGCCGCAGCGGATCAAGCAAATAAGCATACATTTATACGGATATACCGGAAAGGACACGCATTTGTTTACTTATCACGATTATATATGGCAAAGCGACGCGCTGAATGTAAAGGGTGTGAGCCACGGCTTTTCCACGCGCCTGGGCGGAGTCAGCAAAGAGCCGCACCTTGTATCCATGAACACCGGATTTTTCCGCGGTGACAGTGACGAAACCGTTCGGGAGAATATAAAGCGTCTGTGCGCATATGCGGGAGTATCGGAAGCAGTTGCGGCGGCGCCGCAGATACACTCCGTCACGGTGCGCACCGTTGACCTTTCCGGCGCGGGAGAGGGTGTTGAAAGAGAAGCGCCTCAGCCCTGCGACGGCTTTGTAACGGCAGAGGCGGGTTTGACGCTGGCGGTACGGGTGGCGGATTGCGCCCCCTTGCTTCTTTGCGGAGAGACCGCAGCGGGAGGCGCTGTCATAGGTGCGGCACACGCGGGCTGGCGTGGTACTGCGGCGGGAATTGCCGCCGTGACCGTTGAAAAAATGAAGGCGCTTGGCGCCGAAAACATCCGTGCCGCCATAGGCGCCTGCATACACGGCTGCTGCTACGAGGTGGGCGAGGATATGAGGGACGCGGTAGCAAAAATGCAGAGCCGCGCCTTTGCCGATCGTCACATCCGCTGCCGCGGCGGCAGGCTGTACGCGGATATTGCGGGTATGAACAGAGAAATACTGATTGACGCAGGTGCGGTCTGCGTCGATGTCTGCCCCGAATGCACAGCCTGCAAGCCTTATCTGTACCATTCCCACCGTGCCACCGGGGGAAAGCGCGGCACTATGGCGGCGCTCATATGTATAGGCGGCAGACGCTGAAACTCCCGTTGGGATAAATATGGGGCGCTACCCCTTGCACCGGCGAGTATATGCGAGGCTCCGCCCCGCGCTCCGCGGGATATATACGGGGCTCCGCCCCGCACCCCGGTGGGTATATGCGAGGCTCTGCCTCGCGCTCCGCTTAGAACCTTTTTTGAGAAAAAGGTTCTAAGGACTCCAAAAAACTTTTAATAAGGGTATGGAAATATAGAATAGTTCCCGCAGGGGTGCCGCGCAAGCGGCAGGCATCTGAAGAAACGCAGGAAAAAG
>CAMFEL010000002.1 GCA_945949385.1 uncultured Clostridia bacterium | reverse complement strand
AAAGGACACGCTTTCCGCGCAGGGACTATCGGCACCCTTGCGGACAAGACCGCCTTCGGCTATGTGGCAAAGTATCTGGAGGGCAAGGGAATATCCGTGTGCCGCGCAGAGGTTGAGCGTCTTATTTCCGGCTGCGTGGGTATAAAGCGCACCACGGGACAGCATCCGGGCGGAATTATCGTTGTTCCCGGGGAATACGAGGTTTACGATTTCTGCCCCGTACAGCACCCCGCCGACGACCCCAACTCCGACACGGTCACCACCCACTTCGAGTTCAAATATCTCCACGACACCATACTGAAGCTTGACGAGCTGGGACACGATATTCCCACCAAGTACAAGCGTATGGAAGAGTATACAAACACAAACGTGCTGGACTGCGACCTGAGCGACAGAAAGATATATCAGCTTTTCACCTCCCCCGCTCCCCTGGGAGTTACTCAGGAGGATCTTATGGGAGTTGATACGGGCACGCTGGGTCTGCCGGAAATGAACACGAAATTCGTGCGCGGCGTGCTTATACAGGCACAGCCCAAAACCTTTTCCGACCTTCTGCAGATTTCGGGACTTACCCACGGCACGGGAGTGTGGCTGGGCAACGCCGACGAGCTTATCAAGGGCGGCGTATGTACCATTTCCGACGTTATCGGATGCCGCGACGATATAATGCTGTACCTTATTCACAATCACCATATGGATAAGGCGATGTCCTTTAAGATAATGGAGGACGTGCGAAAGGGACGGGGGCTTAAGCCTGAATACGAGGAAGCAATGATCGCCGCGGGAGTCCCGGATTGGTATATCGACTCCTGTAAAAAGATAAAATATATGTTTCCGAAGGCTCACGCCGCCGCCTATGTAATTGACGCGTTGCGCCTCGGGTGGTACAAAATATACTATCCGAAAGAATTCTACGCCGCATACTTTACCGCCGCTCCCGGCGGAGTTGAAGCGGAAACGGTGGCAGGCGGCAGACAGTCTATCAAGTACAAAATGGAAGAAATAACCGCCATGGGTAAGGACGCCACGGCAAAGGACAAGGAAACCTTCAGCGCGCTTCAGCTTTGTAACGAGGCTGTTGCCAGGGGCATAAGGTTTCTGCCGGTTGATCTTCACAAATCCCACGCGGTGAAATTTCTCCCCGAGGAGGGAGGCATACGGCTTCCCTTTGCCTCTATCGGAGGTCTGGGAGAAAGCGCCGCGCAGAATATTATGGCGGCAAGAGATTCCGAGGATATTTTCTCCGTGGAGGATCTGAAGATAGCGGGCAAGCTTTCCAAATCCGTCATTGAGCTTCTGAGCCAGAACCATGTGCTTGACGGTATGTCGGAAACGAACCAGCTTTCGATTTTCTGAGTGTCCCCCATTTGAGTTTTCCGACGGGAGCACCCAACAATCCGCAACCGTTTATCAACGGGCTGTCTTTTTTGACAGCCCGTTTGCTTTTTTGCGGTTCTATAACATTTGGGTTAAACAAAAAATAACCTGCAAAAAGCAGGATATGAAAAAATCCGATACACCCCGATTATAAGTTTTTCGGAGTTCTCAGAACCTTTTTCTCAAAAAAAGTTCTGAGCGGGGTTTTGGGCAGAGCCCCGAGTTTGTTCGGTGGGGCAGAGCCTTGCGTTTTTCCGCCGATACATGCTGCGGCATTACGGTTTTTCTTCCCTTTTCCCCTCCTTTTTCCGCTTCTTCCGGACTTTGTCACAAATTTGCGAGGGATAATTTGTTGATAGTGCCGATTTAGCACATATTGTTAATTTTTACTTGACCAAACACAATATATAGTGGTATACTATATGAGCCGACACAGCATAATAAATACGCGAGTCATATTTGAATAAATTACAGAACAGATTAAAAAGGAGAAGACAATGTATCAGGTACTGAAAAGAGACGGAAAAATAACCGACTTTGATCTTGATAAGATCACCCAGGCCATTACCATGGCGTTTGAAGCACAGGAGAAGAATTTTGTCCCCTCCGTTATTGATTTTCTTGCGCTGAAGGTTACTGCAAACTTTGAGCCTAAGATCAAAGACGGACTAATCGCCGTCGAGGATATCCAGGACAGCGTTGAATCCGTTCTCGTTCAGGCAGGATACGACGATGTGGCAAAAGCCTACATCATATACCGCCGCCAGAGAGAAAAGGTGCGCAACATAAAAACAACGGTGCTTGACTACAAGCAGATAGTGGACAACTATGTGAAAATAAACGACTGGAGAGTAAAAGAAAACTCCACCGTAACCTACTCCGTAGGCGGACTTATCCTTTCAAACTCCGGCGCCATTACCGCCAACTACTGGCTGTCGGAAATATACGACGATGAGATCGCAAACGCCCACAGAAATGCCGATATTCACATTCACGACCTTTCCATGCTTACGGGCTACTGTGCAGGCTGGTCCCTTAAGCAGCTTATAAAAGAAGGTCTGGGAGGCGTGCCCGGAAAAATCACAAGCGCCCCCGCAAGCCATCTTTCCACCCTTTGCAACCAGATGGTAAACTTTCTCGGCATTATGCAGAACGAATGGGCAGGCGCCCAGGCGTTCTCATCCTTTGACACCTACCTTGCCCCCTTTGTAAAGGTGGATAATCTGACCTACGAGCAGGTCAAAAAGTGCATTGAAAGCTTTATTTACGGCGTAAATACTCCCTCCCGCTGGGGCACTCAGGCACCCTTTTCCAATATCACTCTTGACTGGACCGTGCCCGCCGACCTTGCCGAACAGAACTGCATCATAGGCGGCAAGGAAGTGGATTTCAAATACAAGGACTGCAAAGCGGAAATGGATATGGTAAACCGCGCCTTTATCGAGATAATGATTGAGGGCGACGCCAACGGCAGAGGCTTCCAGTATCCTATTCCCACCTACTCCATTACCAAAGACTTTGACTGGTCCGCCACGGAAAACAATAAACTGCTCTTTGAAATGACCTCAAAGTACGGAACACCTTATTTTTCAAACTATATCAACTCCGATATGGAGCCCAGCGATGTCAGATCCATGTGCTGCCGCCTCCGTCTTGACCTGCGTGAGCTTCGTAAGAAATCCGGCGGTTTCTTCGGAAGCGGCGAGTCCACGGGCTCTGTGGGCGTTGTAACCGTAAATATTCCCAGGATCGCTTATCTTGCATCGGATGAGGCTGATTTTTACAGACGCCTTGACCATATTATGGACATTGCCGCACGCAGCCTTAAAATCAAGCGTGAGGTCATCACAAAGCTTATGGACGCGGGTCTGTACCCATACACCAAACGTTACCTGGGCACCTTCAATAATCATTTCTCCACCATCGGTCTCGTAGGTATGAACGAAGCGGGTCTCAACGCCAAATGGATAGGCAAGGATATGACAAGCCGTGAGACTCAAAAGTTCTCCAAGGAAGTGCTTGACCATATGAGAGAACGCCTCTCCGACTATCAGGAGCAGTACGGCGATCTTTACAACCTTGAGGCTACTCCCGCGGAGTCCACAAGCTACCGCCTTGCAAAGCACGACAAAAAGCGCTTCCCCGACATTGTCACGGCTCACGAGGGCGGAACCCCCTACTATACCAACTCCTCTCACCTGCCCGTTGGCTTTACCGACGATATTTTCTCGGCTCTTGACATTCAGGACGACCTTCAGACAAGATACACCTCCGGAACAGTGTTCCACGCTTTCCTTGGCGAAAAGCTGCCAAGCTGGGAGAGCGCCGCAAACCTGGTGCGCAAAATAGCGGAAAACTATAAGCTTCCCTACTATACTCTGTCACCCACCTACTCCGTATGCAAGGATCACGGCTACATCGCAGGCGAAAAGAATGAGTGCCCCGTGTGCGGCGGCAAGACAGAGGTCTATTCCCGTATTACAGGCTACTACCGTCCCGTTCAGAACTGGAACGACGGTAAGACTCAGGAATACAAGGACCGCGTGACCTATAATATTGACACAAGCGTTCTGCGCCGCAGCGGATGCCCCTGCGATACTGACAGTACCGAGAACTGCGGCAATGCCGATAGCAGCTCCGAGTCAGTAATGCTGTTTGCCACCAAGACCTGCCCCAAATGCAAAGTGGCGGCTTCCATGCTTGATAAGGCGGGAATCGAATACACTAAAGTTTATGTTGAAGACAACGAGGAGCTGGCACGCTCACTGGAACTCCGTCAGGCACCCACTTTGGTTGCAGGAGACAAAAAATTCGTTGAGATCGCAGGAGTGCGTCAGTTTATAGACAGCGCGGCAAAGCGCGTTACAAAGTAATCGCGGCGCGGGTCGTATGATCGGTATCAGAAAGCTCCCCCCTGCACATAAGAAGGGGCTGTCGAAAGGACAGCTCCTTCTTTAAGATTTTGAAAAAGAGAGAAACAATATGTACGATATTATCATAGTCGGCGCGGGCTGCGCCGGACTTACGGCAGCACTGTACGCCCGCCGCGCCGAAAAAAGCGTGCTGGTAATTGAAAAGGACACCTTCGGCGGTCAGGTCACCTTTTCGCCTAAGGTGGAAAACTATCCCGGCATAAAGCAGATGAGCGGCAATGAATTTGCCGATATGCTGGTGGATCAGGTTCTGGAGCAGGGCGCGGATATAGAGCCGGGCACCGTTGCCGGGATCTCCGTTGAAGCCGACGGCACAAAGACCGTAGTCACCGATACGGGCGACAGCTACCGCGCAAAGGCCGTTATCCTTGCAACGGGAGCGCGGCACAGAATGCTGGGCGTTGAGGGGGAAGCAGAGCTTGTAGGCCACGGAATCTCTTTTTGCGCCGTTTGCGACGGAGCCTTTTACAAGGGTGCGGAAGTGGCGGTAATCGGCGGAGGTAACTCGGCTTTGCAGGAGGCTATGCAGCTTTCCGACGGCTGCAAAAAAGTCACTCTTGTGCAGAATCTGGATGATTTCACCGGAGAAGCGCGTCTGCTTGAAGCCTTAAAAGGACGAAGCAATGTGGAGTTTATAACCGGAACCGTTGTCTCAGGATTTATCTCGGAGGGCGGTGAGCTTCGCGCTCTTCGCCTCACAAAAGAAGCCGATAAATCCGAAAGCATACTGCCCGTTACGGGAGCCTTTGTAGCAATAGGACTTGTCCCCGACAACAAAGCCTTTGAGAATGTGGCACCACTTGACAAATGGGGATACATCAGCACAGACGAAAGCTGTGTTTTGCCCGAAAACGGCTTATTTGCCGCAGGAGACTGCCGTTCAAAGGCTATCCGTCAGCTTACAACCGCCGCCGCGGACGGCTCCGTGGCAGCTCTTGCCGCGTGCCGCTATATTGACGGACTCGCCGAATAATCTGCGTTTTCGCGGCGGAACAGCAAAAACAGAAAGGATCTTTTATGGCACAGGATATTGTACTTTTTGACCTTGACGGTACTCTTACGGACCCCGGCGTGGGCATAACTTCCTCGGTGCAGTATGCCCTCAAAGCTTACGGCATTGAGATCGAGGACCGCACAACACTGAACTGCTTTATCGGCCCGCCTCTTGCGGAGTCCTTTACAAAATATTTCGGCTTTTCCGACAGCGACGCCCTTTGCGCCGTGGAAAAATACAGAGAGTACTACCGCGACAGAGGAATATTCGAAAATGTGCTGTACGGCGGCGTTCCCGAAATGCTTGAAGGGCTGAAACGCCGTGGGATGACCGTGGTTATGGCCACCTCAAAGCCCGAATGCTTTGCAAAGCAGATAGCGGAGCATTTTAATATCGATAAATACTTTGATTGCATTACGGGCAGCGAGCTTGACGGGCGACGGGTAGACAAGGCGGAGGTTATTGCATATGCCCTTGAAAGAATCAACCGCCCCGACAGAAGCCGCTGCGTTATGATAGGCGACAGAATGCACGATATTATCGGTGCGAAGAAGACGGGACTTGCAAGCATCGGCGTGCTGTACGGCTACGGTACAAAAGATGAGCTGTGCCAAAGCGGCGCCGACAGAATTGCCGAAAGCGTAGAGGAACTTCTCCGTATGCTGACAGAGTAAGTCTCGCTTTGTCCTTTTCATAATCTGCTCATAGTCTGCCGAAAAACGGGCATAATATAGGCGGACAAAAGTGAAAGGACAAAAGCCCAAATGGAAAGAAAAGGCGAAAACCGTAAAAAGACAAACGGCACCCGCAGTCCCATTGAGGACACGGTGAAAAACGAGGCGATAAATCTCTACCCCGACGGCGAAACGGACGAGGGCATACGCCCTCGGTGCAATCCCGAAAGCCTTGCAGGCGGAGAGTTTTCCACCTACCCCGCCGAAAACAAAAGCTTTAATAATCCCTCCCGCAGGGACAGAAAAAACTGACAGACAAGCGGTATCCGTATTGAAAGCTTCCGTTCCGAAAGCTATGGATACCGCTTGTCTTTTGTAATGAAAAACCGAAAAAACCGCAAAATTAAATATTTTCCGGCAGATGTTGACAAATCAACATCTGTATGCTGCAATACGGGATGTTGAATTGTCAACATCCCGTATTTATGCTTAATCAATTCAAAAGGAGCAAAAAAGATGGTAGACAGATTTGAACGATTTTCTCTTGCCATTTCAGAAATCTCCAAATACTGGCATCTGCTTGCCGCCGAAGAAATGGAAAAATACTCTCTCAAAGGCTCCCACTACGTATATATCCTGACTATGGCGAAATACCCCGAAGGGCTTACCGCCACCGAGCTGTGCACGCTTTGCGGCAAAGACAAGGCAGATGTATCAAGAATGATGGGAATTCTTGAAAGCAAGGGGCTCGTTACAAAGGAAGGCACTAACCAAAAGCTCTACCGGGGCGTTTTCAAGCTTACCGAGGACGGAAAAGCCGCCGCGGAGCATGTGAACAAAAGGGCAAGCCGCGCAGTTGAGATTGCGGGCAAGGATCTTACCGAGGAAAACAGGACGGTATTTTACAAATCCCTGGAATCCATAGTGGCAAACCTGCGCGTGCTCAGTAAGAAAGGCATACCGGAATATACGATCAAGCAAGGTGTGCTGCCGCATTTTTCTGTTCTGCTTTCACGCGGCGGTCTCTCTGCTTCCGTAAAGAGAACCGAAGCCTTTGAAAGGTACTTCCGACGCGGTTTTCACCTTCAGTTTAGATAACTGATATTTATACATAAAAGCGCCCGCGCCGGTAACGGCGCGGGCATTTTTCTGCTTATTTTGTATATACGTCGGTTATCTCGACAACATACATTCTGTGATAGTCGCCTTTTGCGTAATTGGCGTCTATGCTTTTGTCAAGCATACATTCGGGCTTTATGAGATCCGTGTATATCTTTTTGCAGCACAGCACTGCTTCGGCTCCCTCAAAGGATGTAAACCCGTCTCCAAAGGATACCGGCACAAGTCCCGCTTTTGCGATTTTATCGCAGTCCCTGCCGCTGAGTGTGCCGCAAAGTTTCAGCGCCTCGCGCTCCCGTCCTCCGAAAAAAGTAAGTGTCAGCCTGTCGGACGCCTCCGTAAACTCATAAGTATATCTCTGCGGACGGATGAATATATACGCCACGGGTCTGCCCCACAGCACGCCCAATCCGCCCCAGCTTGCGGTCATGGTATTGACCTTGCCGTCAGCCTCAGCTGTTACAAGCATCCAGTCGCTGCCTATCATTCTGAAGGTGTTGCCGGAAAGCTTTTCCGGCTCTGTTCTTCTGTATCCCATTGCGTTTTTCCCCCCGGTACTCAGAAATTGGAGCCGTTCCAGCCCCAATCGGTGTACTCGGAATAGGTAATATAAATGCGGTCTGCGGGAATACCCAACTCCTCGCTGAGCACGCCGCATACGGCGCCCGTCATTCTGTCGTACGCCTCTTTGTGGGCCTTGCCCAGAATCTTCACCTGAACGAATGCGGCGGGAGCGTCGTTTTTACCTGCAAACCAAAGGCGGCAGTTATCCGCAAACTCGCACATGAGCCAGTCTTCGGATTTTCCGGGGATAGCTTCAAGGGCACGTGCCATTTTTTCTTTGAGCACAGCCTCCTTTTCAGGGGTGATGGCTACCGTGGTCTTTGTTCCGATGTAGGGCATAAGAGTACCTCTTTTCATAGTTTTTACAGTATTATTGTATCCTAAACCGGGCAAAAAAGCAATAGTTGATTTTGCTTATAAAAGGTGCTAAAATATATAAAAAAGCAGGATTTTGACGCTATATAAAGTGCGGGCGAAAGGAGAGCCAAAATATGCCGAAAAAAGCGGAAAACAAGCAGACAGACTGCGAAAGCTGTATGTACTTTGATTATGACGAAATGCTTGACGAGGACATATGCACCCTTGATCTTGACGAGGACGAAATGATACGCTTTATGGAGCATCCCTACAGCTCATGTCCTTACTACAAATTCTACGACGAATACAAGACGGTTCAGAAGCAGAACTGAATAAAAAAGGCGCCGCGTGAGGGCGCCCGAATACAGCAGAAAAGGCTGCCCCGAGGGGCAGCCTTTTTGAGGTATCTTATTTTGTTTCTTCTTTCTTTTTCTTCTCGGGAAGAATAAGGTTGGTCAGTATGCCGAGGATAAGTGCGCAAGCAACCTCGGTGATGGTTACGGAACCGAACTTGAGCACCAGTCCGCCAACGCCTGCGATGAGGATAACGGACACGATGAACAGGTTTCTGTTTTCGCCCAGATCAACATTCTGAAGCATCTTCAGACCGGATACGGCAATGAAGCCGTACAGAGCGATGCAGACGCCGCCCATTACGCAGGAAGGAATAGTAGCAAGGAACGCTACAAAGGGAGCGAAGAAGGATGCGATGATAGCAAGTACTGCGGTTGCGAGAATGGTTACTACGGAAGCGTTGCCGCTGATTGCAACACAGCCGATGGACTCGCCGTAGGTGGTGTTGGGGCAGCCGCCGAAGAAAGCGCCTACCATGGAGCCTACGCCGTCACCGAGAAGAGTTCTGTGAAGACCGGGATCCTCAAGAAGGTCGGACTCGATGATAGAGGAAATGTTCTTATGGTCTGCAATATGCTCTGCGAATACAACGAATGCAACGGGAACATATGCCGCAGCAACAGTACCGATATAGGAAGCGATGCTTCCGGCGTCGCCGAAGTCATAGCCGCCGCTGAAAGCGGTGATAAAGGTGAACTTGGGAACCCACTGCATATCGGCGAATGCGCTGAAATCTATAACCTTGAGGGCATCAATGCCTGCGGTGTTGCCGATAAGGGTGAATACGGTCGCTGCTATGTAGCCGGAAACAATACCGATAATGAAGGGGATCATCTTCATCATCTTCTTGCCGAATACGGAGCAGAGCATGGTCACAGCTAGAGTAACAATAGCGCAAGCAAGGCAAACACCTGCGTGTGCGTTCATAACGAATGCATTGTTTGCGTCTTTAGCAACGCCTACTGCGTCGCCGATTGCGTTTCCGGAAAGAGAAAGTCCGATGATAGCAACCGTAGGTCCGATAACAACTGCGGGCATAAGCTTTGAGATCCACTTAACGCCTGCGAACTTAACGATAAGTGCGATGATCACATACACAAGACCTGCCATAACGGCACCGATGATCATGCCGAGGTAGCCTGCGGAAGCGGACACACCGCCTGCGAAAGCTGCCGCCATGGAGCCCAGGAATGCGAAGGAGGAGCCCACGAACACGGGGCTTCTGAACTTGGTAAAGAGCAGATAAACGATGGTGCCCACGCCTGCGCCGAACAGAGCTGCGGACTGGGACATACCGTTTCCGACGATTGCGGGAACTGCAATGGTTGCGGCAAGAATTGCAAGGAGCTGCTGGATCGCAAATACGATCACCTGACCGAATTTCGGCTTGTCCTTGACGCCGTAAACGAGTTTCATAAGAATACCTCCGAAAATTTGTTTTATTAAAGCGGACTTTCCGCATTTAACCTAAGTTTCGGTTTATCTGTCGCCCAAAAGCACGCGGTTTTCACCGTCGTACTCGGCAACCTCCACGCATATTATCTCACCGTGAGAGGTAGGCACGTTTTTGCCTACGTAGTCGGGCTTCAACGGCAGTTCTCTGTGTCCGCGGTCAATAAGCACCGCAAGCTGTATTGCTTTCGGTCTTCCCTGCGCAAACACAGCTTCGATCGCCGCCCTGACCGTTCTGCCCGTGTAGATTACATCGTCAACAAGAATGACAGTCTTGTTTTTCACATCCTCCGGAAAGCTTGTGTCGGAGGAGGACGGAAGCGGGGCTATCTCGCTGAGGTCGTCTCTGTAAAGCGAAATATCCACATATCCCACAGGCACCCGAACGCCCTCGAATTTTTCAATGTTTTTTGCCAAGGTGTCCGCCAGCGGCACGCCTCTGCGGCGTATACCCACCAGCATAATGCCGTCGCACCCGCGGTTCTTTTCGATGATTTCGTGAGTGATACGGGCGAGAGAGCGCATCATTGCAGACTCGTCCATAATCTGAGCCTTTATTTCCATTTGCTCCCCTCCCGACAAAAAAAGTCTTGCCGCGCGGCAAGACTGTACACACAAAAATATAAACGCTGCCTCGGCAGCCATGTGTCGATCTTACCGGCTTCTCTGAACCGCTTAAAAATTCAACTGTTTTACTATAACATATATTTTTAGTTTTGTAAATAGTTTTTTAACAATTTTCCCTTATATTTTACAAAAAATTACGCGCTGCTCCTCCGTAAGACTCACCGCACCGAAAGAGCGCAGGAAAGACAGCTTGTCCGAAATGTCGGCAGGCATATCCGGGCTTATCATGCCGTTTGCAGTCTTTGCCGCAAGACTTGCCGCCTGCTGCCTCACAAACTCCATATCAACTTCCGAGCCCGATACGGACTCAAATATGTTTGTAAGCCCGCGCCCCAAAGCCTCGGTTTTCTTTCCGGAAAGTCCCCACTTCTCCGAGATCTCTCCGGCCTTCGCCTCTGCCTCAGCCGCCGCCCCGCTTTTCTCGTCTCTCTTCGAGCGCGAGAAACGCTTATTGCCGTTTTCCGTCGAAGAATTTTTTTCGGATTCTTCTTGACTTTTCACTCCATCTTGTGGTATAATACCATTAGAAAGAGTGCTATCGGCATACTGGACCGCTTTGTACGGGTTCGAGGCTTTTTGCCCCTCCAGAGAGCCAGCACTCTTTCTGATTTTTTTCCCGTACCTATTTTCAAATTTTTCAACGGAATTGCCATATACTTTCGTGACTTGTATGGAATTTCTTTCACTAGATACAACAGTCAGAATAAGTATATAACCGTTTTTGCTTCTAACGGAAAAGCAAATTTCAATTTTGCCTTTATACTTGTTGTAATAAAGCGCGGTCGGATTTGAGTTTAATAACTCAGGTATGGATTCAAAATCTTCATCGCTTAAATCAATATCTCCTTTTTCTTTAGCATTGATATGTTTCTTATAAGACTCTCTAAGCAAATCAGCGTTAAGTTCTATAAACCTTCCATAAAGATCTACATGATAGATTTGAGAAATTTCATCAGAAAGTTTAGAACCGACTCTTGCAAATGCACTTACATCTTCGCTGGATTCTCCGTGAATAACTTTGCGGATAAACTGTTTTGTTTCTTGAACTGTTGTTAAATACGGCTTCTTTCCCTCCTTTAGCATACGAGATTTTTTATCTCTGGTATGTAGCTTTTTCCCGGTATTCATATACTCTTCGATATCATCTTCAAGAAAAGGTCTGTTTTCGGAATAACGATGATTTTTGTATTCTTCCGCGTCCTCCGAAACCGCACTATCCCTTTTCCCCCGGGACCTTCGAATATCCGACTCGTTTTGATTAAATCTTTGCGATAATGGAATAATATCGCCATTGTTGTCGTAGGTAATACTGTCGGCGGACTTAAGCAGATTTCCGTCAAATATTATGAGGTCTGTTCCCTCGGAGAACGAACCATCGCGGACATTATAGATCATAACGCCGTCATACCCCGCCGTTTTCGCCATAAGTCCGATCTCGTTAGTTGTTGCTTTAGCTCTGCCCTCGGTATTATACTGCTGAAGCTCTTCAGGCACTAAAATATCACTCCAAACGCTGTACATACCGTCAATACTCAGCACATTTTTCGCAAAGCAAAACATATCATAT
Source organism: uncultured Clostridia bacterium (assembly GCA_945949385.1). Lineage (GTDB taxonomy): Bacteria > Bacillota > Clostridia > Oscillospirales > CAG-272 > Avispirillum. The sequence goes on along the minus strand of CAMFEL010000002.1, from coordinate 36,999 downwards.
GTTGCGCCGCTGTCATTAGTCTGTTTTGAAACAGGTGTAACTTCTGCTCCGCCGCCATAACCGATTGCGTTTTCCTTATCAGTTGTTAGGAATATCAACGAATCGTGATGCTTAGCAGCGTCAAAAACTGTATCTCCACCGTTTTTGACACCGCGGTAAAAGTGAATTACATTACCATTTTCGTCAACCATGGCGCCTTTCAGCTTTGCATACTTTTCTACCAGTCTTGCTTTTTCTTTGTAGTCCCAAGTTTTAACAGCTTTGTCATACTGCTTCTCAATGGACTTCAATTCAGCATTATGTATCGAAGCGTTTCTTTTGCTTTCGGTGTGAGTTGATTGCAGCCCGTTTTCATTAGCTTTATTCTCTTTTAGTGTTGCCTTATTACTTTCCGCACTCGATTGCAAAACGCCCTCCGAGGCGTTTTTATTATTTGCCGCGTCCTCCAGCGCCATGAGCCACTTTTCCCGAAGCTCCTCGATACCGTCCTGCCACTGAGAAATAACCGCCGCAATGTCGCTTTCGCTGTGACCCATATTTATGCCGGAGATCTTCTCCAGAACATTTTCAAGCCACTCCACGATTTTCTGCGCCGTGTTTTTGTACTTTGCCGCAAAATCCCGCATGCCCGCTTCGTCCTCAAACAAAGCCTCGCAGCACTGCGCCATAAACTCGTCCCGCAAAAAATCGTCTGTTATTTCGTTTTCGTCTCTGCCCTCCAGCTCCTCTCGCGTCTTGATAGCCTCCAGAGCCGCCTGTACGCTGCCGTAAGGGCTGTACCGAGCCACTACATAGTTGTACATCTCTTTCCAGGCTTTCGAAGACCAGTCATGTATAAAGTGGGTAAGCTCATGCAAAAGGGTAGAGGTCAGCGTGCTGTCCCGGGCGATAAAGGCAGACTTCTCCTGCCCCGCGAAAATATCAATGTGAATTTTCCCGGAGTCGTCAATATATCCGGCGTCGCCGTGCCGTTGCCCGTTCTCGTCCACCTCGGAAGCATTTCGCAGAAACTGCGGCTTCAGAAAGCAAAAAACGCGGCGCCCTTTTTTTCAAAAAGGACGCCGCTTCTATGTTTTTTCAGACTATCATTCCAAGTTTTTCGTGCAGCTTTTCGTCTGCCGCTTTAAGTATATCGGAAAGGGACTCGCCGCTTCTGAAATGCTCATACATCTCAAGGGTGCATACGGTTACGGGGTCATTCTTTTCAAGTCCCGTAAGACCTGTAAGCACCTCTGCCGCGTCAGAGGCTTCGAGAGAGTTCTGTTTGATATAGCAGTGAAGCGCTGCCGCGCTGCCTGTGCAGATATACACAGGGAAGCTGCCCGCCTCAATAACATTTTTCGCGGCTCCCGTCAGCCTGTCGCTGTTTGCAAGCTTGCGGGGTATATCTCCGCCCACACGGGCACAGGTGTCTCCCAAAGCGCGGTTTCCGAAGCGGCGGATAAGGTCGCAGGCATGGTTCAGAAGCGGCTTTACGGGGGTAGAATACTTTGTCGCCAGCGCCTCGCAGGACTCAAGCATGGCGTTATGCACCAGAAGCCGTACCGTGGGATCGGCTATGCTGTCGCATATGTATTCCAGTCCCAGAATATCGCCGAGATACGCGCATATGGCGTGTCCCATATTGTGAATGAACAGCTTGCGCTCAATGTAATAGTGGAAGGGAGAAAAAGGCACCATATTTTTGATTTCCGGCACATCGCTCTTAAAGGCGGCACGGTCTACGGGAAGCACTCCGTACTCCTCCACCGCGATTTTCAGAGGATTTTCGCCCTCTCCCAGTGCCTTCGGCACGGGCACCATTCTGCCCACCGAGGTCTCCACAAGTCCTATCTGCTCCATTTCCTCCGCCGTCAGCACGGGAGCCAGCAGCTCGTCTCTGATGTATTTATCCGCGTCCATCAGGTTTTCGCAGATAAGCAGGTTAAGAGGAGCTTTCCCTGCGGCGTATCTTGCCTTTATACCCGCGGACAGATTGGGGATTATATACTTTATGGCCTTTGCTCCCACGCAGGTAGCTGCTATATCCGCCTCAACAATAGCGGCAACCGCCGCTTCCCTGTCGTTGCCGTCGACGGCGCTGACCTTATCCACCGTCAGCACCTGCTCCTTTTCACCGCCCACAATGTGGAGAGGATAGCAATGATCCGCATTGAGCCTTGCCACCACGGGCGCCGCCACATCGATAAAGGTCACTTCAAGTCCCGCCTGAGAAAACAGCGCGCCTATAAAGCCTCTGCCAATATTGCCCGCGCCGAAAATTACCGCTTTCATTTTAGTACCTCGCTTTTATGTATATATTTTATTTACCGGTTAACCTCGCAGCCGCTCAGTCGAGACGGAACTGCTGTGAATACAGGTTTGCGTATATGCCGCCTTTTTCCATAAGCTGTGCGTGAGTACCGAGCTCCGCCACACGCCCGTCGTCAATTACCGCAATCTCGTCGGCATTCTTAATGGTAGACAGCCTATGTGCCACCACCACGGTAGTCCTGCCGCGGCACAGCTCGTCAAGAGCTGACTGTATAAGAATTTCCGTGGCGTTGTCAAGGGCGCTGGTGGCCTCGTCCAGAATAAGAATGGACGGATTTTTCAAAAACACTCTCGCTATTGACAGCCTCTGCTTCTGTCCGCCGGAAAGGCGCACTCCGCGCTCACCGATAACGGTGTCATATCCCTTGTCAAGACTCATTATATAGTCATGTATATTTGCGCGCTTTGCCGCCTCCATAACCTCCTCTTCGGCAGCATCGGGTCTGCCGTACAGTATGTTATCCCTGACGGAAGCGTTGAATAAGTATACATCCTGCTGAACGATGCCGATATTTTTGCGCAGAGACCGTCTGGTAATGCTGTTTATGTCTATACCGTCAATAAGTATCTGTCCGGCATTAGGTTCGTAAAAATGGGGGATAAGGTGGCAGATAGTGGTTTTACCCCCTCCGCTTGCACCCACAAGGGCAAAGGTTTTGCCCTCGGGTATGTCCAGATCTACGGAGTGAAGTATATCCCGGGAGCCGTCGTAGTCGCAGGAAACACCTCGAAACTCAATATGTCCCCGGGCTTTTCCCATTTCCTGCGCGCCCTCGGCGTCATGCTCCGGCTCCGCATCCATAACCTCAAGAAAACGCTGAAAGCCCGTAACGCCGTCCTGATACTGCTCCATAAAGCCGATAAGGGTAGTAATAGGCGTCAAAAACATATTAACAGACACTATAAATGCTGAATAGTCAGCCACATTTATTTTCCCCGCGTACAGGAAAAATCCGCCTGCTATCAGCACCACCACATTGAAAACATTGGTGACAAAGGAAGTGGAAGAATGAAATTTTCCCATGGAGTCATAAGCGTCACGCCGCGCCTCCACAAACTCTCCGTTCCCTTCCTCGAATTTTCTGCGCTCCGTTTCGTCGTTGGTAAACGCCTTTGTCACCCTGATCCCGGAAATACTGCTTTCAAGGGAGGCATTTATAACGGCGGTAGCCTCACGGCTTCTTCTGAAAGCGTTTCTCATTTTTGTTCTGAGCGCCAGTGAGATCAAAAACAGCACAGGCACGCAGGCAAATATAATAAGCGTAAGCCGCCATTCAACGGTGGCAAGATATACGAAAGCGACTATTACGGAAATCGTTGAGATTATAAGGTTTTCCGGACCGTGATGGGCAAGCTCGCTGATATTGAACAGATCGTTTGTCATACGGGACATTATCTTGCCCGTCTCGTGATTGTCGAAAAAGCTGTACGGAAGACTTTGCAGTCTGTCAAACATATCGCTTCTCATCTGTGCCTGCATTTTCACGCCCATCATATGCCCCTGATACTGGATAAAATAATCCAAAAGCATACGAACTGCGTACAAAAGCAGCAGGGCGGCTCCCAGCAGTGCAATCAGCCTGAAATTCCGCGCTCCGGAGGTAAACTCGCCGATCATGGTGCGCGTTACCACCGGGTAAAACACGCCTATGAGAGACACCGTCAGAGAGGCAAGCATATCAAGTATAAAAATCCTTTTATGCGGCTTGTAATATTCCAAAAACCGTTTCAGCATACTCTAACCTCTGTTACTTAAATTATGCCGCGCTTTTTCGGGCGTACAAGTGTATTATACTACTTTTTTACAAAAACCGCAACGGTTTATTGAAAATGTATCTTATTTACCGCCCTATTCATATAATATACTAAAACCGTCCGAGAAAGGGTTCATACAAATGATTATCTACACCGTCCGCCCCGGAGACACGCTTGACTCAGTTGCAAGGCAGTATTCACTGTCCCCTGCGCTTATCGCCGCCGACAATGGCATAATATCCCCTCTTGTTGAGGGCCAGTCACTGGTGCTGCGCCAGCCTGTCCTCACCTATACCGTGGAAGCGGGAGATACCCTGTCCTCCGTCGCGCAAAGCTTTGGAACAACCGAAAATGTCCTGTGGCAGAACAACCCTCTTCTCGGCGGCAGGGATACCGTATACCCCGGACAGACCCTCGTTATGTCCTACGGTCCCCCTTCCCTCGGCACTGATATTTCGCTTAACGGCTACGCCTATACCTACATAAGCGACGATACCCTGCGCCGCACCCTGCCCTATCTTACCTATTTGTCCGTGTTTTCCTACGGACTTAACCCCGACGGCACTCTTGTGCCCCCACGCCAAGATGACGGGCGGCTCATCGCGCTGGCCCGTCAGTACGGTACCGTTCCCATTATGATGCTGACCTCCATCACGGCGCAGGGCACTTTTTCAAACGAACTAATCAACACCGTGCTTCAAAGCGAGGCGCTTACCGCCTCGGTTATCACCGCAGCCGCAAACACAGCGCGGGAAAAAGGCTACGGCGGAATTGAGACGGATTTTGAATATATTTCAGCGGAAAACGCGCAGGCGTATATTGATTTTGTAAGCGCTCTGAAGGCGGAGCTCGGTCCCGGATACACTGTCTTCACCGACCTTGCGCCAAAAACCTCCGCCGCTATGCCGGGACTTCTGTACGAGGCGCACAACTACCCGGAGCTGGGAGAAGCGGCCGATTTTCTCTTTCTTATGACATATGAGTGGGGGTACAGCTACGGTCCTCCCATGGCTGTGTCTCCAATAAACAATGTAAGGCGGGTGCTTGACTATGCGGTGTCGGAAATCCCACGCGAAAAGCTGTTTATGGGACTTCCCTCCTACGGCTACGACTGGCCTCTGCCATATGAGCGGGGAGTGACGGCGGCGCAGTCTCTGTCATCACGGGAGGCAATTGAGCTTGCGGCGTATCAGGGAGTGCCTGTTCAGTTTGACACGGAGGCGATGGCGCCTTACTTCAGATATACGGAAGACGGCACAGAACATATCGTCTGGTTTCAGGATGCAAGGAGCACTGAGGCTCTTGCCTCCCTTGCGGACGAATATTCTCTCGGCGGCATAGGAGTGTGGAACATTATGCGTCCGTTTCAGTCAATGTGGTCGGTAATAAGCGGCCTTTACGGCATCAATAAGCTTTGACAGGCTTGTTGACGCGGCATAGCGGCGGGAAGTTCCCGCCGCTTTTTAATTTTCTCCCGCGCTTACTGCTTTGAACTTACCCGAATTAACCGGCAGGCGACAAAAATCTCCCTTTTGAGATTTTTTTATATTTTTTCAAATACCTCTTGACAAATAATACTATGCGTAGTATAGTATTACGCGTAAGGAGGTATTTTATGGATGTTCAACTGAAACGCGGACTATTGGACATATGCGTTCTCGCCTCGATCAAAAACGAGGATTCCTACGGATACAAGATAATAAAAGATATTAAACCGTATGTGGAAATATCCGAATCCACTCTGTATCCCATACTCAGACGTCTTGAATCGGCGGAGCTTTTGACAGTGCATTCCGCGGAGCATAACGGCAGGCTGAGAAAATATTATCACATCACTCATGCGGGACTTGAGCGTATCGCTGCATTTACGGAGGAATGGGAGGAAATAATGTCCATATACAAATTTGTAACGAGAGGAGAGGACACAAATGAATAAATGCGAATTTCTCGGCGAACTTGAAAAGAGTCTGTCGGAGCTGCCCGAAAAAGACAGAAGCCGTTCTCTCGACTACTACGGAGAGATGATAGACGACCGCACGGAAGAGGGACTGAGCGAGGAAGAAGCAGTGGAGGCACTGGGCAGTATGGAGGATATTACGGCTCAGATACTTATGGACACGCCCCTGCCCTCTCTGGTCAGGGCAAAAGTTAAAAAGAGACGCGCACTGAAAGCATGGGAGACGGTGCTGCTTGTGCTGGGCTCTCCCGTCTGGCTGCCGCTGCTGATTGCCGCCGTCGCCGTTGCGCTGTCGCTGTACGCGGTGCTGTGGGTGCTTGTGGCGGTACTGTATATCGTGGCATTTGCCTTTGGACTAAGCGCCGCAGCCTGCCTTGTTGCTGCCTTCGCATATCTGTTTTCCGGAGCACCTGCCGCAGCCGCCCTTTCTCTCGGAGCGGCAATGCTGTGCGCGGGATTTGCAATTCTCACGGGAATTGCTTCGGTGCAGTCTACAAAGGGCGTGATTGCCATGACAAAAAAGCTCATACGGAAAATCAAATCCGGATTTGTAAAATAAGCTTTGCAGAATAAGAAGAATAAGAAAGGAAAAAATCAATGAAAACACGCAGTATAGTCCTGCTTATAGTTGCAGGCGCGCTGATACTTGTGGGTGCCGCGGTAGCGCTGGGCGCCGTGTTCTCCATGAATTTAGACTTTAGGGAGATGAATACCATGACATTTACGGAAAAGACCTATAATATTGACGAAGCCTTTGACAGCATATCCGTTGACGGAGTGGAATGCGATGTGCTCCTTATCCCTTCGACAGACTCAGAATGCAGGGTGGTATGCAACGAGAGCGACAAGATCACGCACACGGTCGAAGTTGAGAACGGAACGCTTACGGTAAAGAGATATGACCAGCGCAAATGGTATCAGCGCATGGGCATATACTGGGGTAAAATGGAAATAAAGGTGTATCTGCCGGAGGGCGATTACAGCTCGCTTGATATTACGACCCTCAGCGGAAATGTGGAAGTGCCGGAAGGATATTCTTTCGGTGAAGCCGAAATATACAATACAAGCGGAAATGTGTCCATATCCGCCGCAGTCAAGGGTACTCTGTCCGTAAAGACAGTCAGCGGCGAGCAGAAGATCAGAAATGCAGCCCCCGAAAAGCTGAACCTGAGATCCACCAGCGGAGATATAGAAGTATCCTCTGCAAATTCCGTCTCGGACATAAAGCTTGAGACTGTCAGCGGCAGTATTGAAATCGAAGATGCGGTCTGCCGCAGCATCACCGCCGCAAGCACAAGCGGTGAAATAACTTTTGAGAAAGTCACGGCAGAAGCGGATATAGACATAAAAACCACCAGCGGCGAGGTGGAGCTTAATCGCTCCGACGCGGCGTCTCTCAAAATCGTCACAGTCAGCGGAGATGTGTCCGGCACACTGCTTACGGAAAAAGCGTTTATAACAGACACCGTCAGCGGCGATGTAAATGTGCCCCGCACGGCTTCGGAGAATATATGCGAAATCAAAACAACCAGCGGCAGTATAGATTTTGAGATAGTTCCCAATAACTGAAGCCTATTACAAAACAAACCGTCTTACCATTGGTGAGACGGTTTGTTTTGTATTGAGTAAAATTTACCCTTCTATCTGCTCTTTCCCTTACGAAACGCTTTGCCCTGTTCAATATATATCCTCTGCTGCTCAGGTGTAAGGGAACGGTATATGTGAAGAATCTCATCTTCGGCGTGAGTTTCGGTCTTATCGGTATGAAGATTCAGAAGATAGTCCGCAGAAACATTGAAATACCGCGCCAGCGCTTTAAGAGTCGCGAAGTCCGGCTCGCGCAGACCCCGTACATAGTTTCCTATTGTGGTAACGCCTATATTCAAATCCTCCGCAAGCTGCTTCTGAGTTATGTTTTTACTTTCAAGCAGTTCTCTCAAAACATCGCCGAAACCCATTTCATCACCTCTTTGTATCATTGTAATATATAGTGTCCAAAACGAATGTAAAATGCACGAAATGTATTGACAATCCACGAATTGTGTGTTTTAATAATAACAACAATACAATATAAAGAGGGAGAAGAATATGAGCATCAAAAACGATTCTTTAACTGAAAAAGCAGGTGTTAAAAGCACCGGAGAAAATAAAGAAAGCCATATAGGCAAGAAAATCCTATGTGTGATTCTGGCACTTCTTCTTTGCGTGGGAATATCATTCCTCGTTGCAAATATTGTGCACAGAAACTCAAAGGGAGACAGGACAGATATTGAAAACGGTCTGTCCGCATATGAGCTGGCGGTCAAGAACGGTTTCGACGGCAGCGTGCAGGAATGGCTCTCGTCCCTTGAGGGCAAATCGGCATACGATATTGCCAAAGACGGCGGATACACGGGCACAAAGGACGAATGGGCGTCGGCACTTGCGGATATGGCAAGCCGCGATGCCGCCTCTGTTAAAACAGCGTCATTCTCCGAAAAGGGAGAGCTGCTTATTACCCTTTCCGACGGAACAGTGCTTAATCTCGGCAAAGCAGTGGGAACGGACGGCAAAGACGGCACAAACGGCGTTGACGGCAAAGACGGGGCAAACGGTATTAACGGCACCGACGGAAAAGACGGCAAAGACGGCATTGACGGACTGAACGGACAAGACGGAAAGAACGGCGAAAACGGTCAGGACGGAGTCGGCATTACCGCGGCACAAATCAACGCCGACGGTCAGCTTGTAATAACGCTGTCTGACGAAAGCGTAATAAACCTTGACAAGGTAGTCGGCATGAACGGCAGCGACGGTATAAGCGTTACCGGCTCGGAGATAAACTCCGACGGCGAGCTTGTGCTGACCTTTTCCAACGGGCAGCGCTCAAATCTGGGTAGTGTTATGGGCGCCGCAGGTAAAGACGGTCAGAACGGAGCCGACGGCAAGGACGGTATTGACGGACAAGACGGCGAAAACGGCATAAGCATTACCGCCTCCCGTGTTAATGCCATGGGTGAGCTTGTACTCACATATTCCGACGGCACCGACGCAAATCTCGGTGTTATAGTAGGCGCAAAGGGCGCAGACGGAGAGAACGGCGAGGACGGTGCCGACGGTATCGGCGTTACGGGCGCAGAAATTAACTCCGAGGGGCAGCTTGTGCTGACCTTTTCCAACGGGCAGCGCTCAAATCTCGGTAATGTTATGGGCGCCGCCGGTAAGGACGGCAAAGACGGAGCAAACGGTCTGAACGGCACCGACGGCAAGAACGGCATTGACGGAGCCGACGGTATAAGCATAGTAAAGACCGAAGTAAGCTCCGACGGTGAACTGATAATCACATCTTCCGACAACACCGTTTCAAATCTCGGACGGGTTATCGGTGCTGACGGCGCTGACGGCAAAGACGGTGCGGACGGCGCAGACGGTGCAAACGGTACCGACGGTCGCGACGGTGCCGACGGAGTCGGTATTCGGAATATCCTTATAAATACAAACGGAGAGCTTGAAATCACTCTCACAAGCGGAACCGTCATGGAGCTTGGAAAAATAGTAGGAGCAGACGGCAGGGACGGTGTTGACGGACAAAACGGAAAAGACGGCGTCAACGGTCAGGACGGCAAGAACGGACAGGACGGTGCCGACGGCATAGGCATTTCCGGAACATCCGTAAATGCTTTGGGTGAGCTTATTATAACATATTCCGACGGAACAAGCGTAAATCTCGGCTGTGTTGTAGGTGCCGACGGTAAAAACGGCGTCGACGGTAAAGACGGCGTGAACGGCGCGGATGGACAAGACGGCAAAGACGGTGCCGACGGTATAAACGGCACGGACGGTCAGGACGGCGTAGGCGTCGCCTCCTCCGAAATCAACGCAGACGGCGAGCTGGTCATTACATACACGGACGGCACATCCGCCAATCTCGGAGTTGTTGTAGGCACAAACGGTAAAGACGGAGCCGACGGTACCGACGGCGTCAACGGTCAGGACGGCAAAGACGGACAGGACGGCGCCGACGGCATAGGCATTTCCGGAACATCCGTAAATGCTTTGGGTGAGCTTATTATAACATATTCCGACGGAACAAGCGTAAATCTCGGCTGTGTTGTAGGTGCCGACGGTAAAAACGGCGTGAACGGCGCGGACGGAAAAGACGGCAAAGACGGTGCCGACGGTATAAACGGCACCGACGGTCAGGACGGCGTAGGCGTCGCCTCCTCCGAAATCAACGCAGACGGCGAGCTGGTCATTACATACACGGACGGCACATCCGCCAATCTCGGAGTTGTTGTAGGCACAAACGGTAAAGACGGAGCCGACGGTACCGACGGCGTTAACGGTCAGGACGGCAAGGACGGACAGGACGGCGCTGACGGCATAGGCATTTCCGATGTAAATATCAACACAGACGGAGAATTGGTGCTTACCTTCTCCGATGCTTCAAGCATTAGCCTCGGCTGTATCGTAGGCAAAGACGGGCAGGACGGTGCCGACGGAAAAGACGGAGCCGACGGACAAAACGGCAAAGACGGTGTCAACGGCACGGACGGAAAGGACGGAGCCGACGGCGTAGGTATTGCAAATGTGTCCGTGTCTGACAACGGAATACTGACCGTAACGCTTACAAGCGGCGCGACCCTGAATCTCGGCAATATAAAGGGCGCCGACGGCATAGGTGTTTCAAAATCCGAGATAAACGCCGACGGAGAGCTTATTCTCACCTACACAAACGGCAGCAGTACGAATCTGGGCGTTGTTGTGGGCGCAAACGGCAAAGACGGCATAAACGGCGCTGACGGAAAAGACGGCGCCGACGGCAAAGACGGAATCGGCATCAGCAATGTCACGGTTTCCGCAGAGGGCGCTTTGACCGTAACGCTTTCAAACGGCGCGACCCTGAATCTCGGCAATATCAAAGGCTCCGACGGCATAGGTATTTCAAAATCCGAGATAAACGCCGACGGAGAGCTTGTACTCACCTACACAAACGGCAGCAGTACGAATCTGGGCGTTGTTGTGGGCGCAAACGGCATAAACGGCGCCGACGGCAAAGACGGCACCGGTATTAAATCCGTTACCCTCTCCTCTGCGGGCGACCTCAGCATACTTATGACCGACAACACCGTTTACAGTCTCGGCAACATAAAAGGCGAGAAAGGCGATAAGGGCGACACCGGTGCACAGGGTGAAAAGGGAGAGAAAGGCGATCCCGGCGCAGACGGCAGAGGAATTGCCAATATGGAGATTATTGACGGTGAGCTCGTTGTCACATATACAGACGGAACGAGTGATAACCTCGGAAGTATCAAAGACTCATCTGAAACAGGTGAAATTTTAGAATATGTTTTACTTTCTGACAACACTTACGGCGTAAGAGCCGGAAGCGGTGCAAAGAACAGCATATCAATCACTATTCCAAGCACATATAACGGGGTTGCGGTTTCACAGATTCTGAATAATGGATTTTCCGGTCTGCAATCATTATCAACAATTACAATACCGGAAACAGTAACTGAAATCGGAGAGTCGGCATTTTATAATTGTATGAATTTATCAAACCTCAGTTTCCCGAGTTCCCTTGTTAAAATTGATCAATTTGCGTTTTGTCAGTGCTATTCTTTAACTTCAATATCTATACCGGAAGCCGTAAAATTCATCGGCAAGTATGCATTCTATCAATCCGGTATAAAAAATGTTACTTTCGCAGTATCAGACAATTGGTTGGCTGGTGGAAGTAATATTGAATACCGAACAGGTTATCGAGGTAATTATAAAATGACTACCTATCTTCTTAATATCAGTTCAAATGCTGCCTCTGCATTAAGAGATACTGTACTATTGCAAACAACATATACACGCTACTCGCCAGCCGGTGGATATGTAGATGTATATAATTATGAGAATTTCAACTGGTATGAATTAGACTGGACCCATAGCTAAATATAATGTATCGTATATTATAACACAGGAGGTACAAAATGGCTGCAGCAACCGTTACGGAAAACGCTCTGAATGACATTCATCATTACCGCATACATCCGGAATATCTGCCGTTTATCGGGAAAGACTACGAAAAATACCGTATTCTCATTGTAGGCGAGAGTCACTACATAAATCAAAGCGCACACTCTTCAAAAGTTACGCTGAAGGATTTTGACCTCTGGTGGGATGAGCCGTGCCCAAAGGTAAGCATGGGAAGCGAGGGCTGGTTCAACACAAGACAGGTGGTTGAAAACTACAAAAGCGGAGACAAAGGCGGCAAGTACGGTATTTTTACAAACACAATCAAGTCTTTTTCAAAGGCAGTACTGGGAGAAGAAATACACCGCATAACCCTTGATAAAAAACAGCTTATTGACTGCTTTGCGTTCATGAACTTTTTCCAAATGCCTGCGCTTTACAGCAAAATGAAGTATTGGAACTCTCTTGTAAAATCGGCAAAACTTTTGGGCGACACTTCTCTTGCATACGAAGTATGGAACAAAAGCGCAGCGGCTTCCTCCGAAGTTTTGAACAAAGTAATTGATATAATCAAACCGAGACTTGTTGTTTTCGTTTCCGTATCGGCGGGAAAAGCATATAAAGACATAAACGCGGCAAAACCCGCCGTTGGTACGGATATTGTATACACTTCCCATCCGTCAAGCCCTTTTTCATGGAACAAACCGCTTAAATCCTTAGATTTCAAAACCGGAAAACAAGTCTTTGAAGAATCGCTTGAACGCACATTTAAGTAATATCTCCGACATTCCCCCGCAAGGCTGAGCCTTACGGGGGATTTTTGCTTCCTCGGCTTATTTCTAAACCGATTTAATATAAATTGTTTCCTGAATATAAACATTTTTATTGACATCTTGCGTCGAAATGTGATATACTTTTTGCGACATATATGTCGCAAAAAGTGAAAGGAAATGTATTTTATGGCATCCCTCGACAAAAAGTGGAAAGAATTTCTTTATGCCGCCAGCGGTTTCGGTCCCAACCTCCTTATGGTACTGCTGGGCGCTTATTTCACCGACGCGGTGAACCCTGCGGGACTTACCGCCAACATTGACACCTGGAGCCTTTCCGGCTACTGTCTCATTATGCCCTCCATTTTCGGCGTGCTGTGGATGGTAGGAAAGATTTTTGACGGTCTGGTGGACATCCCTCTCGCCTCCTTTACGGACAATCTGAGAACTAAATGGGGTCGCAGACGCCCCGCCATCGTCATCGCCTTTATCCCCATGGTGGCAAGCTATGTGCTTGCATGGACTCCCCTTGTATGGCGCGAAAACAGCCTGGTCAACACCGTATGGATGTGCGCTATGCTTCTGGTGTTCTTTACCTCCTACACCCTGTCGCTCATTACCTTTTACGGCAGCCTTTCCAGCGTCTGCAAGGACGAAAAGCAGCGCACCAGAGTGGGCAGTTTCAAATCCTTTTTCGATACCATCGGCTACTGCCTTGTATACGCCCTTATCCCCGTGTTTATCGGCAGCGGCGTAAACATCAAAAAGCTGGTTATGCTGGCAACGCCCATTATGCTCACCATGCTTATCCCCCTGTTTATCATCAAAGAGGGCGAAAAGTACGGCGAGGGCAAGGACTATCTCCCCGAGGCAAGAGTTAAGCTTACGGACAGCCTTAAGGCAACTGTCAAAAATAAGCTGTTTCTCCGCTGGCTTCTGCCCAACGCCTGCGCGTACTTCGGACTGCAGATGTTCCTTTCCGCGCAGAACACACTTATTTCCGGCGTTATGAATCTCAGTGCAACCTACGGGGCAATAATGAACACCTGCGCCTTTGCCCCCGTACCTCTCATGCTGTTCTTGTACTACAAGCTCATAAACAAAAAAGGCATTCGCTTCAGCTATCAGGTGTGTCTTCTGACCTTTGCCGTTGCCATACTTAATTTCTGCGTAGGCAGCGAATACTTCTTCCCCCACAACGAAACCATTAGAATAATCATCGGCTGTGCGGGCGGAACGCTGGGCAGCTTCGCCATAGGCGCGTTCTTTGCAACGCCTTATATGATCCCGTCGCAGATCGCCGCTATGGAATTCAAGGTCACCGGCAAGGATCACACAGCTATGTACTTCGCGGTTCAGTCACTTGCCACCTCTGCGGTCGCAGCAGTTTCCACCGGCCTTGTTTATGAATACATAAAGAATGTTCAGGTGCAGAAGGTTATTGACGGTGTCGTCATCGAGGGCGAGACCTGGAAGGTGGGCGTGTTCTGCGTGCCCGTCATCGTCTGCATTATGTGTATCGTGGGCTTTTTCGCCTGCTTCAAAATGCCCTCTCACTACTCGGAAGAGGTGGTCAGAGAGTCTCTCGGCGTAAAACCCGTTGAAAAAGAGGAAAAATAATGCTATAATAACCGCAGAGGTGGTTATATGAGCACAAGAGGCGATCTTACCCGTCTGAAAATACTGGACACCGCACGCGCTCTTTTTGCAGAAAAAGGGTATGCGGCAGTTGCCATGGAGGATATCCGCATCCAGTGCGGGCTGTCCCGCGGCGGGCTGTACCGGCATTTTTCCTCCACAAAGGAGATTTTCACCCGTCTTATAGAAACCGAGCAAAATAACGCTTTTTCGGCGCTTGACAAAGCCATGAAAAACGGCATTCCCGGGGCATTGATGCTGAATGCTTTTCTCAGAAGCAGGATAAAGCATCTTTTCAACCCGAAGGAGTATATAGACAACGCCGTAAACGAATTTGCCGCAAGCTGTCCCGAGTGTCACGCGCTGATAGTAAAGCGCGCAGAAAACTCTGTCGACATCGTTGCCGAAATGATACGGCTGGGCTGTGAGCAGGGCGCATATTCCTGCGAAAACTGCCGTGCTGCGGCGCTGCATATAATATGCCTTTTGGAAGGCTTGGCAAAGCACAACGCCCTTATCCCCATGACGGCACAAGAAACAAAAAAGCAGCTTGAAATAATAGAAAATATGCTGAAATAATGCGTTTTCCCGCCAAGGCGGTTACACACAAAACAGCAGCAGGCTCCCGCCTGCTGCTGTTTTGATATGCAGATCCGTATCTGTATTCGGATCATTTAAGCAAATACATTTTATTTTCTTTCCAGCTTTGACCGAATTCAAAGGGGTTTTCCGAGAGAAGCTTTTGAAAGTCCTCCTCACTGATACTTACAGCGGTGCCGTCAATATCCGCATAATACTGTCCGGACTGACAGCCGAATCTTTTTGCGGATTTGAGAGGATTTTCCTTGTCTTTATCAAGCCTTGACACGGCATATTCAAAGGTGTCCGCGCCGCTGCTGCTCAGTGTATACAGCTCGCCGCCGTCGGTAACGACGCCGCTGTATCTCGGCCAGTAAGCGTCAATAAGCTCCGCGTCACCGTCATAAACGGCAAACACCGCAAACACCGTATTATAATCCGAGCTTACCCATAAAAGCTCCTGCGTACCGTCGCCGTCAAGATCCTTGAAAATATAGCCGAAGGAGTCCCGCGACGGATTTTTCATGTCGGCAGTCATATCGGCAAGCATACAGGACCACCTGTACTGAAGCTTCGCTTCCCGCACCCCGTGTATATCTTCGTCACTCATATAATCTTCCAAATCAGATTCAAGATCGGGATACTTTCCGTTGTCCGTATCGTCCTTATATGATGAGGAAAGCCGGAAATCCACGATTCTTCCGTAATCCTCCAGAATTTCCTCGTATTCTTCATACGCTTCTCCGTCGGCTGTACCCGTCGACTCATGGGAAGTCTGCGAGCTTTCCTCCGTAGTATCGCCTTTCGGCGGTATATCGGCAGAATTTTCACCGTATCCGTTTTTTACAACAACAAATCCGCAGCCTGCAAGCAGCGCCGCCGTCATAAGCAGCGCAGCGATCAGTACAATTACTTTTTTCATATAATGCCGCTCCTTTCCTGCTGCTATTATACAGCCCGCCGTGCGAAAAATCAACTTAATGTATGCTTTTGAACCGTGCTTTTTCAACCGGCATATTCATCCTAAGCCTCTGCACCGCACAGAATATAACCAATTTTGTCTTTATCATAGCGGTATGTCATTTTCACAGTCATTATCGCGTCGGTATCAAGCTTTAACAAGCGGTCGCACCACGGCATTTGTTTGGTTGACCGGACATCCCCAACCGCACCGAAGCTTCAATTGTGGAGGATCAAGCCAATTTACTCCACTAGAAATGCTAGGTTTCAAAAAGAAAATATCGTTATCTTTTATCCCAGGAAATCTGTTGAGATTCATGTTTGCTAAATAATAATAATAATAATCAATCTCGTTCAAGTTAAATCCTCTCAAATTATGTTATAATACACCACAATAAAACCATTTTAAAATCTCCCCAAAAATAAATGTATAATGTTTGAAACGCGCCTCTTATTATTGTAATTTCTATTCTAAAACAGTGTTTAGAATAGCAGATGTAATCTCTTTTACAGATAAACAATCAGTAAAAATTATCTGTCCAAACATTTCAAAGTTGTGTTCAAAAGAATATAAGCATTTGTCAATTTGTTTGAAAGGCCAAGATCCGATCTTTTCCCCTCGTTCTAACAATCTATCTGCAATTGTCTGTCTTTGTGCCAGCAAACAAAAATGATAAACTTGAGAATCTATTTTTTTTAGCTCTGAAATAATATAATTAAAATACTCCAATTTATAAATAGTCATAGGTATAATTAGATTTGTATTATATGTAGCCATCAACTTTGCTGCAATTAGTACAGTTAATTCTTTCCATAATATAATGTCTTGAAAATCATCGGTTTTTTCCTTCTGATACTGTATGTCCTCTGTAACAATATTACGAAGCATACTACCGATTTCCTCAGGGTCAAAAATTATATAATTCTCAAGATTTTCATTTAAAAGAGTTGCAACCGAGGTTTTTCCAACCCCAAAAGGACCATTAATTAATATAATCATTTTCATTATTCCTCCAATTATTCAAATTGACTTATCCAACAAAAACAATCTATTTTGTCCATAAAATATCCTTGGCTAGAAATTCCCAAATGACCTATTTTTTCTTTTATCTTATTTATATTTTAATACTCCTCATATGATGTTATCGGAACACGTTCAACAACAGTATTGCCGTTTCCATCGGTCTTTTCGAGAACTTCTTCAAGCTTCCACCCGTATGGCTTGTCGCTGAGCAAAGAGTCCGCCCGCGGGTCTATATACAAATCTTTCTCTCCGTCGGTAATACGCAGGCTGACCGTGCCGTCATCTGCCGTCTCAAGACGTACGCGAACTCCGCCGTCTGCGCGCTGTCGTGCCAGTTCTCTTTCTCTTTGATAACAAGAGTACCGTCAATGATGCACAGCGCTTTTTCGCCGTCAACAGCGGGATGCAGGGTGTACTCTCCTTCGGTATCCGCAGCCATCAGCCACCAATGCTTATATGCATTTGCTTCCCCGTATTCACCTACCTCAATACGCCCGTACCGGTCGGAAAGCACCTTGCCGCCGTCGGCTGAAATCACAACCGTTTTTGCGTGTCTGACGGAAACAAATCTGTATGCTCCGTCCTTAAACCATATTTGAAACACCAGTCTTTGGGGAGTCCTTAAATATTCGGTATCAAGCGATATACTACACGACACATCCAATGTGTACAAATCGTTTGCATAATCAAAATCATACCCAAGCAAATCATAAATATACGAAGGCCCGCCCGTTACAGTTTTGAACACATAGGCGTCCTTTTCGCTGTCGTATTCGTCAACCGTGTGATCGGCAACAGTGTTAAAGCGGTCGCACAGATATTTGTCGGCGATATAAGACGGCACGGTAAAAGTCATGTCCGTTTCGCTGAAGTATTGCTTCATTTCTTCTCTCACGCCGCCGTTTACCGAATCATAACAGCCGTTAAACTTAAAATATCTGAAAACGCTTTCAAACGGGACTTCAGCCTCATCGCTGATGTCACTCAGCATAGATGTCATATATTTTGAAACAATGCAAAGCAGGTTTTCGGAGCTTACCTTTTTCCCGACTTCATTTTCGCTTATGTAATCGGCAGTCTCCGTGCCGTCGGACTTCGCTGTGTCCGAAGTGACTGCATTTGTTGTCTCAGCGTCAGCATCCGTTTTTCCCGTACCGCAAGCGCAGACCGACAGCAGCATTATTACGCAAAGCAAAAGCGCGATAATGCTTTTCAAATATCCGTCTCGCGTCGGTGCTCCTGCCGAAAAATCTTTTGCGTTCTTCATTTTACTCCTCCGTTAATATTGTTTCAAAAACTGTCAAACCGCGCCGTGCTCCTTTACTGCCCTCTTACGAACACATCCCCCGCCGACGCATTGTAAAATCCCCTGTCAATTGTCAGAGTGTTCTCGTCCGTAATCTCAAAAACATACTCATGCGGTATGTTGTTACTGTCCGGATCCTTGTCTTCTTCATATTGGAACTTCATTTCGGAAATACGAATTTTTCCGTCCTCCAACGAATATGCGCCCCATATATCGCGTCCGTAGTCCCCGCCGGCAGAATTTATATGCAAACAGCAAAGTCCTTCCTTTGCGATATACACATAAGGCATGGTGTCATCCTTAATATCCGCGTCGGCGTAGCTGCCGGACTGACAGTAATAAATGCCCATATAGCTTTTGAATTCCGATTCCTCGGGCAGTCTTTGCGGCTCATTGGAAACCTTTTCAAATAAATCTCCGTCATCCACCGCATAAAATCCGTTCTTGATATTTATATGCTCTTTATCGGTTACTGAAAAAGTATACGACTCGCCCATATACAATTCCTGCATTTCGCCTTTGGGGTCCCAAACCGCCGAATATGTAAGGTCAAAATCTACCGCCATTGTATTTCCGCTGACGCTGTATGTCCCCGGAACATAGGTAAGACCGCCTATATAGTATATACGCGCCGTACAGGCTCCGTTGCCGTCAAAGCTGATATACGGGATGTATTCCTCCGAATCGCTTATAAACTTTTCATATATTTCGCCGCGGCATATATACATTCCCTTGAAATCGGAGTTTGTAAAACCGTCGGTCTCACTGCCAGCATCCGTTTTTCCCGTACCGCAAGCGCTGATCGACAGCAGCATTATTACGCAAAGCAAAAGCGCGATAATGCTTTTCAAATATCCTCTACGGCTCGTTTTTTCTTTCAATAAAATATTTGAATGTTCCATTATATCCTCCGAATTCTATATACAAATCCGCTGTTTTCATTTTTTCATTTGCCCACCGGCAATATTACGACAACGCCAAGCCGCTCAAGAATCTCCAAAAGACCTGTCATATTTCCGTGAAAATAATCAAATCTGCTTTTGCTGAGCCACGGGAAGCAGTATACCTGCTTTCCGCGGCTGTACCCAATGGCAGCCATAGCCTTATACCGTTCGTTTCCCACAGCCCGCACGGGTCGGTCAAAGCGATCCATAGACATACAGAACATTTCCCTCAGATTATCGGCTGTCTCTGTCATTTTGTTGTTTTTAAGTCCAACCGTCACAAGCTGTCTGACTGTTTTCCTCTTCCCGAAATCGGGATACAGCGAATCCATATAGCAGGTGTATTTTTCAATTTCTGCAAGAGTTGACGCCTCGCCGTTTATCTCCACTTTCACATCTCCGAAAAGGATAAAATCTTTTGGGCGGATGCTGTGCATGGATAATAAATAGCTTACCGACCAGTTCTCGTCGTCAATATCTCCCTCCAGCCTGTTCACACCTTTTGTAAAGTTATACCGCGTATGTTCGGACAGTATATTTTCCGAACGATAGAATCCCGAACGGCAACTGACAAATCCATCGCCGATTACGCTTATTTTTTCAATTTTCATTATTACTCCGTCTTCAAAATCGGTTTGTCAACTTAAACGCAGGGGAAGCTGAATCCGTATGCGTCCAGTATTTCATACAGCTTTTCCTGTTCTTTTTCTGTAATATTGAAATACTTGCCTTTTTCCGCCCAATATATAATGGGGCAAGTGTCGCAGGCAAAGCAAAAAGTCTGCGAAGCGTTTATTTTTACCGAAACACTTTTGGAAAATCCGCATGACGGGCGGTCACTGTACAAATTCTTGCCGTCGAATATGCTCTTTATCAGGCTGAGCTCCTGCTCGGTCAGCTTTTCAGACACATCTGCATCTCCGTACTTAAAAACCGCCACGCCCTCTTTCGCAAAATTCATACTGACAGAATTGCCGCACCCGGAAAGAGCGGCGGATATGATTAAAACCAATAGTATAACTGCCGCACATTTTATTTTCATAAAAAGCACTCCTTTTAACTTATTCCGCAGACACAATCCACGGAGATGAACTTAAAGCTCTGCTAAAATACGCCATACTGATCCTCCCTGCAGTACAAGGTGCCTATATCCAATATATATGTTTTTCGCAATATTCTTTTGGTACAAATCAAAAAATCAGAGTCACATCAGCAAAAACTCATATTTCGTAAAAACCCGGTTTAACGGCGCTGCGCTTTGTGACAGTCGCTTCCTTTAGCCTGTATCCGTATTCTGTATCGGTTTTTTCAAAAGAATATGTAATACAGTGCGATGCCGTAAGCCCCATGCAGTCGCCGAAAAAGCGTATGTCAAATTCCACAGTGCCCCCATCGGTACGAACAGCCGCAATATCGTAATACACGCCGGGAAGAGGCAAAGACTGCTCCTCTGCACGACTTCGGTATACTTCCATTTGCCCGTCCGTTATATTGAAATCCGAGATCCCGAACAGCTCTCTCGCCTTTTTGTTGATATTCTCGGCCGTCATACTGCACGAGCCAAGCAACGCAATATCTGATTTGATAATACTGTATATTACCCCGTCATATTGCGGATTCAGACTTTCATAGCCACTCTGACCGTAAGCGCAGGACATCATATACTGACAAACGCTTTTTGCAAGTTTTGTGCAGCTTTCGTCCGTTTTTTCCGTATCGGTATCATAAACCCGATACCAGAAAGGAAAAATCTCTGGAGAACTGTGGAAACTTTCAATTGTGTATTCATAGTCTCCCGCCGGAAAAGCCTCGCAAGAGCTCTTTGAAACGGTAAAAATGACACTCAGCGGTGCTTTCCCGTCGGTGTCCGATATATCATATGACGAAAATTCTATGCTTTCAAAATCTTCTATGCTTTTTTCGTCAATGCCGGCAGCGCTCGCAAGCGCTGCCGTATCTCTTGTGAAAAATGCAATGAGAGTTTTGTATGTCCATGCGCACTCAGATGTGCCGCTTGCATATTTAGTCCATTCAGCTTTTATTTGAGGCTTTTCGTTCTGAGCACTGTCAGCATTTGTGCAGGACGCAAGAAGCAGTGACGCAAGCAAAACCGCAATTATAATTGCAACCGACTTTTTCATACATTTACCCTCTCATATTAACAAAACATTTATCCTCTGTTACACTTAAATTTTACTAATTTCTATCTTTACTGTCAACAAAACTTTATGTGAATTTGCCAAATTGTAACAATGCACAATAAAGTTTTACCGTGTTTGTTTATTTACACATATGCAAAAAATCCGCCCCTCTCGGGTCGGATTTTTTACAGCGGATTATCATGTTAATCCGAGGCTTCGCCATCGTCTTCTTCAGTTAGAAACACAACCGTGTAACCGCGGTCTGCAAAATATGAAACTATCATATTTTCAACTTCGGTAATCTTCTTTTTTGACATGTAATTGTCCTTGGGATAGTCCCATATTTCGGGAGGAAAAGCGATAACAGTTTTCTTGTCTTCATCGACCTCAACAAATACTTCTACTCCGCGTCCGCCGCGTCCCGAAGTTCTGCAAAAAAGGTACGGAACACAGCGAATTCTCGACAGTTCTAAGTTTAAAAAATATAATGTAAAAAATCTAAAATTAAGTAAAAAGAAAATACCGTTATGAAAGCAGCTAAAAGACAGCCTTTCACCGATGAAGGAATAGCATCTATAAGCGCTACTATTATTACAGGCACCGCAAATGCGCCGATAACCAAAACATACACAAGTATTCTGCACAGCAGGGTATTTTTCAGCTTCGGAAAGTCCATTTCACACCTCACATCAATCATATTGAATTGCAAAGCTTTCCGATGCGATTATATCATATATACTTCGGAGAATCAATTATTTTATTACCTGTCCGCAATATGCCTCGCATATATGGAAAAGCACAACAGTTAATAGCATAAAGCTCTATTTTAGTCAATTGACAAATTCAAAAAATGATATCAGTTTTTACCGAAACATAAATGAAAATGAACCGTATATACACAGCAGGGCTATCATGATAAGTCCGGCAATTATATTCTTTTTGAAGCTATAACCTTTTGAACTCATAACAAAACCGCAAACCGTTGACGCAAGCGGAACAGGCACCCAAAGATAGAATATCCACATATTTTCAGCAAACATACCGTTTATGCCTGATACAGTATTTACTGTAACAAGCGCACCGAGAATTGAAAGCAGCGAAAAAACAAACAGAATCACCGATATGGTTTTCCATCTGCCCGGTGCAGTTTTTTCAACAACTTTTTCCGGATTCTTATACATATACGCATAGAAAAACGAATTTTCTTTTAATTCGCTTTTGCGTATAATATACAGCTGTCCGCTGAACTGAATCAAAATAAACTTGCCGGCCTGCCGCACCTGCTCTATATCTTCAAAACTGTATTTTGACTCACGGATTTTCTCATTGTTCCGATATATAATTATAGTAAGACAATTGTCGAAAATTCTGTATTCATATGTACTTTTGCAAATTCTGAGCACACTTTTTTTCCAAGCTTTATTATATACAACAATACTTTTTAACATAAAGGCTTCGTACACAAGAATACAGCCTGCAAAAAATCCGGTTGCAAGATCAGATGCTTGGGCATATATAAGACCGACAATAAGCACCAATGAAATCAAAGTGAATATAATCAGTTTCTTATATATCCCTGACCTTTGAATTCTGTTCAGCTCTTTCAGTTCATTTTCTGCAAATGTAAAACTGTATGTTTCCTCAGGTGTCTGTTTTTCGGTTTCGGTGTCACTTACATCTAAAATATCGTCAACGGAAACATTGAATACTTCTTTCAGGCGGATAAGGTTGTCTATGGTTGGAACGGTCTGCCCGTTTTCCCACAGGCTTATTGTCTGTCTGCTTACAAGAAGCTTCTGACCGAGTTCCTCCTGAGACATACCGAGTCTTTTCCTGTATGACTGTATTTTGCCACCGACTGTCATAATAACACCACCTTTATCTGCTTCTATTATATCAGAAATCGAAAAATTTGAAAGCATTAGTTGCTTGATTTTGTCAAGTGATACTTGCAAAAGCGTTTTCCCGAGCCTTTGAAGACAAAAAACGGAAAGCCGCGCTTTCCGTTTCTTGCTTTCTTATTTCTGTAAGTATACTTTCCGCCGGCAAAATTCGCAGCATATGCGGCAATTCTTTTGAAAAGAAAAATATCTGCGCCACCGTTTCCCCCGGGTGCGTCTGTTTTATGCCGTTTCGCCGTTGTAGCGGCTGATAATCTCGTCCTGAACATCTTTTCCGAGCTGCACAAACTGAGTGGAAAATCCGCCGACACGGACTATAAGATCGCCGTGACGCTCGGGGTGCTCCTGAGCATCAATAAGATCCTCAACATTGGCGGTGGTAATCTGAGCAAGCTGACCGCCTGTAAGCATATAGTTTTTAACGGTGGCAGCAATGCTTTTTCTGATGTCGGGATTTGAAAGGAGCTTTACGGTAAGGACTACATTCAAAGTTGTACCGCCCACGCCTTTGTGCAGAGGCAGCTTTGCTACGGAATTCAGCATTGCGGTTACGCCGCACCTGTCTGCGCCGGGACGGGGTCCCATTGAATTGCCCAGAGGCTCTCCCGCAAATCTTCCGTCCGGCATTGCGCCCATGCTGCGCCCGTATGCGATCCCTCCCGTAAGAAGCGAGCAGGCACCGGTATATACATCTCCGCGTACGGATTTATACTTTCCGCACTCCGTCCAGAACAGATCCAGCACGCGGACAGCCATAGCGTCCGCTTCGTCGTTGTCATTTCCGAATTTAGGTGCATGATTAAGCAGCAACTGCCGTTCCTTCTCATAGCCCTCAAAGTTTGCACTGAGAGCGGCAACAAGAGTTTCTTTTGAAATCCTCTTTTCATCAAACACAAGCTTTTTTATTGCGGTAAGCGAATCTGCCGTGGGAGGTACTCCGGCAGTTTCCACAACTCCGTAGTTATAAACAGGTCCGCCGCAATCGTGGGGGATACCCTTTTCAAGGCATCCGTCCGTGAAAGGCGTTTTGACCAACTTGGCAAAGTTGGCGCCCCTCATTTCCTGCCCTCTGTCGCACAGATACACGAACACACGGGTGTAATACTCAAGCTGAGTCTTGAAGGAATCGAAAAATTCCTCAAAGGTCTCGCACTCCGTAAACTCCTTTGTAACAGGGCCCACTCTCTTATCGGGATGTTTTATGCTGCGTCCGCCGTTCATAGCGATTTCAAATACCTTCGCAACATTGAAGGTGCCGTCCTCGCAGCCGAAGTTGGATTTGCCGGGGATCTCGATCTCCTGACATCCGAGAGTACAGTATGTTCTTGCGTCCTCAAGGGGCACGCCTATATCGGTCAGCCCCTTAATGGCATTCACATCGCTTACAACAGTAGGGTCGGACATACCCTCCGACCACATGGCGGTAATCAGATCCATCAGCTCATCGGGAGTGTTTTCATGAATACGCACAGCCATTCTGGGGTGAACATCATGAATACTTCTCAGTATCTGCAAAAACATATAGGACAGCTCGTTTGCGGCATCGGTACCGTCCTCGGGTTTAACGCCGCCCATGGTAATGTTATGAGCGCCGAACTCCCAGATTTTGAACATGATTGAAGTGATGGACTCCTCAACGGAGATTACATCGCCGTGTTCCTTTGAATACAGGTAGAAAGGATACAGATACTGATCCGCACGGCCAAGGCAATCGCACCAATCCCACACAGCCAATGTCCACATAAGCTGTACCGCCTGATACAGAGTAACGGGCTTACGGTGAGCTACGAAAGCGCAGTTGGCGGCAATATCCTCGTTTTGCTTTTTACGCTCAGCATCCTTTTCCTCTTTTGCAAGCTCTGCCGCCTTATGGGAATATAGCATAAGCCAGTCGGACATACCGCGGATTATGATGCGGTTTGCCTCGTAAAAATCCCTTGTGGCCTGATCTCTGTTGTTACGGGCAGCAAATTTATCAATAAGTTCAAGCATACCGTCAAGACCGTTTTCAAGGAGAGTGAAATAGTTTGGAACAGTATGTCCCTGATACCCTCCTGCACTGAAAATACAGTCATCGGATACAATATCGCAATTTTCACGAGAGCCGAACAGCAGATCAGCCTCTTTGCAAAAGTATGTCCAGTCAAGAGGATTTATGCGGTTGTAAAGATCATCCTGCTCCTCTTTTGTCATTCCCTCCGTTTGATAAACGCTGTGGGCGCCCACAATGCCCCAGCTGAAATGCTCCATCATAGGATAGCGCGGTCTCGGAATACCCACAAGGGCTTCGTCCGGGAAAATAACTGCCGGAGTTGTCAGCCATGAGCGCACAATGGCGTTAGCATGAGCAATAACATGAGGCGCGTCGGGCATCTCAAGAAACACATCAAGAAAAGGATTTCTTCCGCCGGGCTCGCAAAGATTACATACGGTATCTTCTCTTGCGCTCTGAGGGAGAAGCCTTGGCATAATATCCGCTTTTACCCTCGCCATTCTGGGCGAAAACTCAAACTTTTCGTCAGTTCTTTTGTAATCGGTCATAATTCTCCTCCGTTTCACCGATTATCGGCAGCATTTCATCAACTGATACGGCACGGTTTCCCGGAAAGCTCCGAAATCCTGCCGCAGTACTCTTCAAGTCTTCCCCTTTCCGGGGGTCTTCCGTCGTACGCGGCAGCCTGTCCCAGCTTTTCGGCTTTTGATATGCCAAGCCTGTGATAAGGCTCCAGATGTACCTCTTTTATGCATGAATAATCCCTTGCCGTATATGCAATTCCTTCAATGTGCTCGGGAATATCATTCATTCCGTCAACAATGGGACATCTCAGAGTGACCCTTGCGCAAAGCCCGCACAGCAAAGAGAGATTTTCGAGTATCAGTGTCTGAGTTACTCCGCAAAGCCGCTTATGCATCCCGTTTCCCGTTGCCTTGTAGTCAAAGTAAAAATCGTCGGTATACTTTGCCGCTTCCTTGACTGTCTCCGCCTTTGCATAACCGCAGGTCTCCACGCAGGTTGTGATTTTCCGCTCCTTTGCAGATTTTAACAGAGACAGGGCAAATTCCCCCTGATAAAGCGGTTCTCCTCCCGAAAGCGTCATTCCTCCGCCGCTCATACGGTAAGCGGAGCCGTCCTTCATCACCTCTGCCATAACAGCATCTGTATCCATAAGCTGTCCCGAAACGGTTACTGCTCCCGCAGGGCACACTTTTGCGCATTTTCCGCATCCGTCGCAGCCCTCTCTGACATAGCCGTGAAGCCCGCCTGCAAAAAAGTGCCGGTGCTTCAGACAGGCTTCCGCGCAGTCGCCGCAAGCAATACAGCACTTCGGGTCATACATAATCTGAGGATTTCGGTCGATCCCCTCCGGATTGTGACACCAAACGCATCTGAGGGGGCAGCCTTTCAGGAATACCACGGTTCTTACACCCGGCCCGTCAAAAAGAGAAAACCTTTGAATATTAAATACAGTACCGAGCATACTCCCTCCGGTAAATGTATACACACTTTCTGCGTATCATATTAGCACAGTTGAATACCGATTGCATACTGCTTTTTTGCCGGAAACGCAAAACTGTCACAATGCACAACGCAGCCATGCCGCGTTTGTTTATTGCGCCAACGCAGACAGCACCGTTCCGGCGCACACTTGCGCACCTTGCAGAAAACGGAAAGCAGCGCTTTCCGTTTCACGGTTAATAACCTCTTATAAATCTTCAGTGATGTGTTTTTCGGTTTCACTCCAAAAATGCCGATACCATATGTGCATATTGCTCACCGATCGGCAAATCAAAATCCACCTTTAAGCTCCGTCGCAGTGCGGTTACTTCCTGATCCGTTACGGGATTAAATCCCTTTTTCTCACTGTCTTCCCAATAAATGCCTATGCCGCGCTTCTGCCATGCCGGCAGCTTGTCAAAGTTGATTCCGTGAGAGAACAGCAGTTCATTTTTATATGCAATGCTTTTTCCTTCAAGTCGGTCATTTGCTTCCCGTGCTTCCAAGCCTTCCTTACGCAGCATCCAATAGCAATGTGCGTTCAGCGCGTTTCTGTGTGCGTCCTCCTGACGCCAAAGAAAATAATCCTGCACACGCTCAATACTCGGCAAAGGTACAACCCTGCAATCCATTGCAGCTATCCGCCCCAATTGCAAAGAAAACGCTGCGCTTGCCTCCCCAGCAAGAATTGAATTGTATTTGCGCACCTTTCGTCCGAAAGTATTCTCTTCCTTATGAAACAGCAAAGATATTTCGTCACTCTCAGTAAAACCGAAAACAACACGGAAACCGCATTCCATTAAATGCTTAACAGTGTTCACCATCATATCGCGAAAACGCTCGTCAAAAGGAGCTTCAAAATTGCATATTTCCTTGGTGAGCCGGGAAAAACTTCTGCCGTCAATACGCGCCGCCAGATACATATCCGGGAGCACACACAAATCAACAGATTGCTCATAGACGCGCATTTTCTTATCAAGTTCATCAAAATTCATTGTTTTCTCTCCATCTGTCAACGGTCATGGTCTGACCGTCGTTTTTTACAAAATACAGCTCGTCAAAGCCTTCCCCGTAATCGGGCAACTGCAACCTGTTTGATGTCGCGGCGATTGCGCACGCCGGAATTCTCGCTTTCCCGCACCGCTGATCATTGCGTTCAATGCAATCGGCAATCTTTGACTCCATAAAGCATCCGACAATTTTATAACCTGCATTTCGCGCCGGAACGATATACCTCGCCCTGTCTTCCTTTGTGGGATTGGTATTATCCACGGCAAAACTTTTTCCGAGCTTTATACACTCCTCTATAAGAAGACTTTCCCGCTTCCTCGTTTTCAAGGTATCAAGATTTATGCGGACATACTTATCCGAAAGGTACTTCTCATAAAATGTGCTTTTGCCGCTTCCCTGAATACCTATCATAATAACCACGGTCTTGTTCATTTCATTCTCCTTTTCAAGCCGGCACAATATACATACATCATTCTTCAAGCAACGCCTTTTCCGAGTACATAGTATACGCTTATTCAAATGCATTGCCGTCGCTCGGTTCATGCGCGCACATTCGGAGCTCAACTGTTTTTTGGCAAATGCCTTTTATGAATCGCAAACCGCCTCACAGGTTTCAATGCCGTAGTATTTGAAGCAGGAAACCGCGCTGTCGTCAATAAGCTCTCCGCTGACAAGTATGGGCACCGCAGGCGGACATCCTACCGTCACCGCCGCCAGTATGCGCCCGCGGCTTTTTTCCACGGGAACGGTTTCCGACGGGGACATGACCGCTTCTCTTACGGAAAGCACTCTCTGCGCCCTGTGAAATACGGGCGGCTGTTCCGTTATCGGCGGCGAAGGCACCATCCTGGGCTCCTTCCTGGGCGTTTTGGTTATGGCTCTCAGTACCTCTTTCAGCCTTTGCACACCCTGTTCACCGTTTTCCGGAGTCAGCATCAGCACAAGCCAGTCCGGGTCGGAAAACTCGCAGATAACGCTTTTTTCCGAAAGAATACGGGCAAGCTCCCCTCCGTGATAACCGTATTTTTTCGCATCAACCGTAATTTTCAGCGGCTCGCTTCCGTACAGGAAGTATCCGCATCCGATAAGCTCGTCTTTCAGGTTTTCGACAAGTGCCAAAAAACTGCGCAGACGGGGTCTGTATTCTGCCAGATATATATTGGCGGCGTCCAGCGACTGCAGAATGAGATAAGAGGGGCTGGTCGAGCCGAACATTGCCAGAGCATTTTTCGCCTGACGCGCAAACAGCTCCGGCGCCGACGGTGAAATATGCAGATATGCTCCGCCCGTAAACACAGGCAGAGTCTTGTGGGCGGAATCGCAGCATATATCCGCACCCAGATCCATGGGATGAGCGGGAACATCGAGAAACTTCAGATACGCACCGTGTGCGTTGTCCACCGCAAGCAGACACCCGCGGCGGCGGCACACCTTTGCAATCGCCTCAATATCCGCCGTATTGCCAAGATAATCGGGAGAGGTAATATATACCGCCGCCGGAGCCTCCGGGGCATTTGACAAAATCTCATCCAGCCGCCGTGCATCGGGCGCGCATGACAGATATGACCCGCTGTTTTCGGGGTATAGCCACATTATGTCAGCATCAAGCATGGCGGCGGCGCTCAGAAACGCTTTGTGGGCGTTGCGCCCCGCGGCAATCAGGGGCTTTCTCCCGGTCTTTCTTGCATACAGCATAATAAGGTATATCATTGCCCGTATGCACAGGGAGGAGCCCTCTGTAGAGTAAAATGTCCGGCAGCCGAAAAGCCCTCCGGCGTTTTCTTCGCTTTCGCGTATTATACCGTTTGCTTCATACAGGCTGTCCGCGCCGTCGATTTCCGTAATATCAAAGCGTTCCGCACCCAAAGGGCCGACTCCCTTGTGTCCCGGCATATGCAGGCGCAAAGCGTCGCTTTCGGCATATTTGCGGACGAAGTCACAGATAGGTGTCTCCATAATTATGACCGTGCCTTTCGTTGATGTATGGCAGTTTTCAAAGCATAAAGGCTATGCTTCCTGCCGCCCTCTTTTCGGCGGCAAGACACAAATGGGTAAAAACAGCTTGCTTGCGATCGCCCTCGTTTTGCTTTCAAACTAAAAGCTTATTCGCCCAGTTCACGCGCCACAGCTACCATAATGGCACATTCCATACGCTTGCGGAACAGCTTGCAGCCGTATTCGTACACTCCGGTGACGCTGCCCGTGGCATGGTATGCGTTGGCGGCACAGCCGCCAGAGCAATACAGCCGCGCCCAGCAGTCGCGGCATTCCGGATGGGCGTAAACGTTGCAGCTTGCAAATTCGCTTCTGACTTCGGTATTTGTGACGCCGTCCCATATATTGCCAAGGCAGAACCGTTCCTCGCCCACAAACTGATGGCAGGGGTACAGATCTCCCCAGGGAGTCACCGCCATATATTCCGTGCCGCTGCCGCAGCCGGATATGCGCTTGTAGATACAGGGGCCGCCCGTAAGGTCGATCATATAGTGATAGAATGTAAAGGGCCTGCCCTCTCTGTCCCGCTGAAGCATCAGCTCCGCCAGCTTTTCATACTGCTCCGATACAATAGGCAGGTCTTCCTCCGTAAGCGCCGCCGGGTCTCCCTCGGCACACACCACAGGCTCCGTGCTAAGCTCCGTGGGGCCCAGATCCAGCATTTGACGTATGTCATTCAGAAAATCGGGGTTTGCGTGGGTAAAGGTGCCGCGCATATAGTAGTCTTTGCCGCCCCTTGCTTTGACGAGCTTCTGAAATTTGGGGACAACCCTGTCCCAGCTTCCGTTGCCCGCGTAATCCACACGGCAGCGGTCATGGATTTCCTTACGCCCGTCAAGGCTCAGTACCACATTGCTGCATTCCCTGTTGGCAAACTCAATAACATCGTCGTCTATCAGTATTCCGTTGGTGGTCAGTGTAAAGCGGAAGTTCTTCCCTTTTTCCTTTTCAATACTGCGGGCATATGCCACCAGATCTTTGACAACCTGAAAATTCATCAGCGGCTCGCCGCCGAAAAAGTCCACCTCAAGATTGCGGCGGCTGCCGGAATTCTCAACGAGAAAATCAAGGGCGCGCTTTCCCACCTCAAAGCTCATGACCGCCCGCTCTCCGTGGTACTTACCCTGACTGGCAAAGCAGTAGGAACAGTTCAGATTGCAGGTATGGGCAATGTGCAGGCACAGAGCCTTCACAACTCCGGCGGTCTTTTCCTTCAGTTCTCCCGCCATATTTTCAAAGGTGTCGGGCGCAAAAAGCTGTCCGCTGTCCCGAAGCGCTTCGACCTGACCGTAGCACTCCTCAATATCTTTTCGGGTAGTATCTCCGCTTCCCGCGTATTTTTTCTCCATAACCTCAAGTATGTCCTCGCGGCTATGCTTTTCAAACATACCGATAATATCGTAGGCAACATCATCCACCGCGTGAACGGCACCGGAGCAGACATCCAGAACAATATTGCAGCCGCCCAGCTTATACTGATGAATCATTTTTGTATCTCCTTTATCGCACTTATATTTACGAAAAAATGCCGCCGATTTCGGCGGCATTTTGCAATACGCAATATTACTTGCTGTTCTTTGCGCTCTCGCACTTCTGGTTTGCGATACCGCAGCTGGTCTTGCAGGCAGACTGGCAGGAGGTCTGGCACTCACCGCAGCCGCCGTTCTTAGCGCTGTCGCACAGATTGCGGGTCTTGATAGTCTTGATATGTTCCATAATATCACCTTCCGTAAAAATTCTATATGTATACTTTACCACAAGGCACGGTGTTTGTCAATCACATTCACACACTTTTCGTGATGAACTTTTCAGTTTTTATAATATAAAAGCTTAACATATCGCCCGTGCTCACAGATAGATCTCCTCCAGATCGTCAAGTCGGAGCAGTGCGGGAGAATTGCCGTAAGGAACGCCCACATCTACATCTATCCATGTCCTTGTGCGTAGTATTCTGCCTTTATGCTCTTTGCCGTAGCTTACGGTAGGCGTATGACCGAAAACGGTTACAATTCCGTCATAATACTCATCGTCCGCCGTCGGCCACGCCCAAAGCAGTTCATCGGGGGAGTAGTCCGTGATCTTTCTGCTTTTATCAAAATTGTCAAGTCCGGAATGTACCAGCAGAAAATCCCTGCCGCCTGCAGAAACCGTTTCGTAAAGCGGCGCATCGTGCAGGTATTCCATAATATACGATACGGTTTCGGGTGATGATCTCATCAGCTTTCTCAAAGCATCAAGCGTAACATCCCCGCCGTTTTGCATATAGGTCATGACAAGACCCATCTTTTCTTTGTCCAACGCTTCAATTCTTTCCTCGGTTATCTCACCGAAAAGGAATTCGCATGACAAAAGCATGGCCTCGTGATTGCCTAAAATAAGCTGAGCATTGGGCTGCTCAAGGAGCCACTTCAGAATTTCAACACCGCCGTCGTTCTGCCTGTCCACCGCATCGCCCAAAATATAAAGCCAATCGTCATCGCCGAAGCCCGCCTTTTCAAGCAATTCCTTCAACTTGCAAAGCTCCAGTCCGTGCAGATCCGAGGTTACATATACGGACATAATACTCACCCTTTCCATACAGTAAGTGCCTGTAAAACGATTATATCATATTTTCACGCAAAACAGTAAGTTTTTTCTGTCGAACACTCAAAAATCTTGATATACAGCCACCGGGGAAAAATTTCGGTAATTTTCTTATTTTTTCCGAAATACCCACATTTTTATATTTGATATGTTATAATCGGGATAAAGTAACGGGCAAGTCCCGAATAAAG
This sequence comes from uncultured Clostridia bacterium, assembly GCA_945949385.1. Lineage (GTDB taxonomy): Bacteria > Bacillota > Clostridia > Oscillospirales > CAG-272 > Avispirillum. The sequence continues at coordinate 4,489 of CAMFEL010000002.1, read as the reverse complement.
GATACAGTTATGAAAAATGTCATTCCAACACCGAGACAGGCAGCAGAATACGAAGGCTGCTTTGAAGCGAAAAACCTTTCTGTTTTCGTCGACTCTGCCGCCGACAAAAGAATAGTGAAGGCGGCACGAACTCTTTGCAGAGAGCTTGAAGCGCTCACACACTCTTATGTCCCCATCAGCTCCTCCGGGCAAAATAAACACGCCGTGGTGGTTACTCACGGCGAAGGCGGCGAGAGCTACAAACTCACGGTTGAAAAAGACAGAATCACTGTCTGCGGTTCCGGTGCCGCAGGCGCTTTCTACGGCATACAAACCCTGAGACAGCTTATATGTGCAAACGGTCTTTTTGTCCCTTGCTGCCAAATAGACGACGCCCCCGATTTTGTGTACAGAGGCTTTTATCACGACATATCCAGAGGCAGAGTAAACCGCCTTGAGACCCTCAAAAAAATAGCGGATATGCTGTCATACTTCAAAATGAATTCTCTGCAGCTTTATGTGGAGGACGCCTTTACCTTCAAGGAGCTGGAAGGCATTTCAACTGCCGAAAACGCCCTGACCCCCGAGGAAATTCTGGAGCTTGACGATTACTGCCATGACAGGTTTATAGACCTTGTTCCCTCCCTCTCCACCTTCGGACATCTTTTCACCCTGCTTCAAAGCGACAGATACTGCGACATTTGCGAGCTGGGGCAGCATGAAATCACAAGAAACTACTGGCTTGAGCGGCAATGGCATCACACCGTTGATGTATACAATCCCAAAACAATACAGGTCATAGGCAGTATGCTGGAGCAGTACATACCTCTGTTCCGCTCAAAGTATTTCAATATCTGCTGCGACGAGACTCTTGATCTTTGCAGCGGAAAAAATCAGGGCAAGGATAAGGGCGAGGCATATTTTTACCATCTTGATAAGCTTATTGAAATAGTAAAATCACACGGCAAAACGCCCATGATGTGGGGCGACGAATGTATGGCAAGACCGGAAGCGGCAAAAAAGCGTGTGCCCGGGGATACTGTTATCCTCAACTGGTGCTACCGCAAGCAGGTCAATGAGTGGATACCGAAGTTTTACTATGATCTGGGCTTTACTCAGATAGTGTGTCCCGGCACCTCCTGCTGGGATAACTTTGTTGAGGATATTGATACATCCGTGGGCAACATATCCGATTTTTCTGCATTTGCCAAAAAATACGGTGCCCTTGGCGTACTCAATACAAACTGGGGAGACTTCGGACATATCTGCGCATTCAACTGTAATCTGTACGGCGCCCTTGTCGGCGCACAGAAAAGCTGGAATTCGGACTCTCCTACCGATGAAGCCTTTGAAAGAAGCGCCACCCTGCTTATGTACGGTATAAAGGATTACAATATGGCAAATGTATTGAGAAAGCTCAGCAAAGCCGCCTCTGCCTGCTCGTGGAGCCGATTTGTTATATGGCACAGCGCCAATACTCTGGAGGGAAAGGAAACAAGGCTTACACTAAGCGACGAAGAAGACTATGACCCCAACGACGGTATAAATGCGCTTGAGCTGTGCAGGCAGGCAACCCGGGAACTGACATCTCTTGATTCCGACGACAGGAGAATAACCGACCTGCTTCTTGCCGCAAGAGGACTTGCACTTATGAACAAAGAATATCTTTATGTAAACAAAGCGCCCGGCTTCTGCGACGGTGCCGCTCTGCAGAAAGATTTTGACTCGTGGCTTGCCGAATACAGCGCCTCATGGCTTGTAGGCTGTAAGCCCTCAGGTCTCAGCCGGGTTCAGGAGTTTATAAGAAATATTACGAATGTAATTTGAATCACATATATGCAATCATTTGCACAATACAGGAGTTGAAATACAAAAAGCTTACCTATGCAAAATACACGCCGATTCATAATGCTATTGCATTCGGATTCATATCCTTTTATACCTTTTGCCGCAAAAATGAAATAAGCAGAAAAAGTCTGAAAAGTTTATATAATTTCCGTAATTGTCCTATTTATGGGACTATCCATATGCTACAATAAAGAAAAGCAGGAGCAAAAATACTTATTCTGTAGCTACAAAGCACATACGGTTACAAAGCTCACCCGATTTTTGGCGAAATCAATCGGTTATTACATATATATTGCATTTTGACTATTTCAGTGTTAAAATTTAACTGTAATCTATGCAACATTAACATATTACGCGGGCGGATTTATTTATGTATTATGCTCATATTCGCGAGGATGGCAAATCTCAAACCGTTGAAGCTCATCTCAGCGGCACCGCAGCGCTATGTGCTGCTTTTGCCTCTCAGTTTAATGAAGAACAGCGAGGATTCTTTCTGGGATATGCCCATGACATCGGAAAATGCTCCGAAGAGTTTCAAAAGCGTCTTGCAGGCGGTCCGAAGGTAGACCATGCAACTGCCGGAGCATTGGAATGTACAAAGCTTCAGGAAGACCTGATGGCATGCTGTGTTGTCGGACATCACGGAGGCTTGCCGGATTTCGGTAATGTGCAGGCAGACTACATCGGTGCGCCTACATGCGTGGGTAGGCTCAAAAAAGGATTGGACGGGAGCATTCCTGCCTGCCATTGGGACGGGACGCTGCCCTCACCGGGGAAAATGCCTGATTTCCACGACTTTTTCACCGTATCACTATGGACACGTATGATGTATTCATGCCTTGTTGATGCAGATTATCTGGATACCGAAGCCTTCATGACGGGTTCCGCTTGCCGCGGAGGCTATGATGATATACAGACCCTGTCGGAAAAGCTTAATGCGTATATTAAATCATGGTTTCCGGCAAAATCGGAGATAAACAAAAATCGGTGCGAGATACTGACGCAATGTCTGAACGCCGCATCAAATCCACGCGGAGTCTATACTCTCACAGTACCGACAGGCGGCGGAAAAACAGTTTCATCTCTGGCGTTCGCACTGAAGCACGCATCAGAGAACAAGCTGAACCGCATTATTTATGTGATACCGTACACATCTATTATTGAGCAGAACGCCGAAATCTTCCGTACTATTCTGGGAGAGAATAATGTAATAGAGCATCACAGCGGAATCCTGACGGATGACGGAGAAGAAACCGGCAAAAACAATCTGTTTCAGCGGCTGGCTACGGAAAACTGGGACGCTCCGGTGATTGTTACCACTGCCGTTCAGTTCTTTGAATCGCTGTATTCCTGCAAGCCGTCCCAATGCCGCAAACTGCATAACATTGCAAACAGTGTTATTATTTTTGACGAAGCGCAGATGATTCCGACCTGCCACCTGAAGCCCTGTATCGGTGCAGTTGCAAATCTGGTATCCCACTTTCGCTCTTCCGTTGTGCTGTGTACCGCAACGCAGCCGGTGCTTGCCGATCTGTTTCAGTCATTCTGCCCTGAATTGCAGATAAAAGAGATTTGCCCTCATGTGTCCGATTATTTTCAAAAATTCCGAAGGATAACATACCGCAGCGGAGATAAGCTGTCCGACGAAGCACTTGCATCGGAATTAAGCGGGCATAATCAGGTGCTGTGCATAGTGAATACACGAAAATCCGCACAAAAAATCTTTGAAATGTTACCGACCGATGGAAGCTATCATTTGTCCACCCTAATGTTCCCTGCTCACCGGAAAGCAGTACTGGATACGATCCGCCGTAGGCTTAAAGAAGGGCTTCCCTGCCGGGTGGTATCTACTTCTCTGATAGAAGCCGGTGTGGATGTGGACTTTCCGACCGTGTACCGCGAGCTTTCCGGTCTGGACTCTGTGGCGCAGGCAGCAGGGCGCTGCAACAGAGAGGGAAAACGAGCTGCCAAGGACAGTACAGTTACATATTTTGAAGGGGAAACCCCGCCCCCTCTTATGCAGAGAATCAATATTTGTGCCGCGCGGGAAGCACTCAGCGGCGGCGGCGACCCGGGAGATCCCGAAACAATGGAACGGTACTTTAACGCTTTAAGATCCCTTGTAGGAGAGATGAACGATAAATCAGGTGCGGTCAAGGCTCTGCGCAACGGCATAAACGGCTGTTTGCTTCCATTTGAGACCGTTTCCGAGAATTTTCATCTTATAGATCAAACATCCGCAACCGTATATATTCCGATTGATATGGGTGAGGATATATGCCAACGACTTCTGGACGGCACAGCAAGTAAATCGGATTACCGCAGAGTTGGACATTACGGCGTCAGCGTTTTTGAACAGCAATATCGCGCTTTGGTATGTGCCGGTGATGTCATGCCTCTGACGGAAAGCTGTGCGGTGCTGACAAATATGAACCTATATAGCAGGGCAACCGGTCTGTCATTAAAAAGCGAGTCCGGCAAAGCAGAATTTGTCTGAAATTCAGCCATAAAGTCCCATTTATGTCCCTGTGCATGTATTATAATATAAATATCAACAGGAAAGGAGAATGCTTATGTCAATATCCCTTGAAGGCTGGGGCGATTATGCCTGCTTTTCAAGACCGGAATTGAAGTTGGAACGTGTCAGCTATGCTGTACTGAC
>CAMFEL010000001.1 GCA_945949385.1 uncultured Clostridia bacterium | reverse complement strand
AGCACCGCCCCCCGCGCGCTGACCTTGGGGCAGGGGGTATCCTCCGCCGCGCTTGATATAACTGTCATTATAGCGGACAGAAAAAGAACACAGCAAATCAGAGCCGCCGTTTTTCTGAGCATTTTGTTCCTCCTTTTATGCTTTTTTATAAGCATTTGAAGGATGGGGGCGGCTTATTCAAGCAATTATTTACAGTGGGGATAGGAGCTTACGGTCAGTTTTTTGCTTCCTCTGCCTTATTGTCGCCGTAGGAGGCTTTTTTCTTTGAAAGCACATCTTTGAGACGCTCGATAAGCTCGGGAGAGCGCTCAATAGCGCCGATTATCTGGCTTACGGGGTCCTGAGGCTCGCGCACGGTAGGCTCGTTGACGTTGAGCATAGTCACGGTGCCGTCGGGAGCGATGACGATAAAGGCTACGGGCGTAACTGACACGCCTGTTCCTCCGCCGCCTCCGAAATTGGTGGTAGCTGCGGGGGCTGCGGCTATTTTTGCTTTTTTGCCGATATAGTCTATACCGCCGGAAGCAAAGCCTACGGAAAGTTTGGAAACGGGCACAATAACCGTACCGTTTGCGGTGGTTATGGGGTCTCCTGTTACGGTGTTTGCGCCGAATGAGGATTTGATGCTTTCAACAGACGCTTTGATGATCTCGCCGATTTTGTTTTCGCTCATAATTACATATCCTTTCGTGCCGCGCCGGCGGCAATGTTTTGTGTATTTTCAGCGGCGCTCCGGAATGCGGAGGTCGCAACCGCACGAAGTATATTAAACAGGCGGATGCGTATTATGCCTGAAATATCGTATACTGTTTTTCCGTCATTAAATACGGGACTGATATTTACAACCCCGTCGTCAAGCGGCTTCAGCACCGTATTGACATCGAGAAATTCAAGTGCGTAAGCTACCGTCTGATATGCCGCCCCGCAGGCAATGCAGGAGGAGGCGGCGTCTCCAGTGTCTATGCCGATATGGATCTTGAAAAATTCGACCCGTATCATATATCGGAAGTAGAGAAGTATAAGCTTTGCGATCTTCAGAGAAAGACGGGTGATTTCAGGGTTCTTTGCTGTTTCGGAAATTTGAGAAATAAGATCCTCCAGAGTGTCTCCCGTTCTGCCGAACTCTTTTGATTTGCCCCGCTTCTTTGCACGCGTCAGTTTTTTGCCGCGAAGGAAGCGGGCGGTTTTTCTGAATTTCAGCTTTCGGGGCGGGGAGGGGATGATCATGGCTTTCAGCGGCCCCAGTTTTACATATGAGACAAGCTCTGTCCCGTCAAAGGTAAAATAAATGCGGACGAAAAGCCTGAGAATTACGGTGATAAGGGCGGCAATACCCAGAACGATAAATACTGCCGTCATATTCTCACTCCTTTCGTTCCCGATTTTTTAATCAGTCTTCGCTTTCGCTTTCTGCCTCAACGCTTTCGGTGTTTGCCGCTTCCTCGTTGTCAATTTCTATCTTTTCCTGTATTCCCGCGGTGGGAACTGCCACCTCGGGCAGCTCGTCGAGAGAGGAAATTCCGAACACTCTCAGAAAGTTTTCCGTTGTGCGGTACAGCTTGGGTCTGCCGGGCACTTCAAGTCTGCCGCAAGCCTCTATAAGCTGTTTTTCCAAAAGTGCCGAAACGGCATAGCCGGAATCAACGCCCCGTACTGTATCAATAAAGGCTCTTGTTACAGGCTCGTTATAAGCAATTACTGCCAGCGTTTCCACGGAGGACTGCGACAGATTTCCGCCGCGCCGAATACCCAGCGCCTCGCGGATATATGTGCCGTACTGCTCGCGGGTGCAGAGCTGACAGGCACCGTCGAAGCAGAGCAGCATTATGCCGCGGGGAGTTGAGTCGCAGTCGGAGTTGTATATTTCGGAATATTCACGGACTATGCGCTTGGCCGCACCCGCCGTGGTGCCAAGCACCTGCCCCAGCTTTTTATAGCTTACGGGATAACCGGCGGCAAAAAGCACAGCTTCTGTAATTTTCTGACAATGGCGTATGTCAACATCCTCTGCGGGCGCTTCTTCCTCTACGCTGAGATATTCGAAAGCTTCGCTTTCTGCCGCAAGCTCTTCCTCGGCAGTCTCGGCAGTCTGCTGTACAGATGCTTCTTCGGCTGTCTCAGTATCAGTATCCCTAAGTTTCATTTGTAAAATCCTCTTATTCTTCGGAAATCAAATTTATCATGCCGGAAATGTCGGCGTCCTTTTCAAGGGAAACGGTTACCCCCGATACCGCGTCTATTACGCCCTCGTCGGTTTCGTCAAGGTTTTCTTCCTCAAGTATGAGCATACCGGATTTAAGAAGCTCCAGCATGGCAAGAAACATTGATACAAGCTCGCTTCGGCTTTCCGCACTGCGGAAAAAACTGTCAAGGCGCACTTTTTTGGAAGATTTGAGCCTTGTTGCAAGCTTTTCCACTATTAGGGCGACGGATACGGTTTTCTTTTCCACAAGCGGCTTGAAACGCTCACGCGCTTCCTCGTCCGTAACTCTTACCTCCCTCATAACCCTCTCAAGGGCGGCTGACAGAAGCTGAACGCTGTGTGGAGAAACGTAGGTTTTATCGGGCGCGATCTCGTCTGTATCCTTTATCATACGAGTGCCGTAACGGCTGAACATATCGCGCAGAAGTACGGAGGATTCCTTTGCCCTCTCGTACTCTATCATTGCCGCGGCAAGGGCGGCGCGGGGGTCTTCTTCCTCTTCTTCGTTTCTCGGCAGAAGCATTTTGCTTTTTATGAGCATAAGCTCGCTTGCCATAAGAAGAAAATCGCTTGACAGCTCAATATCCGCCTGTCCCGCAGCTTTGATATAATCCATGTACTGGTCGCACAGTACGGAAATCTGTATGTCGTCGATGCTCATTTTGTTTTTGCGTATGAGCGTCAGACACAAATCCAGAGGCCCCTCGAATTTTTCAAGCTTATAGTTTATGGTTTCCATATCAAAGCCCCGGTATCAGATGAATAAGGAATGTCATGCCGTAGCTGATATATCCGCATATGTTTGAGAGAAATCTTGAGAAAAACCCCATCCACAGAAGCGCGAAAAGAAAAATGGAAATTATTCTCTCGTATTTCATAAGTCCGAAATATACTCTGTCGGGCAGGAAAATAAACAGTATGCGGCTGCCGTCAAGGGGCGGGATGGGTATAAGATTGAATATGGCAAGATACAGATTAAGTATGTGGGAATAGTAGAAAAGCTGAGCGATAAGTGCCAGTACCTTCTGCCATACGGAGGCATTCATAATTGCGTCTCCGGCAAAGCCGTAATAGAAGAAAGCTGCGGCAGAATCGCTGAAAGCCAGAATTATCCAAAATACAAGGCAGGACAAAAATGACAGCAGTAGATTGGATACGGGACCTGCTGCGGCGGTAAGCGCCATATCACGGCGCGGCTTTTTGAAATAGCGGCTGTTTACGGGTACGGGCTTTGCCCAGCCGAAGCCGAACAGCAGCATACATACCGTACCTATGGGGTCAAGGTGCTTTCTGGGGTCAAGAGTGAGCCTGCCCATGTATTTGGCAGTTTTATCGCCCAGCTTGCACGCCATCCAGCCGTGCGATGTCTCGTGCAGAGACAGTGAAAACAGCACCACGATGACGGTAAATATCATACCGGGTATCACGTCGCGGGGGGCAGCTCCTGCCATAAGGGATCTTATAAGCGAATAAATCATAATGCCTCCGATGTGTAAGGTCGAAAATCTCAGATATTACGGAATATCGCAAAGCCTCAGGGCGGCCTTCCACAGTTCGTCGCGCCCCATGCCTGTTTTTGCGGAGAAAAGGATTTCACAGTCGGCACCGTCGATGCTTCCGAATGAGGATTTCAGCTCGTTTGTCTGAGTGGCGTTAAGCTTGTCGCATTTTGTGTAGACTACCAGAAACGGGATCTCTGCCTCCTGCAGATACCGTATCATCTGCTTATCGTCTTCGGTGGCTCCCACCTTTGAATCTATAAGCTGTATGACACAGCGAAGCAGGTCTATGCCGCTGTTGCCCGTGAAATAGGCATCGGTAAGCCTTGACCAGCGTTTTTTATCGTCAAAACTGCGCTTTGCAAAGCCGTAACCTGGCAGGTCTACAAACATTATTTTGCCGTCAATGTTATAAAAATTCACGGTTACCGTTTTTCCCGGCGTTCCGCTGACACGGGCAAGACTTTTGCGGCGCAGCAGGGCGTTTATCAGTGAGCTTTTCCCCACATTTGAACGGCCGGAAAAAGCTATCTGCGGTATAGGCAGTGCCGGAAACTGTCGGGGCTGCCCTGCCGATATGAGAAGCTCTGCATTGTTGATGTTGATGTTCAATGTGGCGTCCTTTCTTTTCAGGCTGCGCCGGGTTATTTACCCCGGCGCCCCGAAACCTGAAGCTGTGTATGTACCGGGCTTTCGGCGGGGATCACCGTACTCTTCGGCCCGCTTTCGCGGGTCGTTTCTGCGGTGCTCGCTTTTTCCTTAACAAGTATTTCGTCAAGTACTTGGGAGGCTCTGCGGCAGGGGATAAACAAAAGGCTTTGACGGACTATGGGGTCGATTTCTTCAAGGTCGGTCACATTGTCCGCGGGGATAAGCACGCGCTTGATACCCGCGTTCCACGCAGCGGTGGTCTTTTCTTTCAGTCCGCCTATGGGAAGCACCCGTCCGGTAAGTGTCAGCTCTCCCGTCATGGCGGTATCCCGGCGTACGGGATGTCCTGTGAGCGTGCTTACAAGGCTTGAAAGTATAGTTACACCCGCGCTGGGTCCGTCCTTGGGCGTTGCGCCCTCGGGAACGTGGATGTGTATGTCTTTCGTTTTGTAAAAATCGCTCTGAACTCCAAGCTCTGCGGCGTGGGCTCTTATATAGCTTACCGCGATACGGGCGGACTCTTTCATTACATCGCCCAGTGTTCCCGTAAGCTCCAGCTTTCCCGTGCCGTCCATAACGGAAGTCTCGATCTTCAGTATATCTCCTCCCACGGAGGTATATGCAAGACCGTTGACAACGCCGACTTCGTCTTCAAGGCTTTTTTCGTCGTCAAGGAACTTGCGCGGTCCCAGCAGTGCGGGTAGCAGCTCGCGGCTGACGGTCAGGCTCTTTTTGCCGCTCTCTATCATTATTCTTGCCGCCTTACGGCACACGGAGGCAATCTCGCGCTCCAGATTTCTGACGCCTGATTCTCTTGTGTAGCCGTCTATCATTTCGCATATAACATCGTCGGAAATGCGGATATTGCGCTTGGTCAGTCCGTGTCGCTTAAGCTGTTTTGGTATAAGATGGTTTTTGGCAATGGAAAGCTTTTCGTTTTTTGTGTAGGTGGAAAGCTCGATCACCTCCATCCTGTCAAGCAGGGCGCGGGGAACGGTGTCGAGAGTGTTTGCGGTGGCTATGAACATAACCTTTGACAGATCAACGGGCATTTCCACGAAATGATCTCTGAACGCCTTGTTCTGCTCGCCGTCAAGCACTTCAAGCAGGGCTGAGGCGGGGTCGCCTCTCATATCGGAGCACAGCTTGTCTCTCTCGTCAAGCAGCATAACTGGATTCATACTGCCCGCTTGGGTGAGAGCGGTGACTATCCGTCCGGGCATAGCCGCCACATATGTTTTTCTGTGGCCGCGTATCTCTGCTTCGTCCCGGATGCCGCCTAAAGAAACACGGACAAATTTTCTGTTCATTGCTCTTGCTACGGAAGCGCCCAGAGAGGTTTTACCTACTCCGGGAGGGCCTACGAGGCAGATTATCTGGTTGCCGAGCTCGGGATTTAGCTGTTTTACCGCAAGATATTCAAGTATGCGGTCCTTGGGTTTCTGCAGACCGTCGTGGTCGTCGTCAAGTATTTTTTTTGCGGCGGCTATATCAAGCCTGTCCTCCGTATACTTGTTAAACGGAATTTCAAGGCAGATGTCAAGATAGTTGCGCAGTACCGTGGCTTCGGGACTTCCGAAAGGAGATTTTGCAAGTCTTGATACTTCCTTGTTAAGCTTTTCTCTGACCTCGTCGGGAAGGGAAGCGGCGTCTATCTTATCGTAGTATTCCTCCGCTTCGTCTTCGCTGTCGCCGCCCAGCTCGCCCTGTATGACTTTGAGCTGCTCGCGCAGATAGTAGTCCCGCTGATTTTCATCTATTGCCTCGCGTACCTTTTTATGGATACTCATTTCGAGCGCCAGAAGCTTTGTTTCGCTTTCGATAATGACTATAAGCGTTTCAAGGCGTGCGAGAGGTTCGTATACTTCAAGCACCTTTTGCTTGTCCTCAAATTTTACAAGGGCGCTTGAAGCAATGAAATCTGCCGCCTGACCGGGATTTGTTATGGCTCTTGCGGCAAGCAGCAAATCACTGTTATCGGCAGGCGCAAAGGAAAGCATATTTTCAAGAGACTGTGTCGCCTCTCTCAGCAGCGCTTCCGTGCGTATGTCGGCTTCTCCACGCGCAAGAGTTACGGTTTTTGTCATAACATCGGCGTACATGCATTTGCCGACTCCCGTAAAGGAAACGGCGGTGCCGCGGCATACGCCTTCGGCAATTACGCGGGTTATGCCCTCGGAATTTTTAAGAGTCTGTTTTATGCGGCATACCGTACCTGTCTCGTACAGGTCTGCCGGGGTGGGATCGTCGCAGTCAATGGATTTCTGGCACAGGAGAAAGACGAACATATCACAGTCTTTCGCTGCCTCCAGAGCGGCTACGGAAAATTCCCGTTCTACCTCGAAATTGAGGGGTATGGAGGGGAAAGCCACCAAACCTCTTGTGGGAAGCACCGGAAGCGTAAGCTTTTCGGCTTTTTCTATATATCTGGGCATTTTAAGTCCTTTCTTTATGTACAAATGAAATTATCTGAATAAGTATACCATATACGGCGCCGAAAATCCAGTATTTTAACAGTTTTTTAACTGATATAAATAAAATTTTGCAGGGTATTTGTTGAAATGCAGGCTCTTTTATGTTATGATTTTAGAAACAAACTGCAGGAGGACGGCGTATGCTGCGCTTTGAAGACAAAGAACTTGAAGCGGCTGTGCTGGCAAGGCAAAGCTGTGTTGCGGTGCCGCTGGAAATATATATACCCGTTTCGGGAGAAATGCAGATCACAACATATTCCTTTCTTGCCGACAGGGTACAGGCGCTTATTGACTCGTGCGGAGACGATTTGCTGGGAGAGAAGGCGCGCAGTTATATAGAGAGCGAATATAAGACAATTGCAGAAAATATGGGATATGAGCATTTTGAGCATGAAAACTCCGTAATGCTTGAATACGAAATTTCCGATATAAGGCAATTGAATAAAAAGCTTATTTGCGGCGATTGCATAAAAATAGATTCGCAGAGCGAGCTTGACAGATTATGTGCCGATACGGGGTGTGAAATTGAACTGACCGGCGAGAATGATGTTATATTCGCGGTGGTAAATAACGGGAAAATTTTGTCGTATGCGGGCATTAACGATATAGATTGCGGCGAAAATTCCCTTGAAATAAGCGTGGAAACAGCGCCGGAGGCGAGAGAACACGGATACGGTTCGGCAGTTGTAACGGCGCTTTGTGAGTTTATTATCGGCAACGGTAAAAAAGTGCTGTATAAATGCTCTGCCGAAAACACCGCTTCTTCCGCGCTTGCCTTAAAATGCGGATTTGAGCTTGCGGGCACGCGATATTCATATGTGTGCGGGCTTAAATAGGCATATGCTGAAATTTGCGATATTCTGCATTTGACTTAATATTTGACTGAAGGTGAAAAACTGTGGCTTTTGATGCCGGAATGCTATCCTTTGTTACGGGTGAAATAAATGACCGCGCCGCCGGCGGCAAGGTCGAAAAAATATATCAGCCTGCGCGGGACGAGTTTATATTTGTCATACGCCGTGCCGGTGAGACCCACCGTATGCTCATAAATGCAGGTTCGCGCTGTCCCCGAATTAGTCTTACCGGTGAAAAAGCAGAAAACCCGGCAAAGGCGCCCATGCTTTGTATGATGTTTCGTAAATATTTGCAGGGCGCGACCTTTGAGGGCGGAGTTCAGCTCGGATTTGAACGGGCTGTAAGACTTGATTTTGACGCGGGAGACGATCTGGGGTACCGATGCAAGAAACACATAATCGTTGAGATGATGGGAAAGTATTCAAATATTATTCTCTGCGATGAGTCACTGAAAATCATAAATCTTCTGCGGCAGTCGGAGATGTCTCAAAGCGGAAAGCGTATTCTTCTGCCCGGCATAATTTATGAGGAGCCGCCGAAGCAGGACAAGACCGACCCTCTTTTTGTTGACAGGGAACAGTTTAACAGTCTTTGCGCCGATGCCGACCCTGACAGGCTGTGTGAAAAGTTTATTATGTCAACTTTTTCCGGCATTTCTCCCCTTGTTGCCCGCGAGATCGCTTTTGAAAGCGGCGGTGCCGCCTCTGCAACGCTTTCCCAGTGTGCCCCCCGTCTTTGCGATGTGTTTTTTAACCTGATACGCTGTATTGTAAACCGTGACGGTACGCCTTCAATGGTAATTGACGCTAGCGGAGCGGCGAGGGAATACTGCTTTATTCCCCCGAAGCAGTACGGCTCGGGGTTTACTGTCAGGACTTTTGATACCTTCGGTGAGCTTCTGGACACTTATTTTGCGGATAAGGCAAGAGAAGAAAAACTTAGTCAGAAGGCTTCCGATATAACGCATCTCGTCTCTGCCGCCCATGCAAGGGCGCTGAGAAAGCTTGATGTGCGCCGCAGGGAGCTTGAGGAGTGCGACGAGGGAGAAAAGTACAAGCTTTGGGGAGACCTTATTACTGTCAATATTTACAGGCTGCGCAAGGGTGCAAATGCCGCCGTTCTTATGGATTATGCAACGGGGGAGGAGGTTGAAATTCCTCTTGACACGCGGCTTACTCCCGCGCAGAATGCCCAGAGATACTACAAAAAATACGCGAAGGCAAAGTCTGCGCGCTCTCATCTTTCCGAGCAGATAGTGTTATCGGAACGGGAGATCGAATATATTGCAAGTGTTCAGGACGCGCTGGTGCGGGCGGAAACGGAAAAAGAGCTTGCGGAAATCAGAGCAGAGCTTGCCCGGGCGGGATATGCGTCGGGGCTGAAAATTCCGAAATCCAAAGAAAGCTCGCGTCCCTCATATCTGACCTTCAAAACGAGGAACGGTTACACGGTGTACTGCGGCAAGAACAACACCGCTAACGACTGGCTGACCTTAAAAAAAGCCGACAGGCGGGACTGGTGGTTCCACGCAAAGGGCATGGCGGGAAGCCATGTTATTATGGAATGTGCGTCACTTGAAGAGCCGCCTGCCGAGGATTTTACCGACGCATGTATGATAGCGGCGGTATATTCAAAGGCGGCGGAAAGACCGAGCGCGGAAATAGATTATACACTTGTGAAAAACGTAAAAAAGCCGCCGGAGTCAAAGCCCGGATATGTTATCTACCATACAAACTGGTCCGCAAATGTGCCTGTCGACCGCGATAGGGTGGAAGCTATGCGTGTGAAATAATTGTTCTTGACACAGAGCTGTATGCGTATTATAATTATAGCAAAGTAAAAGAGGTGTTTTATATGTTTTGCCAAAAATGCGGCAGCCCCGTTGAAGACGGAGTAAAATTCTGCCCGAGTTGCGGAAATCCCACTGATGACAAAGCGACATATGTTCAGAGCACTCCGACAGGTGCGCAGAACGATCCACGCGATCCTGCACTTCAGGATGAATGTATGCGCTCACTTTACAACCACCTCCGCCATGAAAAAACTGCGTGGAAGGTGTGCGGAATTGTGCTTACCGTTACGTGTGCGCTGCTTATTTTTATCGGTATAGTTATGACGGTAAGCGGTATCGGCAGTGCCGTAAATAACGTGCATTACCGTTGCGATTATCAGTTGAGTTCTGCAGATTCTGCTGATATTTATGCTATCGGAGCTGTTTCCGGCGGTGTTGTATTGCTCATATACGGCTTTCTGTTTGCTCCCGTTGCTGTTATTGACCTTATTATGATCGGTAAGACGCAGCGCTATATCGACAGCCTTTACAAGGACTGCGGTGAGGCGGTTACCCGCTGCGGCAGCGTGGGAATGATCGTATTCGGTGCTTTCTTTAATACGATCGCGCTTATATTTATCATCATCAACTTTGTTAAAGTTAAGAGCCGCCGCGCTGTTTTTGAAGAAGTCAGACGGCTTCAGCTCGGCAGTAACTGATTTATTACATAACACATAAAAAGGAATCCCGTCGGGATTCCTTTTTCGGTTTTATTTGCCGCCCAGCACCGCCTGCTGTTTGGCGGGGCTTGCTCTGCCGGAAATCTCCGGCAAACGCCGCTCCAGCGCCGCCATTGATATTTCAATATCCTCCGCGGCTTCTCTCTCGCTGAAGCATCCCACGGTGACCATATCGCAATCACGAAGCGTTGCCCATGAAAAGTTCAGCCCCACAAAGGGCGTGACTCTGCCTGCCGCCATGGATTTTATTGTCATGACCGGCTTTTTGGCGTTTCTTATTACGGAGTTGACGGCTTCTGCTTCTACCTGCATCAGAAAGCCCGCGCAGTTGTAGATCTGAATATAGGTCTCAACATCGTAGTCGTTGTCGTCGGAATATATGACAAGCTCAGGCATATGGGCGCTGAGCCCGGGGATCATCCCCGCGTCGCGGATCATTTTTGTGTAGTCGTCAAGGCGCACGATCTCTCGCCTGTTCTTATTGACTAGCTGTTCTGCGCTGTAATGGTGTATAAGGCAGATCTTGGCACCGAGAGCTGCGCTTGCTTTTATAGTGTTCTGCGCCTCGCGCCGCGCTTCGGGAGAATCGTCCACATTTATGACCGGTGTGTCCACCATTATCATACCGCGTCCGTTTCTGTCCTCCGCGGTTTTCACGGCGTCGCAGATATGGGGATTCATACCGAAAGGAGCCATTATGGTGTCGACTCCCGACTCAAGAAAGGTGTCAAGCATTGGCCCAATCGATTCGGAATCGTGAAATTTTTCCTTTATCATACGGTCGGCGCTGGGAGTCCTGTGGCTGTAGCCGGCTATCCAGTTTGTGCCGATTATCATGCGGGACAGGGAAATGCCGCCAACCTCGGTACGGGGAAACTGCTTCTTCATTTCTGCTCCTTTTCGGTTGTATAATTTCTTGATTACTTTTTCATTTCGGAAACGATACGCTCGGTATCGCTGGCGATCACAAGCTCCTCGTTGGTGGGGATAAGGTATACCTTTACCTTGGAATCGGGAGTGGAAAGCTCAACGGTATTGGACTGATGATGAGCCTTTGCGTTTACCTCGCGGTCGATCTTTATGCCCAGATATTCCATATCCGTGCAGGCTCTCTCTCTGAGCTCGGGGTTGTTTTCTCCCATGCCTGCGGTAAACACAACTGCGTCAAGTCCGTTCATTGCTGCCGCATATGAACCGATATACTTTTTGACCTGATAAGCAAGGGTGGAAGCGGTGAGGTACGCCCTCTCGTCGCCCTTGAGAATTGCAGCTTCGATGTCGCGGCTGTCGGAGGAAATACCGGACAGACCGAGGAAACCGCATTCCTTATTCATGAAGTCGCTCATTTCGTCGGGAGTCTTGCCGGTCTTTTTCATAACATAAGTTACCACGGCGGGGTCAATATCGCCGCAGCGGGTACCCATCATAACGCCTGCAAGGGGTGTCATACCCATGGAGGTGTCAATACATTTGCCGTCCTTTACGGCGGAAATGGAGGAGCCGTTTCCTATATGGCAGGTAACGATTTTAGTACCCTCGACTCTGCCGAGAATCTTGCACATTTCGGCGGAAACATAGCGGTGGCTTGTACCGTGAGCTCCGAAACGGCGGATGCTGTACTTCTGACACATCTCGTAAGGCAGGGCGTAGGTATATGCCTGGGGAGGCATGGTCTGATGGAATGCGGTGTCGATTACGATTACCTGAGGAACGCCGGGCATAGCGGCGGTGCAGCCCTCGATACCCATAATATGCGCGGGGGTGTGCAGAGGAGCAAGGTCAACGCAGAGGCGCAGTTTTTCGATCACCTCGGGGGTAACGAGAGCGGACTCCGTGAAATAAGTGCCGCCGTGGACAATGCGGTGTCCGATTGCTTCGATCTCGCTGACATCCTTGATACAACCGGTTTCGGGATCGGTAAGGTAGGACAGCACGATCTCTGTTGCGACTGCGTGGTCGGGCATGGGGATGTCCTTTTTCAGCTTCTCTCCGGATGGCAGCTTGTGCTCAATGCGTCCGTCAATACCGATGCGCTCGCAAATTCCCTTTGCGAGAACGCTTCCGCTTACGGTGTCGAAAAGCTGATATTTAAGAGAGGAGCTTCCGGCGTTTACTACGAGTACTTTCATTTCAATATTCCTTTCAGAATTAAAATAATTGACAAAAAACAGTTACTAATGTAAAATAGTGCTTAAACGATATAATTATACAATAATGTTTACATTTTTACAAGACTTTTCGGGGAATAATTTGAAATAATGGTTAAAGTATCTGCTGTAATATGTGAGCTGAACCCCATGCATCAGGGGCACCGCTATATTTTTGAACGGGCAAAAGAGAATGCCGATGTGCTTGTGGCCGTAATGAGCGGAAACTATGTTCAGCGCGGTGAGAGCGCAATATTTGACAAATATACGAGGGCGAGGGCGGCTCTTGAAGGCGGAGTTGATCTTGTAATCGAGCTTCCTTTTCCTTATTGCTCCGCCTCTGCTGAGTTTTTTGCCGAGGCAGGAGTGCGTCTTGCGGAGCTTTCAGGTGCGCAGGAGCTGTTTTTCGGCAGTGAATGTGCGGATATTGATGCCCTGAAGCGGGCGGCGAAAATTCTTGAGGACAGGAGAGAGCACAAGTCCGGCAGAGCCGCGGCTGACAGGGAAGAGACTCTGAGAGCGTCGGGGGAGAGCTTTCCGGAAAGTATTTATTCCTCGCCTAACGATATACTTGCGACGGAATATGTAAGACGCGCCTCAATTGAGTGTCATCCCGTAAAGCGAATAAAGACGCAAAGCGCAAGCGAGATAAGAAACTGTATACTGGCACGTTTCTCGAAGGACGGAGTGTCGGAAGACATCAGAAATGAGTACGGAGCCGCGCCTGTCTGCTTTGCACGCCTTACGGAGATTGAGTTTTATCATTTCCGCACCGTACCCGCCTGCGGCCACTTTGCGGAAAGCGGCGGGGGCGTGGGAGAAAGGCTTATTAAGGCGGCAAGAAGCGTAAACGATCCCGCTTTGTGGCTTTCTGCCGCCGCCACAAAGCAGTATACAAACGCGAGGCTGCGCCGATGTGCGCTTTTTGAAGCCTGTGCCGTGACGGCGGGGGCGCTTAGGGAGCCTCCGGGCTTTTTGAGAATTCTTGCGGCAAACCGTACGGGCAGAAAGTATCTTTCCTTTCTGCGCGGCAGCAGCAGTGTTCCCGTGCTTACAAACCCTGCGGACAGGCAAAGGCTTGATGAGGCGGCAATGCGGCAGTACAGGGAAAGCGATGCCGCGGACAGGCTGTATACCTTATGTGCCGGTATTGAAGACAGCTCATTTTTCGCAAGGGCGCGCCCCTTTGTGGAGAAATAACGCGAAAAGGCTGTAAACATACGAAAAATCAATAAAAACAGCGCTGTTTGCCGTGATAATTTATTGACAAACAGCGCTTCTTTATTTATAATATACTGGAGAAATTATACAAGGTGATTTAATATGTATATAGGTATAGATTTGGGCACTACCGGCTGTAAGACCGTGATGTACGGCGCTTTTGGCGAGGTTTTGTGCGAGTACAACAGAGAATATGAGCTTATTTTCAAGGACGGATTTGTGGAGCAGGACGCCAACGAATGGTGGCGGCTTGTCTGTGAGGGTCTTTCCTATGTTGTGGAAAAGTCGGGTGTTTGCGATGTGCGCGGTATTTCCGTAAGCACCCAAAGCATTTCTTTTGTTCCCGTTGACAGAAACGGACGCACTCTTGACAATGCTGTTTCCTGGCTTGACTTGCGTGCAGACAGGCAATGCGCAAGGATTTTGGAGCGTTTCGGAGAAAAGCATATTTACGGTGTAACGGGTAAATTCTGTCTGAGTGATTATTCATTGCCGAAGCTTATGTGGCTCAAAGAGCATAAGCCCGACATATACTTTGCGGCAGACAAAATTCTGTTTCCTCTTGATTTTCTTAATTTCAAGCTTTGCGGGCGCGCCATGTGCGATTACACGGTAGCCGGCGGTTCAATGGCTTACGATATTCACAACCGCTGCTGGAGCAAAGAGCTGCTCGATTTTGCCGGTATTGAAGAAAGCAAGCTGCCGGAGGTAGGCTGTATGGGAGAAAAAGTCGGAATGCTTCTCCCCGAGGTCTGCAAGGTGTGCGGTATTAACGAGGGCTGCACGGTCTATTTGGGCGGTCAGGATCAGAAGCTTGCGGCGCTTGGCGCGGGCATCGAAAAAGATGTATGCACCGTTTCTTTCGGTACCGCTACCGCTATATCAAAGCTTTGCGAAAACGACGGCGGCGCTTCGCTGTTCCGTTTCAGCAACAGCGAGTATATATCCGAGCTTGCGCTTATGACGACGGGAGCTGCGCTCCGCTGGCTTTCAAGAACACTGTACGGCTCCATGAGCTATAAGGAAATGGACGCACTTGCCGAGAATTCCGCTCCGGGTGCGGGAGGCGTCGTGTTTGAATCGGATCTGTCCTCCGGCGGAGCAATCAGAGGTCTGACTCTTTCCACTACTTCGGCGGACATTGTGTACGCTCTGTACGAGGGCGTGTCAAGGGATATTGCAAAGGCTGTTGAGAGTCTCGGCGGTGCCGACAGGCTGAAGGTGTTCGGCGGCGGCGCGAAAAGCGATATATGGTGCCGTATTCTTGCAAGGGTTGCAAATATCCCCGTAGAGGTGCTGGACACTGCGGAAACCGCATCTCTGGGAGCGGCAATGCTTGCTTCGGAGTACAAAATCCCTCCGGCGGGCGTTAAGAAAATTCTTTATCCCGAAAATAATTAAAAAATAATTTTACATACAAGGAGAGGTAAAATGTTTACTTTTGATCCGGCACCCTTCGTGCCCTACAAGAACCGTGAGGTGCTTGAAAGATGCAGAAACATCAAGCGCGAGGATATGGAAAAGCATCCTAATCCCAATTTCCGTATTCATGTGGTTCCCAGCCCCGACGGCATATGGATTGCCGATATGATCGGCAGAATCGCAAAAAGCGATATGATGAACGAAAAGGTCGTCATGATATGCCCCAACCCCTGTCCCGTTGAGTATATGTCTGTGGCAGAGGCTATTAACCGCCTTAACATCAACTGCCGCAATGTACATATTTTCTGTATGGACGAGTGGGCGGATCAGGACGGAAATATTGCTCCTCTTGACTATGCCGCAGGTTTTGCACACAGTAATGTGAAGTACTTCTGGGGAAAGATCCGCGAGGATCTCCGTATGCCCCTGTCTCAGGTGCATTATCCCACAACCGAAAATATCAGGGATTACTCCAAGATGATCGCTGACTGCGGCGACGGCGGTGCTGATGTTTGCTACTCCGGCCCCGGCTGGGCAGGTCACATTGCGTTCATCGATCCCTGCACTCCCGAGTTCGGCTGTCCTCCCATTGAGGAATATCTGGAGATGGAAGCCCGTGTGGTAACGCTTAATCCCATGACTATTATGCAGAACTCTCTCCACGGCTGCTTCGGCTGCTCCGGAGACATTGCCAATGTGCCTCCCAAGGCTGCTACCATCGGCCCCGTCGATGTTAAGAATTCCAGAAACCGTCTGGAGATGCACGCTATTACCACATTCGGTACATATTCCGCATGGCAGCGTATGATCTCCCGCCTTGTTTGCTACGGCGAGGTTACTCCTCTTGTACCGTCCTCCATACTTCAGCTTATGGACACGGATGTTTATGTATCCGAGGCTATTGCAGAGCCCTTTGAGTGCTGCGAGACAGTAGGCTACTGATGCGCGTTATGGATGAATATACGCTTTTAGGCCGCGTGGTCCTGCGGGATCGCGTGGCTGAAAAGGGCGCCGTATGTGTGCGCGACGGTGAGATAGTTTACGCCGGAAGCGCAGCCGACGCTCCCTTCCTTTCCAATGTGATAAGCGAAACCGGCACGGTAATGCCCGGTTTTGTTGACATTCACTGCCATGCCGGCGGGTCTACATGGTTTCATGAGGATCCTGCCGCCTGCGCAGAGTATCATTTCATTCACGGCACTACAACCGTATGCGCTACTCTTTACCGGGATCTGGGTACAGAGGGCATTATGAACGGCATTGAAGCCGTAAGGCAGGCTATGAATACCTGTCCTACAATATGCGGTGTTCACCTTGAGGGACCGTTTCTTAATCCCGAACTGGGAGCAAGAAGCGCAAAGGCCGATATTTTTGCCGATCCCGCCGTTTATATGCCTATGCTTGACTGCGGTATACTTCGCCATATGACCTTTGCTCCCGAGGTGGAGGGAACAGAGCAGCTTATGCGGGAGATGAAAAAACGCGGAATTGCGGGCTCTATCGGCCACAGCAAGGCGTCCCCCGAACAGGTAAGGCGTGCCGTTGCCTGCGGTGCCTCAAATGTTACGCATCTGTTTGACGCAACGGGCGCATCGATCTCTCCTACCCGTTGGGCAGGTACTCTGGAGACGGACTTCAATATTGCCGCTCTTTCCTGCGAGGGTCTCACTTATGAGATAATCTGCGACAGGGAAGGCGTACACGTTCGCCCCGAATATGTGGCTCTTGTAAAAAGATGTGCCGGAGCCGGCAGTATTATCGGAATTACCGACGCCTGCGGCGGCGACGGCGACGGCGAGGAAATTAACTTCCTCGACGGAGAGCTTAACGGCTCAAAGCTTACGATGAACAGAGTAGCTGCCAATTTCCGGGCGCTGGGCTTCTCCCTGCCGGAAATCGCCGCTGTTACAAGCCTTAATCCGGCAAGGCTTCTGCGTGTGGACAGCACGGTCGGCAGCCTCGAAGCCGGAAAACGCGCCGATATTGTCGTGCTTGACGACGATTTTGACGTTATCAATGTATTCAAAGCGTAAAGCTATAAGTTTTTATACGAAAAGAAGGTAGATTACTATGCTTAAAGCAGGAATTGCACTTGCAGACATTTCACCCGAAAAGGGTGTGCAGATGGCGGGCTATCCCCATTGCCCCCGTCCGAACGAAGGAATACACGACCCTCTTTACTGCGGGGCGCTGTATCTTGACAACGGACGCGACAGCATTACAATGGTGACTCTCGATCTTCTGTACTTCGGTAAAAAGTATTGCAGACAGCTCAGAGAAAAGCTGGGCGGCAACATTACCTTTACCACCTCTCATACCCATTCGGGCCCCTGGTCTTCAACGCCTCTTGCCTCCGAACTGGCAGAAGGACTTCATGACGATCCGTCTTACATAGCTCAGCTTCTTCCCAAGGTTGAGGCTGCAATAGTTGAAGCAAGAAGCAACACTTTTGAGGCTAAATTTGCCACCGGCGTCGGTCACTGCGGAAAAGAGCAGGGCGTGGGCGGTAACAGACGAGTCAAAAACGGTGTTCAGGACGACAGCGTGAATGTTATTTGTATCAAGGATATGAATGACACTGTACGCGGCATACTGTTCAATTACGCTCTACATCCCACATATCTGCATGCCGAAAACCTGCTTGTTACTGCCGATTATCCCGGATATGTGCGCCGCTACCTTTCTTTTGCATATCCCGAAGCAAAGTTTATGTTTGCTCAGGGTACCAGCGGCAACCAGTCCTCCCGTTACCACAGAGTGGGTCAGAACTTTGAGGAGGCTGCCCGCGTTGGCTCCACTCTCGGTGTTGAGATCTTCCACACCATTGAAAAAATGGAATTCAAAAACGATATTGAAATAGGCTTCAAGAGTGCGGAAATCGACCTCCCCACCCGTTCCTATCCTCCGGTTGAAGTTGCACGCCGCGAAATGGAAGAAGCACGCAAGGCGTTCAGAGAAATGCCCGACGACGACTACATAGCAAAGCGTAACTGCGAGCTTGCCATGTTCGGCAAGGAGAACGAATTTTACTATGCCGAAATCGCAGCCGAGGGCGGCGCTATAACAGATGAAGAGCTTCCCTGCGAAGTGTGTCTCGTTACTCTCGACGATACAAATATCTGTACCACTCAGGGTGAGATTTTTGTGGAATTCGGTCTTGAGCTGAAGGCGGCTTCTCCCGCTAAGAAGACCTTTGTATTTGAGGTTACCAACGGCTCTCTGCCCGGATATATGTTTACTCCCGACGCAGTCAATGACGGCGGTTACGAGGTAGGCACTTCCGTATTTACCGGCGAAGCCGGCGGCGCTGTTGTTGACGCTGTAAAGAAACTTTTCTGAGGAGACGGCTTATATGTATAACAAAGCCAATATTATCGACAGATTCAGACTTGACGGAAAGACCGCCCTTGTGACGGGCGGCTCCGGCTATTACGGCAAGCAGATGGTCATTGCTCTTGCCGACGCGGGCGCAACTGTTTGCTGTGCTTCCCGCGGACTTGAAAAATGCAAGGAGTTTTGCGACGAGCTTAATTCCATGGGCTACGATAAGGTGTATGCCGACTGCTACGATCAGGAGGACGAGGAGAGTATAAAGGCACTTCTTGACAGAATGATAAAGCAAAACGGCCGCGTGGATATACTTGTGAACAACTCCGTTCTGCGTCCCATGCACGATTATGAGGCACCTCTTGAGGACTTTGCTAAGTCTATGGCTGTCAACGCCACCGGACTTTTCGCCATAACCCGTGCTTTCGGTGACCACATGGAAAAATGCGGCGGAGGCAGCATTATAAACATCGGCTCATATATGGGTATTTGCGGCTCCAATCCTTATCTTTACGAGGGACATCCCGAGATGGACGCAATTGACGCTCCCGATTATTTCTTCCACAAGGGCGGCATGCTTAATCTTACCCGCTTCATGGCGGGAAGATACGGCAAAGCCGGTGTACGCGTAAACTGCCTCAATCTGGGCGGTCTGTTTAACCATCAGAATCCCGAGTTTCTGGAGAGATATGCCAAAATGACGTATCTGGGCAGAATGGCTGATGAAAATGACATTCAGGGCGTGCTTGTTTTTCTTGCTTCCGACGCTTCCTCTTATATTACGGGTGCCGGAATCAATGTGGACGGCGGCTACACCGCCCGTTAAATAAGACCGGCAGAGCTTGGAAAGGAATATTACTATGGAATTTCATATGAGACAGAGCAGGGTGCTGAGACAGATGAGAAGCGGAAATGTGGCAACCTGCGTGAAGATCAATCTGGCGGATCAGCGCGATGTTGAGATTGCGGCAATGTGCGGCTTTGACTGCGTTTGGGTGGATATGGAGCACATTCCGAGCGATTGGTCATTTATCGAAAACGCCGTCAGAAGCGCAAAATGCTACGATGTTGATGTGCTTACCAGAGTGTCAAAGGGCTGTTACAGCGATATTGTCCGTCCGCTTGAGGGCGATTCCGCCGGCATTATGGTGCCCCATTTGATGAGTCTTGAAGAGGCTAAGAAAATCGTTTACTATACAAAATTCCATCCCGTGGGACGCAGACCCATCGACGGCGGCAACGCCGACGGCAAGTACTGCCTTGTTAACGAGCAGGAATATGTTAAGACCGCAAACGAAGAGCGTTTCGTAATAGTTCAGATAGAGGATCCGGAGCCCATGGCGGAGCTTGAGGAGATCTGCGCTCTTCCCGGAATTGATATGATATTCTTCGGTCCCGCCGACTTTAGTCAGGGAATAGGGCATCCTTACGAGTGTGAGCTTCCTGAGGTTTGCGAGGCGCGCAAAAAAATTGCGGAATGTGCCCGCCGTCACGGAAAGTGGGCAGGTACCACCGGCGGCCCCGCTAACTTTGACGAGCTTGTGGATATGGGCTACACCTTTATCTCCGCAGGCGCCGATGTTGTCGGTCTGTGGCAGTATTACAGAAATATTGTGAGAAACATCAGCGGAAGGAAGATAAAATAATGCTTTATACTGAGATCGGCGGCAAGAAAATTTCTAAAATGACTTTGGGTACCGTTCAGCTCGGTATGAACTACGGTATTGCCAATGAAAACGGTCAGCCTAAAGAAGAGCAGAGTATGGAAATGCTGGGTGCGGCTCTTGAAAGCGGTGTAAACAGCCTTGATACCGCACGCGCTTACGGAAATTCCGAGGATGTGCTGGGACATTTTCTTGCAGGTGTTGAGAACAAGCCTTTTATAACCACTAAGGTGCCCATGATAGAGGAGGGTAGCGACGCCGAGGTGGAAAAGTTTATTGTGGAGAGTGCCGAGGCCTCTCTGCAAAGACTCGGTGTTAATAAGGTGGACAATATTATGCTCCACAACGCCGCAAACCTCCGTTTTAAGCCCGAGCTGTGCGCTAAGACCATGCAGGGACTTATAAAAAGAGGCTATACGGATATGGTGGGCGTTTCCGTGTATACTGCAGAGGACATCAGGCTTATGTTTAACTATCCGGAGTATACCGCAACGCAGATACCTATGAGCATTTTCGATCAGCGCCTTATTAACGACGGTACCGTTGACGAGCTCAGCCGCCGCGGCTATACTGTTTTTGTTCGAAGCGTATTTTTACAGGGCCTGTTTTTCCTTGACCCCGAAAAGATCACGGATCCTATTCTTTGCGAGCACGCAAAGCCGAAGATAATAAAGCTGCGTGAGTTTGCCGAGAAAGAGGGTATGAGCATTGCGGAAATGGCTATATCCTTTATGCGTGACATTCCCGGTATTGCAAGCCTTGTGCTGGGCGCCGACACTAAGGAACAGGTAGCCGCAAACGCTGCGTATTTCGCCGCTCCTTCTGTCAGTGAGGACACCGCCGCGGCTATCAGAGAGACCTTCAGAGATGTGAACATCCCCGAAATTATGAAGGTTCTGTCCCGTCCGAAAAAGTAACTTGCTGAATTTATTTTTATAACATAAATACCTAATATCGAAAGAAGGTAATCATTATGGCAAAGCTTCCCCTTGGCGATAAGGAGCTTAAAATCGGAATTCTCGGTATGACCGAGGGTAACGGACACCCCTACTCCTGGAGCGCCATGTTCAACGGCTATAACAAGGAATATATGGATGAATGTCCTTTTCCTGTAATTCCCGATTATTTGTACAAGCAGCCGCCCGAGACTTTCGGCATCCCAGGGGCGCATATTACCCATATTTGCTGTACCGGATATGCCGACAGAAAAATGGCTGAGCATATGGCAAAGGCGTCCTGCATACCCAATGTTGTGGATGATCCCATTGAAATGCTGGGACAGGTGGACGCGGTTATCTGCGCTACCGATGACGGGAACGAGCATGTTGATCGCTGCAAGCCTTTTCTTGACGCCGGGCTCCCCATGTTTATTGACAAGCCTCTTGTAAACACCGAGGAGGATCTTCGCACCTTTGTTAACTGGAGGCGTGAGGGAAAGCAGTTTATTACTTCCTCCTGCATGAGATATGCAAAGGAGTTTGAGCCCTACTACGGTCATACTTATGAAATGGGAAAGCTTATGTATATT
Organism: uncultured Clostridia bacterium; assembly: GCA_945949385.1. GTDB lineage: Bacteria > Bacillota > Clostridia > Oscillospirales > CAG-272 > Avispirillum. The sequence goes on along the minus strand of CAMFEL010000001.1, from coordinate 38,101 downwards.
TGTGCGCCCATGCCGAAAAAGTGGGAGACTTACGGTATTCACGCCGTAGAACAGATGTATCCCTTGCTTGGCAGCGGCTTTGTGTCTGTTCAGAACACGGGCACATACGAGCAGGCACAGGTTCATCTTGTGCATAAAAACGGCTGCCGTGTGGATATTCCTCAGGGAATTGGCATGGCGGGTGCTGGTATGCTTATTATAGGAAGCCGCGGCTCAAAGTACCTTGACTGCGAGGATTCCTATTACGCTTTCAAAAAGCAGCTTGATCTGTTTGTCAAATGGCTGCGCACAGGTGAGGAGCCTGTTGCCTTCAGCGATTCCGTTGAAATGATGAAGATCATTATTGCCGGGCTTCGCAGCAGAAACGAGGGCGGCCGTGCGGTAAATCTCGATGAGATTGATGTTTGAATACATAACGGTTAAGTTCTTCGTTTTGATATGTTAAATTACAGAAAAAAACCGCCCGAGGGCGGTTTTTTCTTTTGCAGTTTATCTGATCTCAACCGTGACCTTCATGTCGCCCAGTTTTGCGGCGGCCTTGGTAACGGTACGGATAGCTTTTGCAATATTGCCGTGCTTGCCGATAACCATACCCATATCGCTTTCTGCGACCTTGAGGGTAAGGGTGACGGTATCATCGTTGATCTCCTGCGTCACCTTGACCTGGTCAGGATTGTCAACGATAGATTTCGCAATGTCTTCAAGAAGACGTACAAGATCAATCATCGAACATCCTCCCCGCCGAATTACTCAGCGTCGGAGTAGTTGTCGATAAGAGCCTTTACGGTGTCGGTAGGCTGTGCGCCCTTGGAGATCCAATCCTTGATTTTTTCCGTGTTAAGCTTTACGGTTGCGGGTTCGGTCATAGGATCGTAAGTACCGACCTCCTCAATAAAACGACCGTCGCGGGGATAACGGCTGTCTGCAACGACAACACGGTAGAAGGGAGACTTCTTTGCGCCCATTCTTCTGAGTCTGATCTTAACCATTTGTTTTTCCTCCGAAAATAAATATAATTTTTATATAAAAACCCGTTAAAAGTTAAACGGCATTTTCATCCTCTTTTTACCTTTTTTGCCCATGGAATTGAGCTGCTTGAACATTTTGTTCATCTGGTCGTACTGCTTCATAAGCCTGTTGACCTCTTCAACGCTTGTTCCGCTGCCGGCGGCAATGCGCTTGCGGCGGGAGCCGTTGATAATATCGGGACGGTTACGCTCTTTTTCGGTCATTGAAAGGATTATGGCTTCGGTGCGCGCCATTGCTCCTTCGTCGATCTTGGCGTCCCTGAGCGCGCCTTTGTTCATACCGGGGATCATACCTACAAGAGCGTCAAGGCTGCCCATATTTTTAAGCTGACGGAGCTGATCCAGATAATCAGACAGGGTAAAGCTGTTTTCGCGAAGCTTTCGCTCAAGCTCTGCCGCTTTCTTTTCGTCAACTGCCTGCTCGGCTTTTTCGATAAGAGTGAGCACATCGCCCATGCCCAGTATTCTGGACGCCATTCTGTCGGGATAAAAGGGCTCGATGGCGTCAAGTTTTTCACCCGTACCCACGAATTTTATAGGCTTTCCGGTAGTGTGTCTTACCGACAGTGCCGCGCCGCCGCGGGTGTCGCCGTCAAGCTTTGTAAGGATAACGCCTGTAATATCAAGCAGCTCGTTGAAGGAACTTGCAACATTTACGGCGTCCTGACCCAGCATGGCGTCGATAACAAGCAGGATCTCCGTAGGCTCTATGGCTTTCTTTATTTCGGAAAGCTCCTTCATCAGAGTTTCGTCAACATGAAGTCTGCCGGCGGTGTCGATAAACACCATATCATAGCCGCTCTTCTTTGCGTATTTAACGCCCTCGGCTGCTATTTTTACGGGATCTCCGGCGCCCATTTCAAATACGGGAACGCCAACCTGCTCGCCCACAACCTGAAGCTGTTTGATTGCTGCGGGGCGGTAGACATCGCAGGCTACAAGCAGAGGATTTTTGCCCTGCTTTTTATACATAGCGGCAAGCTTTGCGCAATGAGTGGTTTTACCCGCGCCCTGCAGACCGCACATCATAATGACGGTAGGCGGGTTTGAAGCTATTTCAAGCTTTGCGCGGGACGAACCCATAAGCTTTATAAGCTCTTCGTTAACAATTTTTACAATTTGCTGTGAGGGCACAAGGCTTTCCATGACCTCGGTGCCAACGGCACGCTCGGATACATCCTTGACAAAGTCTTTCGCTACCTTAAAGCTGACATCTGCCTCAAGAAGCGCAAGCTTTATTTCGCGCATTCCTTCTTTTATATCGGCTTCCGTAAGCTTGCCCTTGTTGCGGAATTTGCCGAGAGCCCTGTTAAGTTTTTCGCTTAGGCTTGAAAACATGGCATCCTCCGTTAGTTTATATGTTTAAGGTTTCGAGGCTGTCGGCAACAGCTTTCAGCCGCTCGCGAAGTGTAGGGGACATTTCATCGCTTTGCAGTGCGCGTATTTCCCCGGAAATTTCTTTAAGCTGTGATTTGAGAACCGTGAATCTTGCACAAAGTCCCAGCTTTTCTTCAAGCTCCCGAAGCTCACTCTCGCTTTTTTTGACAGCGTCCCTGACACCTTGGCGGGAGATGCCGCATATCTCCGCTATTTCGGCAAGTGACAGATCGTCATTATAATACAGGCTGGTCATTTCGTATCGGCGCTGCGGCAAAATATCGCCGTAAAAATCAAGAAGCAGGGATATGTGCATATCCTTTGTGAACATACCCTCACCTTCCTGTAAAGCAAATCACTTTACATAGTATAGCATCCGTCGGAGTATATGTCAATAGTTTTATTGAACTTTTTGAAAAAACTGTTTTTTGCCCAAAGATAACGAAAGATAGGAAAAAGCCCGACAATGTCGGGCTTTTGAAAATACTGTATGTTATGCGGAAACTTTGTCCACAACAGCCTGAGCCCAGCGAACGATTTCGGTGCGCTCCTCAAGGCTGATCTTCTTGCCGCCGAAAACAGCGGGGCCGCCGTTTACATAGTAAATATCGTCCTCAAGCACATTTGTTCCTGCTTCCTTAAGAACTTCGATAATGGTTCTAAGGCCCTTATTGTCTTCTTTCTTGGGGCCGTCTACGAACAGAGCCACATTCTGCGCTCTCTGGGGAGTAAGCTCGCGGCAGAACAGACGGAGCTGATCGTTGGGGGTGTCCTTGATGGTCATACCGATGAACACCACTCTCTCTTTGTCGCAGGGATAAGCCGGGGGAACATCGTTTACGATGCATTTGAAAGCCTCGGCGATTGCTGTTGCAAATGTCTTTACCTTTGCCTTTTTTGTAGAGTGCATTACTCTTACTTTTACCTTGGGTGCTGCCATATGAACCTCCGATATGTATAATTGAGTTTAATATAATTATAATATCACACAATCGCCGAAAAAGCAAGTATTTACAAAAAACAGCGCGACAAAAATATATGTTTACGGTATTGACACCGGCAAGTGTTAAAAATATTTGTATTATCAGCCGCGACGGGCACGCTTTACGGCAAACAGAGCTTTGCTGATCGCAGGGCAAACCACTATGTTGAGAGCAAGCTCTACAAAGAAGTTCATGCCGATGAGAACTACAAATACAAGCGCAATTAGTCCGCCGGTTGTCCATGTTCCGATCTCTTCATCTGCCATAAGTGCTTTTCCGAAGATCGTGAGCATTCCCAGTGCGAAAATGCCGGTATTTACAACAGGACAAACGACGGAGGCGGCAAGCACATTGACAACCCTGAACTTTGAAAATTTTTCAAACAGAATGAACACAAGTCCCGCCAAAAATCCCGCCGCGGCAGTTTTTACAACGCAGAGAAGGGAAGCGGCGACGGGATTCTGCGATACAAGGAACACATAAAAATAGCTTTGTCCGGTCAGCACCTGGATCATTGTCACAACTCCCGAGACTCCGCCAATAAGAGCGCCGTAGCCGGGGCCGAAAAGTACTGCCGCAACTACTATGGGAACAAGTCCGAAATTAAGATTGATCGTTCCGATTGGTATATAAACCAAAGTAAGAACAACCTCAAGTGCGGCGAGCAAAGCCAATTGAACCATAAGGCTCACTTTTTTTCTTGTGTCTTTTTTTACTGAAGACATAAACACCTCCGAGGGCTTGAACCTCAATACTGCCGTCCGTCATTTGACGGTAAGGCGTATGCAAATTTATATAATCAGGCCGTAGCCGGATTACCGTTAAAGTGTTATATATTTAGTTGTTTATTTTAAAAATCCAAAAACATTTGCGGATTTTGTATAATTGAGTATTATTTTGCGCAATTTGAACTGAAGAGAGCTGCCGCTCCGATCAGAGTAAGGTCGGGTATAACGGTAAATTTGTTTCTGCAATGCTCCAACAGGTGCGAAGAGCCGCCGGTGCCTATAAGCGAAAGCTTTTCGTCGTCTTTACACAGCATCTCCCGAATATTTCTTATAAATCCGTCAATTGCGTAAACGGTGCCGTAAAAAGCGCCGCTGCGGATACTGTCATAGGAATTTTTACCGATAAGTTTGTCGGGACAGCTAAGCGGCACATCTGTCAGAAGCGCGGCGCTGTTAAGCAAGGCTTTAAGGGATACATCGGCTCCCGGAGCTATAACTGTACCAACCAGAGCGCCTTCGGAATCGACGCAGGCTACCGTAGTTGCCGTACCCATGTCAACTACGGCAAACGGAGGCTTGAACATTCGAAATGCGGCACAAGTATTTGATACGATGTCAGCGCCAAGCTGTGACTGTACATCAATACGTATGGGAAAACCGGTTCGGGTGCCCGCGCCGATTATAAACGGCGGCTTTTTGCAAATTATTTTCAGCGCTTCCGACACCGTCTCCGTAATATGCGGTACAACGGAAGAAATCACCGAAGAATTAAGTTCTGCAGCGGAATAATTCGAAGTGCTTTTTGAAAAAAATGAATTCAGGAAGCTCTCGATAAGTAAAACATATTCGCAGGATGTGCGCTCGGTGCGTGAGGAAACGGAAAAACGGTAAATAAGCTTTTCGCAGTCGCCGTCAAAAAGAGCAAACCTGATACTTGTATTGCCGATATCGGCAGCCAGCAGCATATAAGCACCTCCGAATATTTGATATTTGCAGCAGCAGGCGTTCATGTGGTACGGACAAGCTCCTGTGCCCGAGAAAGTACAGGAAACTCAAATCGGCTTCTATAAGCTGTTTTCGCTTCCCTCAATTATACAAAATTTGCATTTTGTATAATTGACCCTATGGGAGCGGGCGAAAAAAATCAACTGCTCAACAACCTGCAACAAGTAAAGTATAGCAAAAACAGCCATTACTGTCAAGCGCTCAAAGCAAAAAGCGAACGGTTCCCCGTCCGCTTTTTGCGCAAGTTTGTGTTTTATTTGGACTCTTTCAGATACTGTTCTCTCAGCGCCGAATATTTAAGCTTGGTAGCTCTGCCGCCGCGCAAATGCCGTTCAGCTTTGTTTTTTGAAAGCACCTTTTTCACTTTTCCGTATAGCTGTCTGTCTGTGCGCATAAGCTTTTCCGTTACATCCTTATGTACAGTTGACTTGCTTATGCCGAATCTTGAGGCTGTCTCTCTTACCGTTGAATTGGTTTCTATTATGTATTCGCCGAGTATTACACATCTTTCTTTATTGTCGCCGTCATTCCCGTATTTTGAAGTGCTTTTGTAAATTCGTGACATATCATACCCCGGTATCGTTACTTCGTTAGAATATATGAAGTGTTTGCCAAAGGTATGAATTGCAATTGTTTCAGCTTGCATAACATTGTAAGCTTTGACGTTTTTTCTCCGTCAAACAATCACCCGAAGAAGTATTCTCATATAATGTACTGAAATGATCGCAGCACGGCTTTGGTATTGAAAGGCACGGTAAATTTATGGACAAAAAAAGAAAGCTGATTTTTTGCGGAGGTGACAGGCGGCTGATCTACTGCGCGTCTTTTTTTGCCGCCGACGGCTTTGACTGCCGAGTTTGGAGGGGTGAGACGGCGGATAGTGACGGAGTGACGCGTATACGGGAACTGCGTCAGAACTGTGACGGCGCAGAGGCGCTGATTCTTCCCATCCCTGCTTTTACAAGCAGCGGAAAGCTGATTTGCGCAGGAGAGGAGCGCGGCTGCGTTGACTGTGAGTACATTTTTAAGGCTGTTCAGCCTGATACGAAAATTTTCGGCGGCAAATTTGCCGACATTGTAAAGCGTGTGGCGGCGGAATACAACCACGAAGTGTGCGACTATTCCCTGCGTGAGGAATTCAGCCTTATGAACGCCGTTCCCACTGCGGAAGCCGCTGTAAGTATTGCAATGAACCGACTCAGTAAAACTCTGTGGAATTCAAAGATCGCGGTTTTGGGCTACGGGCGCATAGGCAGAGCTTTGTCAATGCGTGTGCACGCTCTGGGTGCCCGTGTGACCGTGGCTGCAAGAAGTGTTTCTGCCCGTGCGGCGGCAGAAAGCGACGGTATGAAAAGCGTTGAGCTTTCCGCATGGCTTGACTCGCCGGAGGAATGCAGTGTTTGCTTTAACACTGTTCCCTGCCAGATCGTACACGATGAGTGCGCGGCAGCCGCGGGAAACACTGTATTTGTGGATCTTGCGTCCGCGCCGGGCGGCTTTACGGATGAGGCAAGAAGTATGCTGGGTGACAGGCTCATAACCGCCCTGTCGCTGCCGGGGAAATATTTTCCGGAAACTGCCGGACGTATTATATACAGAACCGTCGGTGGAATGCTTGCCGAAAACGGGGAGCGAGGCGATACAAAGTGATAGGATACGCTATTACAGGCTCCTACTGCACACACAGCCGCTCCATCGAGGCTTTGAAAAGGCTTCGGGACAGCGGCGCGGACATTATTCCCATTGTCAGCGAAAATGTTTTTTTTACCGATACGCGCTTCGGAAAAGCGTCGGAGACGGTTGAAAAGATCGAGGAAATATGTGCGCGAAGCTGTGTTCACACCATAACGGAAGCTGAAAAATTCGGTCCCGCGCAGCCGCTTGACGCGCTTATTATAGCTCCCTGCACAGGAAACACTCTTGCAAAGCTTGCGTCCGGTATCACCGACACGGCGGTTACCATGAGCGCAAAGGCTCATCTGAGATGCAACAGGCCGCTGCTTATTGCTCTTGCAAGCAATGACGCGATGGCGGCAAATCTGGGAAATATCGGTACGCTGCTTAACAGAAAAAATATATATTTCGCACCTATGCACCAGGATGAGCCGCTTAAAAAGCCTCATTCCCTTGTTGCCGATTTTGAATGTCTCGGTGAAGCATACGAAAAAATGCTATCGGGCATGCAGCTGCGTCCTTTGTTTTTATAAGCACAAAAACAGGGTATGCCTAACTTTATACGGCATACCCTATTACTTTTGTGATTATTATGTCACGGTGTAGACGATACTGTTCCCTTCTTTTGCCGACGGTATAAGTATCTCAAGCTTTACAAGCAGCTTCAGCGCCGCCCACAGATTTCGGCGGCTCAGGCTTAAAAGCTTTGATATATCCCCGCTTTTCAGATTTTGCCCTTTATTAAACGGCAAAAGGGCGCGCAGAGCATCTGCGTCTCTTATATCTGTAATGTCAAGGATCTCAACAGGTACGGTGTCAAGCTTGGTGGCGTGGCTTTTTCTGTCATCTCCGAAACCGTCAAGAAGTCTCACGCTTTCGGAGCACAGAAGGACGGCACGTACGCATATTTTCTCATTGCCGAAAAAGTCTGAAATATACAAAAGCTCCGGAAGCAGCTTATATACGGCCTTGGGGCGGTTTATCAGCCTGCCCTGGGTCCGTTCTCCCGTGTCGGGATCTACCCAAACTATCCTCTGACGGACGGGAGAGGGATATACAACCGTTACAGAATAGTCAAGTGCCGAAAAAGCCTCCAGCTTACGGCGCAAAGAGCCAAAGCCGGAGGTCTGTATTTCGGTTATGTCGTTGCCTTTTTTTATATCCGCTATATATCCCCCCACGGGAACTTCGTGAAGCTCGGCATTTTCTTCAAAATATTTTTTCAGCACCAGGTGCTGACTTCTTTCTCTGTATGTACCTATATTATATCTGCCGTGGGAATATACGCATTCTTCGGATATGCGGCGCAGCCGCCCGTTGTCGATCATATAATCAGTATTTTGTTTTAAGCCATGCCAAAAGCTCGTCAATATCCTTTTCGGACAGGCTTTTGTCACAGAACAGAGTATCCATAAGGTGCACAAAAGAGCCGCCGTGATAGTGGTCAACAAACTCGGTGGTAACAGCCTGCATATATTTTGAACGATCTGCTTCGGGAGAATAGTATCTCTCTTTTCCCTTCTTTTCCGATACTATAAACCCGCGATCCTCAAGGCGTACAAGAAAAGAAATGAGCGTGGGGGCTTTCCAGCCCTTCTCACGCCCCACCGCTTCCATAAGATATGCGGTGTTGACGGGAGGTTCGGCGTCCCAAATAGCCGCCATGACATCATACTCTGCGTCCGGCAGCTTTTTAGTATAGTTGATCTCCGCCGCTTTCGCAGCTTCTTTTGTTTTTGCCATCTGGATTCTCCTGATATGCTTCTGTTTTATGCAAACGCATAATATAAATGCGCGTTTTTCTTGCGGTAATTATCATTATACATTTGTCTAACTGTTTTGTCAATAAGATTTGGACGTGAAAATCAAAAATATGAATATTTTTTGACATTGACTGAAAATGATGGCGGAAATTTGTAATAAACGCCGATTTTTAAAATCTAAATCATTTTAATTATTAGAACATTATTATGAGTTGCTTGACAATTTCCCTGCGCTGATGTATGATAATTGTGAAATACCGCAGAACGGAGGCGCATTATGAAACAGGAGTTCAGCAACCTGAAACAGGACTCGGTGCTGGAGGTTTTCAGATCCGCTGTGTCCGGTTCAAATCTTACTCGCGCCGAAATTGCGGAAAAGTGCGGGCTAAGCGTTATGACAGTCGGCAAGGCGGTGGACGCTCTTGTGGCTTTGAAAATACTGAAGCAAAGTATGTCCGCCGATCCCCGTCACGGGCGTCGCTCCCGTACGGTGACCGTTTCCCCGGAGCTTTGGACGGCGATTTATATTATTGGAGAGCGAGGCTACTCTTTTTATATGATCGATCTTTCTCTCAGGACTATTGATGTTATGCAGTATGCGCTGAGAGGAAACATTTTCGTTGACGATGAGTTCAACGGTTTTGTAAGGCGTGCCGCCGCTTTTGCAAAGGAAAGACGCAGAATCGACAGGTGCTGCGGAACTGCGGTTCTTGTACCCGCCGCGACTTATCAGAGTATAAGCGCCGCTGCCGGACAGGATATCGGTGAAACCAATGCTCCGCCCAGACTGCTTGAAGGAGACAGCGCCTTTCTCTGCCGCCCCGTCTGGGGCATTACCAGAGATTATCATGCCCGCCGCGCTCAGGCTTTGGCTGCCGATAAGAATGTGTTCTGCGTTTATATAAATACGGGAGATATTAAAGCTGTATATAACGGTGCCGGCACTTCCGGAAACAGTCAGTTTTCAAACGCCGGACTCTTTGTCGGAAATAACAGCAGCATGAGTCTTAACGATATGACGATGACTGCAGCCGACCCGGAACTGTTCTGCGAAACCTTGGCGGAATATCTGTGCATTTCCGTGCTTTGCGTTCCCTGCGATCTGATATTGCTGTCGGGTGACAAGCCGAAGCACCTTGATGCCGTGAGAGATGTGACTTGCGCAATTTTCGATGAATACTGTATGAAGCTGGGAGTGATACCTCCGGAGGTGCGCTGCGAAAGAATAAGAGACGGTGCGGCTGCCGCAGCGGCTCAAGAGCTTCGTGACAGTTGGTTCAGGGATAAAATGCTGAACGGATGACAATATACGCCCTGTAAGTCATATGATTTACGGGGCGATTTTGTTATATGACGGAAATACATAATAATTCTCAATAATTATTGACAAATTTCCGTAACCTGTTATAATATACTCTGATATACTTTTAATACTTTAGTTTGAAAGGATTAACGATTTTATGGACAGCGACAGTATATTTATGCTGCTTGCTATGATTTTACTCTGCGCACTTTCCGCGTTTTTCTCAGCTACCGAAACGGCATATACCTCTTTTAACCGCATAAAGATCAAGAGTCTTGCCGCATCGGGCAACAAAGCTGCCGCGTCGGTTATGAAGCTTGACGACAAATTCGATAAGCTGATAACCGCCATTCTCGTGGGCAACAACATTGCTAATATCGCTCTTACCACAATCAGTACACTGTTCTTTGTAAAGATTTTGCACAGCTATCTGAATGATGACGCGATTGCCGCCATATCAACGGTGATTGTTACGGTAGTCGTGCTGATTTTCAGCGAAATATCACCCAAGGCAATTGCAAAAGATCACGCCGACAGTTATGTTTTGTCCACCCACGGTATTGTTACATTTCTGATTACGATACTGTACCCGATTACCGTAATTTTCAGCGCTTGGAAAAAGCTCTTAAACCGTGTCTTCAAGTCCGGTGACAGAGAGGCTACCACGGAGGATGAGCTTATAACTATGGTAGACGAGGCCGAGCACGACGGCGGTCTTGACGAGGATGAAAGCGAGCTTATACGAAGCGCCATAGAATTCAGCGATCTTACCGCCGGTGAGGTGCTTACCCCGCGAATTGACATTGTTGCCGTTACGGACGGCACCGACCCCAGAGAAATAATGATGATGTTTTTTGAGACCGGTTTTTCACGGCTTCCGGTCATTGGAGACAGCATTGACGATATAAAAGGTGTTCTGCATGAGAAAGACTTTTTCTACGCTTACAACACCGGAAAAAACGATTTCAGCAAATATTATCAGAAGCCTTTGTTTGTATCAAAGCATCACAAGGTTGACGATCTTCTGAGAGATCTGCAGAACGAAAAATGCCATATGGCGTTTGTTATAGACGAGTTCGGCGGACTTATGGGTATCGTTACCATGGAGGACATAATAGAGGAGCTTATCGGAGATGTGTACGATGAGCACGACGAGGTGGAAACACTGATGATCCCCGCCGAGGACGGCTCTCTTACAGTTGATTGCTCTGCGGCTCTCGACGATATGTTCGACTATTTTGATCTGAAATACGATGATGACGACAGCGACAGACCTCTTACCGTAAACGGCTGGATACAGAAACATTTTGAAGGTATTCCCGACGAGGGACAGTCCTTTATATACAATAATATCCTTGAAGTTACCGTTACCAAATGCGACGAGAAAATGGTAAAGGAAGTCATTATTAAAAAGCTTGAGTCTGACGAAGAGCACGAGGAATAAAAGCAGAAGATACATATACTTCATATGGAAAACGTAAGTCTATATCCTATGAAAATGATTCCCGCCGCGCATACTGCCGTATGGGGCGGTGACAAGCTGAAAAGAATATACAACAAGAAAGCTCCCTTTGACCGTATTGCCGAGTCCTGGGAGCTTTCGGCGCGCAGTGAGGGAGAAAGCATTATTGAAAACGGCACTTTTACCGGAATGTGCTTCGGTCGGTACCTTGAATCTCTGTACGGCAAGAGCCGCTTCCCTCTTTTGATAAAATTTATCGACTCCGCCTCCCCACTTTCTGTACAGGTACATCCCGGAAATCACGAGGACGGAGCGGAGCCGAAAACGGAGATATGGTATATTATAGACGCTGTTCCCGATGCCCGTATCGTTTATGGACTGCGGGACGGAGTGAGTCTTGCAAAGTTTGCACATTGCTGTAAGCAGGGCGGAAATTCTGTTGAGGATTTACTGAACTTCGTACCTGTATATCCGGGAGACACCGTATTTATTCCTGCCGGTCAGATACACTCTATCGGCGCCGGAATACTGCTTGCTGAAATTCAGCAGAATTCCGATACCACTTACCGTTTATACGATTACGGCAGAGTTGACGCAGAGGGTCATACAAGACAGCTGCATATTGAAAAAGGACTTGCGGCGGCAAGACTGTATTCGGAAAGTGAGATTTACGGAAAGCGTTTTTCCGCCGCGGCCGGTGCTTTTTGCAAGGCTTCAGGCGGCGGGGAGCTTCTTGCGGACTGTGAGTTTTTCAGAGTTATAAAGCACACGGGAGAGACGGTTTTCAAAAAGTCTCCCGATTTCACGGCGCTCCTGTGTACCGGAGGCTGTGCCAGGCTTATATGTGAAGGTACGGAATATCCTGTTTGTGCCGCTGATACTTACTGTCTTCCGCCCTATTGTGAAGACACGTTTCTGACCGGGGGTGCCGAGATAGTATCCGCCGCCGCTTCCCTGCAAAATTAAAAGCAGACTTTTAAGTACAAAGTCTGCTTTTTGCTTATATGCTGTAACCGGAGAAGCGGCGGCACAGAATAAGTCCCTGCCCCGTTGCCCGCCGCGCTTTTGCGTTTGTGTTGCAGATATGTACTGCCACACTGTTAAGGTCATCGGGATTTCTCATACAGTATGCCGCTATAATCTCCGAATCCGTCCATCCCTCGCAAAGAGTCAAAAGGCTGACGACAAGTTTTTCTGTTCTTGTCAGTGCTATGGGTTTTCCGCAGAAATAAAGGGTCTGACCGTCATATCTTATACGGCGGTGCGCAAGGCGCGGTGCTTCATTGCTTATTCCGTCGCGGAAAACTGCCTCGGCTGTTTGTTCGACATCCTCGGGGTAAACGGTGCGCACATACGGCACGGAATATATGCCCGCAATATACTGCGCGTCCTTCAGCAGATAGTCCTCCGTTACAAATACGGCTCGCGTCGGCATATACTCTGCGCATCTTAAGGAATCGGTGAGTACACAGGGTATTCCCTTGCGGTGCATATCTCCTCTGATATTTTTGCGGAATTTTCGCTGTGTATTGTCAACTATCAGAATCATAAGTCATAAATCCGTCCCTTGGGCATATAATCAATCAGAAGTAACACGCTTGTCAGATGAAAGGGGTATAATAATGTTTGTATGTTCCGTTAAAAGCAATACGCTGAAGCTTGCTGCCATAATAGTACTGGCGGTGGTTGCGGCCGCCGTGCTGATAATACTGCTTCCCTCAAACGACAGGGTCGCCGCAGGCTCGCTGTTTAAGGGCAGCGACACCGTAAACTACGACAAAATCAAAACCGAAGACGACCGCATAAATTTTTTGTCCCAGTTCGGATGGGATACCAAAGAAGGCTGTGTTGAAGAGGTGGAGGTCAAGATACCGGCCGATTTCGACCGCGTTATGAATTCCTACAACGACCTGCAGAAAGCGCAGGGACTCGATCTGTCGGAGTACAAGGGCAAAAGCGCCATGCGCTATACCTATGAGATAGCAAACTATCCCGACTATGACGGCACGGTTTATGCAAATATTATTGTTTACAAAAACCGTGTTATCGGCGGCGATATATGCTCTTCCGACACTCAGGGCTTTATACAGGGCTTTGAGCTGCCGTCCGAAAGTCAGTAATCACTTGTGTTTAAGGTCAATAATCGTAACACCGTAGTCGCCTTCGCCGTACTGACCGGCGCGGAAGGATTCAACCCGTTTGTCGCTTTTCAGCCGTGACCAGATTGCGCTGCGCAGTGCTCCCGTTCCTTTGCCGTGAATAACGGTGACGCTGAAAATTCGGGCAACGATTGCCTCGTCAAGATACTTATCCACCGTAAAGCATGCATCCTCCCCTGTCATACCGCGCACGTCAAGCTCCGGCTTGAAATTGCGGGAAACGGAGGCTCTGTATGCTTTTTCGCTGCCCGGCTTTCCCTTTTCTCCAACGGAGACAATGTCAAGCAGTTTAAGCTGAGATACATTGAATTTCGTTTTCAAAATACCCATCTGAACGGTAACATTTCCCTTTTTGTCCGGGTCTTCCAAAAGAGTGCCTTTTGTACCGAGAGTACGGTGCTCCACATCGTCGCCCTTTTTCAGGGGTCTGGGAAGCACATAGCCGTCGTCCTCTTCCTTTTCGCGGTTTTTTTCAAGGTAGCTGCGGACTTCGCCTTTTATATTCTTTTTGGATCTCTGAAGTACCTCGCCGAAATTCTCTTTGTCCTGCGCTTTTTTCGCTTCATCAAGCTGTTTCATAATATAATCGCCGGTGGCTCTTGCGCTGTCAACAATGGAACGCGCCTTTTCTCGCGCTTTTTTCGCTTCCTCCTCGGCGCTGCCCAGCTTATTTCGAAGCTCTGCTTCGCTTTTTTCTTTGAATTCCTCGTATTCGAGGCGAAGCTTTCGGGCTTTTTGCCTTTCTGTTTCAAGTTTGAATCGTTCTGCCTCCAGCTTCTCTATAACAGCCTCAAAGCTTCGGCTTGAATTGTCCACATATCCTCCTGCGCGCTCAACAATGCGTTTCGGGAGCCCCAGCCTTTCGGATATGGCAAAGGCGTTGGATTTGCCCGGTGTGCCGATAATCAGACGGTAGGTGGGTTTCAGGGTCTCCACATCAAACTCGCAGGAGGCGTTGCAAACGCCGTCGCGCTCAAGGGCAAAGGCTTTCAGCTCCGCATAGTGAGTGGTGGCGGCACAGAGTGCGCCGCGCTCCAGCACCTCTTCAAGTATGGACATGGCAAGCGCCGCGCCCTCAACGGGGTCTGTGCCGCTGCCAAGCTCGTCGAAAAGTACCAGAGAGCGATTTGTCATGCTGTTAAGTATATCAACTATCCCTACCATATGGGAGGAAAATGTTGACAGAGACTGCTCAATGGACTGCTCGTCACCGATGTCCGAATAAATATCGTCAAAAACGCGCACGCTTGCATTTTCACAGGGGAGCTGCAGCCCTGCCTGAGCCATCATACAGAACAGGCCCAGGGTTTTCAGGGAGACGGTTTTACCGCCCGTGTTGGGGCCGGTGATAACAAGCATTGACCACTTTCCGCCGACTTCGATTGTGACGGGCACGGCGTTTTCTCCGATAAGGGGATGGCGGCATTTTTCAAGCCTTACGGGGCCGTCCTCGCTTACCGACGGCTCTGCCGCTTTCATCTGATATGCAAGCTCCGAGCAGGCGAAAACAAAAGAAATACAGGTGATGTTGGAATAGTTCAGAAGAATTGTTCCGCTGACGGAGGAAACAAGCCGGGACAGCTCGTACAGTATCCGCTCTATCTCGTATTCCTCCTTAGCCTGAAGCTCACGAAGCTCGTTGTTTGCCTGTACTACGCTCATAGGCTCTATAAACAGGGTGGCTCCTGAGGCGGAGGTATCGTGTACAAGACCGGGAACGGCGCTGCGGTATTCGCTTTTCACCGGAATGACAAAGCGTCCCCCTCTTGTAGTAACGATGTTTTCCTGCAAATATTTTGAGTATGAGCCGCCCTGGGTAAAGCGCTGCATAAGGTCGGCTATTTTGGAATTGGTCTTTCTGATACTGTGGCGTATTTCCGCAAGAGCGGGACTTGCGTCATCGGATATCATATCCTCTGATATGATGGAGTGGTTTATTCTGTCCTCAACGGTTTTTGCGGGGATGAGCCGCTCGAATATTTCATCGAGAGAGGTTTCTGCGACTTTATCGCTTTTGTAATATTCAATGAGAGAGCGGGCGCAGCGAAGCACCCCTGCGCAGTCCAAAAGCTCGCGGGTGGTAAGGGTAGCGCCCTTGTCGGCGCGCTCGCAGGCGTCGGACACGTCTTTTACGGTGCCGAAAGACGGATTTCCCTTTTGTCCCGCTAAAAGCTTTGCGTCGGCGGTGCGCCTTTGACGCAGTCTTACTTCGTCAATATCGTCGGACGGAGTAAGAGAGAGCGCCATTTCCTTTGCGCCGTCGGTAGCTGCGTGGCGGGCAAGTAATTTCCGTATTTTGTCAAATTCAAGTGTATAAAGATTTTTAGTTTTCATATTCTTTAATGATAATATTACAGTAAGATGGATTTGTAAAAATTCAGTGTGCCAAAGCCGTGTTCAAGGTGGTTTGTGAGATAGGCTTCGCATACCTGCGACAGCAGGTGCATATCGTCCTCGGCAAGATTAAAGGACAAAAAGCGCTCGGGTGCAGATTGGACGATATATCGCATTGCCGCAACGGTGCCGGGACTCAGCAGCATATACAGACGGGAGGTAGAGCCCTCAAGCTCCTCTTCCCGCTCGGCGCGGGGCTTGCAGTCGCGGCAAAGCAGTCTGCCGTTCATAATGTCTATATATGAGTCTCCGGAAAGCTCGCAGCCGCACGCGCCGCAAACCGTTAAATCGGGGCAAAAGCCGATAACTTCGGCGCAGCGAAGCTCAAAAGCCGCCTTTACCTTTTCAGTCTGCATTCCTTTATTGACGGCAAACAGAGAGTTGAGAGTCAGCCGCAGAAGCTCCGGGTCAGCTTCTCCCTCCACGGAAACATCGGCGCACACATCGCATATGTAGGCGGCAAGGGACAGTTTTTCAATATCGCCCCTTATCTCCCAAAAGCACTCTATAAGCTCGCTTTCCTCGATATAATAGTTCTTTTTCGATTTCCTCAGGGTGAAAAGAGAGTAGGCAAAGGGCTGGGTCGCCGCCATATGACGGCTTTTCAGGCTTTTTACGCCCTTTCCGCTGACGGAAAGGCGGCCGTATTCCATTGTGACAAGGGTGATTATCTTGTCTGCCTCGCCGATCTCGGTCTCTCTGACGCACAAGCCGTGTACCGTGATGCGTTCCGCCATGGATCCTTCCCTCCCCCCTGTGGGTGTCAGTCTATTTCCTTTGGATTAAAGCCGAAGCTGTTAAGTGAAAAATCGCTGTCGCGCCAGTTTTCCTTGACCTTTACCCAAAGATTGAGATATACCTTCATTCCGAAGAATTCTTCCAGATCTTCTCTTGCGTAGGTGCCGATGCGCTTCAGCATTTCGCCTTTTTTGCCGACTATAATGCCCTTATGGCTTTCTTTCTCGCAATAGATCTCGGCGCGGATGGAAAGCAGGTCGTCCGTTTCCTTGAATTCTTCTATAACAACGGCGCTGCCGTGGGGGATCTCTGCGGAAAGGGTGCGAAGCAGCTTTTCTCTGATAATCTCGGCGGCAATCTGCTTTTCCGGCTGATCGGTTATCATATCCTCCTCAAAGAACCAGTCTCCCTCATGCAGGAATTTTTCGGCTTCTTCCATAACATCGCCGAGATTTTTCTCTTTGAGAGCACTTACGGGCACAACGGCGTCAAAATCGTACAAAGCCGCGTACTGTGCAATGGATTCCGCGATCTTTTCACGGCTTGCGAGGTCGATTTTGTTGAGAACGAGCATAGAGGGGAGCTTTTCCCCTTTCAGTTTTTCGCATATGTTCTTTTCTATATCTCCGGGAGAGCGTCCCGCGTCGGCTATGAGGATCACGGCGTCGGCTGAGCCGAGAGAGGAGCGCACGGTCTTCATCATATAGCTTCCCAGCTTCGTTTTAGCCTTGTGAATTCCGGGAGTGTCAAGAAATACATACTGATCCTCGCCTTTTGTAAGCACTCCCATTATTCTGTTGCGGGTTGTCTGGGGTTTTGACGAAACTATTGCTATTTTTTCGCCCAGAAGCGCGTGCATAAGCGTTGATTTTCCCACATTGGGGCGTCCTACTATGGCAATAAATGCGGTTCTTTTCATAATCCTTATTTTTACCTCGCTGTTATCTCGATAATTTCAGTATTTCCATAATACCGTCCTGCCGTCTTCTCATATCCCTATCGTCATCATCGGAAAGCTCGTGGTCATAACCGAGAAGATGAAGTGTTGAGTGAACGCAGAGAAATGCGGTCTCTCGCTCAAAACTGTGACCGAATTCATCAGCCTGCGCCTGCGCTTTTTCAAGAGACAGGACAATATCGCCCAGAGTGGCGGGAAAAGGAGGCTCCGGCTCCTCTCCGCCGGCAAAGTCGTACATGGGAAAGGACAGCACATCCGTCTCCCTGTCAATGCCGCGGTACTCTCTGTTAAGCTCTCTGATCCCATCGTTGTCCGTAAAGGTCAGGGATACCTCGCAGTCAAAATCAATCTTTTCGTATGTAAGCGCAGCATGAACGGCTCTGCGGCAAAGCCCGCGAAGTGCGGGAGATGCCTGCAGCTTGTCCTGTGAATTTTTATAATACATTTTAAGTTTCATATTCAGTTTTTCCTATTGTATCCTTTTCGCTTTGAAGCGTTTTTTAGAACCTGCATTTGCTTTTTGTGCGCGCTCTCGTCCGTATTTTTCGTAAGCAAGAATTATCTGCTGGACAAGGCGGTGGCGCACCACATCTTTTTCGGAAAACTCGTGAATTACGATGTCATCTATTCCCCGCAGAACCCGTGTTGCTTCCGCAAGACCGCTGTGCTGTCCCGAGGGCAGGTCGGTCTGAGTCAGGTCTCCCGTCACTACTGCTTTTGAGCCGTTGCCGAGACGGGTAAGAAACATTTTCATCTGCTCGGGTGTGGTGTTCTGCGCCTCGTCAAGGATTATAAAGCAATCGTCAAGGGTGCGTCCGCGCATATATGCCAAGGGGGCGATTTCAATGGTCATTTTTTCCATGAGTCTTGAGCAGTTTTCCATACCCAGCATTTCGTAAAGCGCGTCATACAAAGGTCTGAGATAGGGGTCTATCTTTGACTGCAGGTCTCCGGGCAGAAAGCCAAGTCTCTCCCCGGCTTCAACGGCAGGGCGCGTCAGGATTATTCTCGTTACCTCGTGTGCGCGCAGAGCCTTTACTGCCATTGCTACCGCAAGAAAGGTTTTACCCGTGCCGGCGGGGCCGATGCCCAGCACCACGGTGTTTTTCTTTATGGCGTCCACATATTTCTTCTGCCCTACGGTCTTTGCTTTTATTGGCTTACCCTTTGCGCTTATGCAAATGCAATCCTCGCCGTAGCCGTTAAGCTCGTCTCCCCTGCCGTCGCTGACCATGGATATGACATAATCCACAGTCTGATCGGCAACAACATCGCTTTGAGCGGCAAATTTCTTCAGATGCTCCAGCACGGCGGCGGCAAGCTCACAGGAGCCCTCTGCGCCTTCGATAACAACGGTATCGCATTCGCCGTCGCCTCCGCGGTTATAAATATGAACTCCGAAAGCGTTTTCAATTCGCCGCGTATTGCGGTCAAAGCTGCCGAATATACGCAGAGTCATTTCGCTGTTTTGTATTGTTACTGTTCTTTGAGCCATTTGCAATCCTTTTCAAATATATTTCCGATTTACTGTTGTGCGTTTTCTGTTTCTTTTGCTTCATCATCACTGTCCTGCGCAATATCAAAGGGGGCGGGCTTTGCTATGTCTGCAAGGCAGTAAATACTGCATGATACGGTACAGACTTCGTTTTCAATGCTGATATCCGTACTTTTGGACAAAAGCTGTGCCGTGCCGAGAGTCTCCTTCAGCTTTTCTCTGTAAAGCCTCATAGCCTCGTCTTTTGCTTCGTCCTCGGTAAGTGTTACAAAAGCATTTTCATACTCCCTGTACTCTTTAGTGCCGACAAGGACAGGCAGGGCTGCCGTGTCAAACAGATAAAGCCTCTTCTCCGTTTCTATTGTATCATAAAAGTCATATGGAATTCTACTGTTTGTAAAAAGATTTATATTAAAACTGAAAAAAGTTACGCTCTTTTTTTCTGTTTTCTCTCCCGTGTATACCTTTTTTTCCGTTTTCAGAGGTACGCTTACGGAAAAATTTCTCGTTACCTTTGCGTATACGCTTCCAGAGGCGCTTTCAAGCCTTATGCCGCCCTCTTCCCTGCTGAGTATTCCGCTGACAAGAAGCTGACCTTTTTCAACGGTTTGAGAAATTTTTACCTGCGGCTTCCCCTCTATTGCGGCAATTCTCTCAATCTGCCCGTCCTCTGCCGCTATCAGATTATAATATGTACTGTCTGCTTCTCTCTCTCCGACGGAGGTCTCTCTTACCTCCACATTTGCGCGGGTGCCGTTCATATTTACGGAAATCCAGCCTATTCCCTCGCTTTCCATAAGAAATCTGTTATGCAAAGTGTCAAAGTCGATGGAAGAGTAAAAGGCGCCCGGTCTGCATCCGAGATTTGCAAGAATATCAGTGATATATTTGTCGCTGATGTTTTTATTTCCGGTCACATCCACGCTCCATATTACATTTGACGACAGAGCTGTCAGAAATACAAAAATCAAAGCGCCTGCCGCAATTCCCCACCGCTTTTTATATCGGAGAACGAAAGGTAAAAGCCCCTTTGTTTGTAGTTTTATTTCATCGGCACAGCAAACGGAGCAAAGAAGCGGAGAGGCGGAGCGCAGGGGTATTTTCAAAACGGTTATATCTTTGTCTGTTACGGGGGGACGGAAATGTATATCAAGGCGGGCGGCGGCGTTCAGTATTTCGGCGCACCTTTTGGCGGGAAAAGTAAGCACTGCCGTGCCGAACAGTAAATCAATCAGCATTTTCCGCCTCCCCGAAGCACAATAGGGATACTTTTCCCTCTACTGACATTATATCTCCGCGGAATACCGACACAGTAAGTCCTTTTCCTTTAAGTGTCATAAGCCCGCAGGGGGTTTCCACCGTGATTGATGTGCTGTCATAGTCTATTATTCCGCGGCAGCCTGAAATAAGCACTTCTCCGCTGCCGTGCAGTTCTATAAGGGGCGCCGCTCCCGCCTCCTCGCTTATTCTCTCAAAAAGCGAAGTACATTTTTCTTTCAGTGTTTTCATAAATACTCTGTCCTCCGTCATCGCTGCCGCACGGGAAATATAAAGTGCGCGGCGGCATATATTCTACTGAATAATATGACAAACGGAGCTGACTAATGAAAGAAAGGATAAACGACATAAACCGCAAAAGCCGCAAAGGCGTACTTCTCTGCCTGTTTCTGTGCGCGCTGTGCCTTATACTTACGGTTTTCGGCGAAGCTTCATCAAGGGCGGCGCAGTCGGCTGTGTCTATGTGTCTCAGCCGACTTATTCCCGCGCTTTTTCCTTATATGGTAGTGTCCTCAATGCTGGTTACCACCGGTGCCGCGGACTCTATTTCCCGCAGACTTCCCGCGGCGAAGCTTTTCGGGCTTCCCGCCGAGGCATCCTCTGCGGTAATTCTGGGGTTTCTGTGCGGCTTTCCCCTGGGAGCTAAGACCGCAGCGGAGCTTTACCGCAGAGGCACCGTTACAAAAACGCAGGCTGAGGTGCTTATTTCCGTTGCAAACAATACGGGTCCGTCCTTTGTTGTGTCGGTTATAGGCTCCGTATTCTGGAACAGCGCGGTTTTCGGTTGGCTTATGTATTTTGCGCAGCTTGTGTCGGCAGTTATTGCAGGGGTATTTATTAACCGTATAATCGCAAGACCGGATAAAAATGAAGCTAAGACTGCCGCTTCAACCGTAAGAGAGCCTCTTTTATCGGCATTTCTTTTTGCTGTCAGGGACTCTGTGGGGGCCTGTTTGAATGTGTGCGGCTTTGTAACGGTTTTTGCCGTCGTCATTTCATATATATCGTGTCTGACGGATTTGGCATCCCCTGTACTTACCTCCGGCGTCGCCGCGGTTTTTGAGCTGACGGAAGCGTCAAAGCTGGGAGCGCTGCTTGCAGCGTCCGGCAATCGGTTGGGAGGCTTTTTCTGCGGCTTTGCACTTGGATTTTCCGGCCTTTCCGTATTCTGTCAGGCGGGAGCCTTTACATTTCCCTTGGGACTTTCGCTAAAGCGCACATTCTTTGTAAAGCTTTTGCAGGGGCTTATGTGCGGAGCGGCAGGTTTTCTGCTCTGCGAAAAATATATGCCCTGCACCGGGAGTCTGTTTCTTCAGACCTTTCTGCAATTCTCACCGCCGCTGTATATTGCATCTGCGGCTCTGATAACAGCCTTTTCGGTAAAATTGCTTATAAAAGCGTACAAAATGTAAAAACCGCTTGATTTATCGGCGCGGTTTTTATATAATAATATAAGCAATGCAAAAAGGAGGATGTGTATGAAACCGGATAAAAGCGAATGTATATGCGCCGTATGTGAAAACGCCGCACGTATGTATGACAGTTCCGTAATGCTCTGCCGTATGCGGGGAGTTGTTCCCGCCGGCTGGAGATGCAGAAAATTTTCATACGACCCCGTAAAAAGAGTCCCTCCCAAAAGCATTAAGGCACCCTGTCTTGACTATGTAGATATTGACACGGACGATTAGCTTATATTCCGCTTCGGACTCATAAGCAAACAGGAAAGGAACGGTTATTGCAATGATAATTGAAATTGAAGAAGCAAAATATAAGCTTACAAACTTCAGGAGCGACCTTAAAGAGCTGGGCAGCGCTCTCAGGATCGAGGACTTGAAAAAAGAGGCGGAGGAGCTTGACAAAAAGGCTCTTGAGCCGGATTTCTGGAACGATCAGGAAAATTCCGGCAAGATACTGCGCCAGACAAAGCAGATAAAAGATAAGATAGAAAGATACGAAAAGCTTTGCGCAAAGCTTGAAGACGCGGTAACGCTTTGCGAGCTTGCTATCGAGGCAAACGACGAAAGTCTCAAGGACGAGATACTGAACGAAACAAAAGAGATAGAAGCAGAAGAAGAAAAACAGCGCATAGAAGTGCTTCTGTCCGGTGAATACGACCACAACAACGCTATTCTCTCTTTCCATCCCGGCGCAGGCGGCACCGAGGCTCAGGACTGGGCGCAGATGCTGTACCGCATGTATACACGCTGGGGCGAGAGCCACGGATACACGGTCAAGCTTATTGACTGGCTTGACGGCGACGAGGCGGGCATAAAGTCCGCTACCATTACCATAGAGGGCCTCAACGCTTACGGCTACCTTAAAAGCGAAAACGGCGTACACCGCCTGGTGCGTATTTCTCCCTTTGACGGTTCGGGCAGACGGCACACATCCTTCGCTTCCGTTGAAGTGCTTCCCGAATTTGAGGACGATAACTCCATCGAGATACGCGACGAGGATCTTGAAATAACGGCTCACCGTTCAAGCGGCGCAGGGGGACAGCATATAAACAAAACAGACTCCGCTATCCGTATAGTTCATATCCCCACAGGCATTGTGGTAGGCTGTCAGACGGAGCGCAGTCAGCTCCAGAACAAAGAAACCGCCATGAAAATGCTGAAATCCAAGCTTATGGAGATAAAACAGCGGGAAAAGCTTGAGCGTATCGAGGATATTCAGGGCAACAAAACCAATATTGAATGGGGCGCCCAGATCCGCTCTTATGTCTTTATGCCCTATACTTTGGCAAAGGATACGAGAACAGGTTATGAGGACGGCAATATTCAAAGCGTAATGGACGGAAATATTGACGGCTTTATCAACGCTTATCTGAAAATGAATGCAAACAAAAACTGATGCAAAAGAGAGGGTTTCCCCCTCTTTTTTGCTGATCATACTTTGAATCTGAGCCGGGTACAATATGAAAAAAGAAGAAACGAGACAGGCGGCGTCCACCGTATTTGAGGGTATGACTTCAATTTCCGCCGTTATAAACGGCGGGCACCGAAAAATAGAAAGAGTACTTATTGACAGAGAAAAAGCGAAAAAGAAGATACGCGAAACCTCTTTTCTGAAGCGCTGTTCGGAGAGGGACGGCTTTGAAATATGCTTATGCGACGGTGATGAAATTGACCCTCTGACCACGGGAAATACTCACGGCGGTATAATCGCTTTGTGCGGCGAGCGTGAAATCGCTCCTCTGCAAGACCCGCTGCCGGAGGGAAAAGGGTTTTATGTAATGATTGACGGCATTGAAGACCCCTATAATTTCGGCTATGCTCTGCGCACCGTTTATGCTGCGGGTGCAGACGCGGTAATTTTAACTCCCCGAAGCTGGATGAGCGCTGCGGGAGTAGTCTGCCGCGCATCTGCCGGGGCGTCGGAGCTTATTCCCATGTATATCAGCGAGCCCGAAAACGCCTGCAGCTTTTTTAAGGCGCACGGCGTGCGTGTTGCGGCGGCGGGAATACGCAATTCCGTATCTGCTTTTTCAGCAGACCTTTCCCTGCCCCTGTTTCTGATCGTAGGCGGCGAAAAGCGGGGCATATCGGCAAAAACATTGGAGAGGGCTGATATAGTTGTCCGACTTGATTACGGCAGAAATTTCCGAGGTTCCCTGTCGGCTGCGTCTGCCGCCTCCGTGCTGGCATATGAAATTCTTCGCCAAAATATCATAAATACGGAAAAACGCTGAAAATTTGGCATATATAATTAAATTCACCGAGCCAATAATATTAATGTAAAGCAAATTACAGTAATATGAAAGGTCGGACGAATATGCATAAAAACAACCCTCAGATGCTTTGCCTTGCAAAATATATAGCCGGCGGCATGGTTATCGGCAGCGCAATCGGTACAGCGGCGGCGGTGATGATGAAGTCGAAAAAGCCTCAGCACCGCAAAAAGCCCGAGTGTCTGCGTGAAAAGGCGGCAAGCGCCATGGACACGGTAGCGACTGTTATGCAGAACCTTGCGGATATGGCGAGATAAAAAACAGGAACAAAAAACGCGATCGGAGCGACCGACCGCGTTTTTTGTTAGGACAAATTTCAAATCACATAAGGCTGCGGTACAGCTCGGCGATCTCCCCGACGCTGGTGTTGCGGGGATTTCCGGGACGGCAGGCGTCCGCATATGCGCTTTCCGCCAGGAATGCAACATCCTCTTCTTTCAGAATTCCCTTAAGGTCTGCGGGAATTCCCACATCAGCGGACAGCTTCTTAACGGCAGCGATAGTAGCGTCAGCGGCTTCAGCATCGCTCATGGCGTCAATCCCTTCAACTCCCATAGCACGTCCGACTGCTCTGTAACGCTTGCCTGCCTCGCCTTTGTTGTACTCAAGACCCGTAGGCAGGATAATAGCGCAAGCTACGCCGTGAGGAGTGTCGTAAAGCGCGCTGAGTCCGTGCGCCATACTGTGAACGATACCCAGTCCTACATTGGAAAATCCCATTCCGGCAATGTACTGACCGAGAGCCATGCCCTCGCGTCCGTCGGGCTCGTTTCTAACGGCTGCGCGCAGATTTTCGGAAATAAGGCGGATTGCTTCAAGATGGAACATATCGGAAATGGTGCACGCGCCCTTTGTAATATAGCCTTCAATAGCGTGGGTCAGTGCATCCATACCGGTAGCCGCAGTAAGTCCCTTGGGCATGGATGCCATCATATCGGGGTCGACAACGGCGATTTCGGGAATGTCATTGGTGTCAACGCAAACGAATTTGCGCTTTTTCTCAACATCGGTAATAACATAGTTGATTGTAACCTCGGCAGCAGTACCTGCGGTTGTGGGTACTGCTATGGTAAATACCGCGTGTTTTTTTGTGGGAGCAACGCCCTCAAGGCTTCTGACATCGGCAAACTCGGGATTGTTTACTATAATTCCGATTGCCTTGGCGGTATCCATTGCGCTTCCGCCGCCGATAGCTACGATGCAATCGGTATCGGCTTTCCTGAACGCCTCGACTCCGGACTGAACATTTTCAATAGTGGGGTTTGCCTTAATATTGCTGTATACCTCATAAGGAAATCCTTCGCGGTCAAGAAGGTCGGTAACCTTTGCCGCAACGCCGAACTTTATAAGATCGGGGTCGGTGCACACAAAGGCCTTTTTATAGCCTCTGGATTTTAGCTCGGGTACGATGTTTTCAACGGCACCGTGTCCGTGGTAGGAAATTGTGTTAAGTACGATTCTGCTTGCCATTTTGGTTTCTCCTTATATTATTTATTATTCAGCCTGAAAGCTGATATTGAGCGCATTAAGCAGGCGTTTCACAGTACAAGGTGTACCGGAAGCCCGTTTTTGAATTCGTTGTGTACTTCTCCCTGAATAAGAGGGAGAATATATTCAAGACATCGGTCGGTAACATTGTTGCCGCGCCCGTTTATCATTTCTCTCGGCACGCTTCTTACGGCGTTTGCAATGCCGGATATGTCTTTGGCAACGAAGCTTATATCGTATTCTCCGCTTCTCTCCATTGCCATCATACATCCGCTTGCACCGTCAACTGCGGCGTTAACTGCGGCGGCTCCCACTCCGAGAGATTCTTTTATATCGGTGGCGGACTGAAGATGAGCGGCACAGCGCTGAGGTAGATTAAGTTCTACGCTGCGCACCTTGCAGCCCAGTTTTTCTTTTATATAAAGCTCCAGAGCCTTTCCGGTGCCGGACAGGTATTTATGGCCGAAAACATCCGCGGCGCCGCTTTGAGCGCCCTCACCTGCATATCTGCCGTTTTCGTCGCGCACACCCTCTGATACCGCCACTACAACATTGGGATGAACACTGAGGGCGGCTTTTACATCTTCAAGAAATCTGTCAAAGCTGAAAGGCACCTCGGGCAAATATATAAGGTCGGGAGCGGGCATATTTGCGGCACGCATAAGTCCTGCCGCTGCGGTGAGCCAGCCTGCGTCACGTCCCATGATTTCAACTATGGTAACTGCTTTTACCGTATATACTGCGGTATCGCGGATTATTTCGGAAACAGTGGCGGCAATATACTTTGCGGCGCTGCCGTAGCCCGGGGTATGGTCTGTGCCCGCAAGGTCGTTGTCAATCGTCTTGGGAACGCCTACGACGCGCATTTCCCAATCGCTGTCCATGAGATATGCGGTAAGCTTTGCTACCGTATCCATGGAGTCGTTTCCGCCTATATAGAAGAAATAGCGGATGTCATATTTTTTGAAAAGAGCGATCAGTTTTTCGTAAAACTCTCTGTCCGACGCTTCGGGCAGTTTTTTTCTGCAGGAGCCAAGTGCCGCGGCGGGAGTTGCGCACAGAGTGTCCAGCTTTTCCGGTGCGTTTCCAAAGAACTCCGAAAGATCTGTAAGGTCTTCTCGCATAAAGCCCTCGATGCCGTTGCGCATTCCGTAAAGCTTTGTTATACATTCTTTACCCATTACTCCTTTAATGACTCCGGCAAGAGTGGCGTTTATAGCCGCTGTGGGTCCTCCGGACTGACCGACTACGGCGGCTCCCGTAAGCTGTGACATAGTATTTACCTTTCTGCCATTCCCCGTCAACGAAAAATTTTAACTTGTCTCCCGCTTTGACAAAAATCGCACACCGTTATATATAGAATAATAACCACAAGCAAACGAAAGGAATGAAGCATATGGAATTCAAAAGCGCGGACGCATATTTTTCCCAAAGCCGAGGCGTGCTGAAATGTACTATTCGGGGCGAGATAGATCACCATTCGGCAAAAAGCATCCGTGAGGAGATAGACAAGCGGCTCAGAGATGAATCCCCCTCGGAGCTTGTAATCGATATGGGGGGCGTTACCTTTATGGACAGCTCCGGTCTGGGCGTTGTGCTGGGCAGGTATCAGAAAGCACGTGAATACGGTATCGGGTTTTCCGTCCCCCGCACCGCTCCCGCCGTAAAGCGAATGTTCGATATGGCGGGACTTGAACGCATAATAAAATACGGAGAGGAAAACTCAAATACAGAAAAAACGGAAAGGCGCGGATAAAAATAATGAAAAGTAAAGAAAAAAGTTGTGAAAACACCCTTAAAGTAAGCTTTGAATCACTGTCTCGCAATGAATCTCTCGCCCGCTCTCTGGCGTCGGCGTTTATGACTCAGCTTGACCCCACGGTATCGGAGCTTGCGGATATGAAATGCGCCGTGTCGGAGGCTGTTACAAACTGCACGGTTCACGCTTACAAAAATACCGTCGGCACGGTGTATATGACAATGAAGGCTTATTCCGACAGAAGCGTGCGCATTGAGATCCGTGACAAGGGCTGCGGAATAGATAACATAGAAGAAGCCATGCAGCCTCTGTTTACCACTGACCCCGACGGTGAGCGCAGCGGCATGGGCTTTACGGTTATGGAGAATTTCACCGACGGCGTTCGCGTCATAAGCCGCAGGGGAAAAGGCACGAAAGTGACGCTTACGAAAAAACTGTCCTCCCTTCGCTCCGATACATAGGAGGGAGTGAAATGAGTGAACTCATACAGTGATAATCTTGCAAACATAGAACTGTCTCAGAGCGGAGACAGCAACGCCACGGAAGAGCTGATAAAAACCAATTATGCCCTTGCCGCTTCCCTTGCACGTCGGTTTCAGGGGCGTGGTGTGGAAAATGAGGATCTTATTCAGATAGCGCTGATGGGTATGCTAAAAGCGATCCGTACCTTTGATACAAAGCGCGGTACTGCCTTTTCCACTTATGCGGTACCTCTCATAGTGGGAGAAATACGCAAGTTTCTGCGCGATGACGGACTTATAAAGGTGAGCCGTGAGAACAAGCGCAACTGCGCTGTTCTCTTGCGCTGTCGGGAAAAATTTATGGAGCAGCACGGCAGAGAGCCGCACATGGAGGAGCTTTCACAGCTTACGGGAATTGACCTTGACGCGGTCAGAGAGGCTCTTGATTCCTCCCGCCCCGTAGCATCTCTGTCAGAGCCCATAGGTGACGACGGGGATTTTACCGTGGAGGGCACGGTGGAGGACAGCTCCGCTTCTCTTGAGCATACAGTGGAGCGTATAGCTTTGTCAGAGGCAATGTCAAAGCTGGATGAACAGTCGCGGCGGATTATAATTCTCCGTTATTTCAGGGATATGTCGCAGCAGCAGGTGGCGGATATACTGGGACTGTCGCAGGTGAAGATCTCCCGCGAGGAAAAAAAGATAATTGCGGCGCTGCGACGCGATATTGTGTAGTTGTTAGGTAAACAAAAAACTGCCCGTGGGCAGTTTTTTGCTATTTTTAATCTTCTGTGTCATAACTGTTGATAGGTGCGTCCGCGTGTTCGTCTATATAGTATATGTACTCTTCCGAGCATCCGAGCTCCACAAAGTCGTTGGTTATCTGATGAATGCTCACGGAGTCGCCGTCCTGAAGCACTCTGTCCCGCAGCAGAAGAACGCTGTCGGAAATATAAATGCTCTCGGCGCCCCGACCGTTGATTTTTACATTACTTGCCTGCGTAAAGCCGCGCCCAATAATATATGTGTCTTCACCTATTATATTTACATCGTTTACGCTGATATCGTGTACTCCCATTTTCATCTCCGGCGATATATACTTGTCCTCGCTGCCGTATGATTCGCCGTACAGCATATCGTATTGAAGCATTTCCAGTGCGCGCTGATAATCGTCGTTTACGTAGTAATTCTGATGCAGCTTTGTTATAGTTCCGTTGTTTATTCCAAGTCTTGAAAGCACATATGCGCTTAACTGATATGATTCAAGATCGTGTCTCTCACCCGCAGTAAGTCCCATATCGAAATTTGCCCACACAACATATTCGACGGCGTGCTTGTCCGGAAGCGAAATATCATCCGCCGTATATTCAAGGCTGGGCTGATGGTCGCCGTATGCTACCACTACGCATTTTTCGCCGTAGTCTTCAAGCTGATTTATAAGTCGACCGAGAAAATCGTCAGTTTCCCAAAGCTGATAAGCGTAGTATTCCATCTGATGAATATAGCCTTCGCTGTATTCACCGTCAAATTCGGCTTTAATTAGCTTTTCCCCGTCTACGGGCGTTTCCGGATATTTACCGTGTCCCTGCACGGTGACGGCAAACACGAAATCCCGTCCCTCTGTTGAGTCAAGAGCGTCGATTGTCTGTTCCGTAAGTACATAATCTTTTACCCAGCCGAGAGGATTTGTTTCGTAGGAATTCATATATTCCACGGGAGTAAAGGTGTCAAAACCCAAATTTTTATAGGCGGTATTTCTGTTATAAAATGTTCCGGTATGGTTATGAAAGGCGTGGGAGGAATATCCGAGTTCTCCGAGATTGTAGCACACCGTTTCGCAGTTGCGTGACTGAAGTATGGTCTTATACGGGTATTCTCCCGTGCCGAAATAGTCAAGGCACATACCCGTAAGCACCTCAAACTCCGTGTTGGCGGTGCCGCTTCCTACATTGGGAACGCTCATAAGTCCGGAAAGACCTTCTTCTTTCAGGCGGATGTAATTGGGTACGGGGTCTGTTTCAAATTCAATATTTTTGAAATATGACGGATCCATAAAGCTTTCAAGCTGTATCATTATAATATTGGGCTTTGTCTTAGGCTTGTCCGTCCTGTCGCTTCCCACGGATTCCAGAATTTCTTCAACCGTCGCTTCCGAATAATCCTCCGGCTCGGAAATACCTCTGTCGAAAATGCTTCTGGCAAAGCAGTATGTAAAGCCGTATTTTTCGTAAGCGTCGTTAGCGTCGCCGAGATTTGAGGGTATAAGCCCGAATACGGAGTAAAATGTAATACAGGCGGCGCAGACAGCAACGGAAATGAGAGCAAAAACAGCGGTATAGCGTATTTGTACCGGATGTTTTTTCGTTTTTATGCAAAGGAGCACAAGCCCTGCTACAGACAGAACGACAGCGGCGATGATAAGGATAATCTCAAAGGTATTGAGATATACGTTTACGATGGAAATGCCCGTGCGCAGGATAGATATATCCACGGCTTCAAAGGGCTGAGTCCTCGTAAACAGCAATACGAAATTCGTAACTCCCAAGGCGAAAAACACGAACAGCACCATAAACTGCGTAAAGAAGCGTTTGGGTGAGAAATATGTAAGCGACATGGCGGCAAAGATTATGAGGCAGTTCAGTATAAAGAACTGCGGATGCTCGTAAATAAACTTAAAACCGCCGAAAAAGTCGTGCCGCGACAGCGACTCGACGACAACAGTCATTATAACCGACGCTGCCGCCGAGAAAACGGGCGGCAGCAACAGGAATTTTTTCAGAGAAAATTTTTTACTGTCCTTGAATTTCATTTTTATCAAAGCCTTTTTTATTCAGAATTGTTACGCCTATAAGCATCAGGATAGGAAAAACGGAAGCTGCAAGAAAGCCTGCGCGAAGCCCCAGTTGTTCTCCGTCAAGACCGAGCCGGACACAAAGCTCAAACGCATATCCCGATTTTTCCGTGGCCTGAGAAACCGTGTCGGAAAACAGACCTGCGATATACGGTCCGACCGAGCAGCCAATGTCCCCTCCCAGCGCAAGCATCGCAAACATGGACGCCCCTGCGCGGGGATATTTATGTGAACACAGAGTCAGCATTCCCGGCCACATAATGCTTACTCCGAGACCGGTAAAGCCGCAGGCGAGAAGCGAGGCAAGCGGAACGGGTACAAACACGCAAACGGCGTAGCACACGGCGGTAAAAGCCGAAAGCATAATGAGCAGCTTTGACATTACAAAGCGCCTTCCCCACAGACCGTGTGCGGTACGCCCTATGCCCATCATAACGGCGAACATACAGGGACCCAGTATGTCTCCCACGACTTTGGAAACGCCCAGTCCTTTTTCCGCAAACATTGACGCCCACTGAGCCATTGCCTGCTCAGCGGCTCCCGCGCATATCATCATAAAAAACGCGGTAATAAATGCCGGCTCTCTGAGCATATGTATTACTCCGTGCCCCTCAGCGTGTACCGTCATATCCGCAAGGGGCACGCGCAGAAACGCGATTGTATTGAAAAACGGTACAAGAGCCCAGAACAGCGGAAGCAGGAACCACAGGTCGCTGCCTACCAGTTTCAGAAGGAAGGTTGAAATAAGTATGACCGCCGCCTGCCCCCATGAATAAAAGGAGTGCATAAGTGTCATGACGTTGCCGCCGGAGTCTTTTTCCGCCGGCAGCGCCTCGATCAGCGGGCTGAGCACTACTTCCGACAGGCCGCTGCCGGAGGAATACACAAGGACGGCAATAAGTATACCGACCTCGGGCATTATGAGATAAGGCAGAAAGGCAAGCATCACAAGTCCCATAAGTGAGCAAAGCTGACTGGATGCCGCAAGAAAGCGGTAGCTTGTTTTTTCAACGAATTTGATTGCCGCCGCATCAATACATATCTGAATGAAAAATGTAATAAGGGTGAGTGCGGCGATATATCCCAGAGACAGATCAAATCTGTCCTGAAAGGTTACAAACAGAAGAGGTGCCAGGTTTACCGTTATTGCCTGCGTTACATAGCCTGTGTAGCAGGCGGCTCTTGTTTTTCTGAACGTGGAATGCATAGATGAAAAGCTCCGGTGTTATTAAAGCAGATACATAATTATTGTAGCACAGCCGCCCGCAACCATAAGCGCCGCAAGAACAATGGCGACGGTGCGGACGATTGTTTTTCTTGTCTTCTCTGACATTATATGCCCGTTCCTTTCTTGATGTTTTTGTTTTTATCTGCAGCGGCTATTCAATAGTCATTTGAAGTTCCGAAACATCCGGAATCAGCAATGAGGAGCCTACTGCGGGAATTTTAATTTTTCGGCACTTTGAAGCGTCGGGATACTTATTAAGCGCTTCTCCGGCAACAGCATCGGCTATCTGCTGCTTTTTCTTTAGCTGGAACAGGATAACACCGGAAGCGGTTCTTGTGGTTTTTTCCGGAATAAGCGAGGATTTTATGAGTATTCCCTTTCCGGCGTCGGAAACAAGAAGCACATCTACGGTTTCCTTTTCGTATATGGCGGCTGCAAGAGGAGACGCCGAGGAATATGCGCCCGTAAGTCTGCGTCTGTTGGACTTTGTTTCGTAAGCGCTGAGAGGGATACGCACACCCTTGCCGTTTTTGAAAATAAATATCATATGATGGCTTGAATCGAAATCCGCGCCCATCACTTTCATAACCACAGGCTTTTCTCCCTCGTCAAAGCCCAGCTTTGAAGGCAGATAATCGCCCAGAGCCGACGCTTTGCATGGCTCAAAATCCGCAACCTTTGCCTTATACACCTGACATTTATCCGTAAAGACGATAAAATCGTTACGGTTTTCGCAGTCCTCGGAGCATACTATTTCGTCGCCGTCCTTGAGGCGGTGCTCGTCGTTGCCGCGCAGAGATTGCTGAGTGATCTTTTTGAAATATCCGTCGCGGGTAAGCACCACGCGGCAGGAGTAGTTTTCCACATCCTCAGCCGGTGCCTCCTCGGGCATTTCGTCCGTGTAGACGATCTGAGTTTTGCGGGGCTTTCCGTATTTTTTCTTTATCTCCGCAAGCTGTCCGGCAATGACCGCTTTAAGCTTGATTTCGTCCGCAAGTATTTCCTCTATATTTTTAATATCCGCCTGCAGGCTCTCTATCTCGTGAACGCGGTTTATAAGGTACTCGTGATTCAGATGGCGGAGCTTGATTTCCGCAATATACTCTGCCTGCACGCGGTCAATAGAAAAGCCTTCCATAAGATTCGGCACAACATCGCTTTCCTTTTCAGTCTCGCGGATAATCTTTATTGCCTTGTCAATATCAAGAAGGACTTTTGACAGCGCTTTCAAAAGGTGCAGCTTGTCCTTTTTCTTTCCCAGGTCAAAGCGCAGCTCTCCGGACAGGCAGGAAATACGGAATTTGATCCATTCCTCCAGTATACCGATAACACCCAAAAGACGGGGAGCGGAATCTATAAGCACATTGAAATTGCAGCTGAATTCGTCCTGGAGAGGGGTCTGGCGGTAAAGCTTTGCCATAAGCTTGTCCGGGTCTGTGCCTCTTGCAAGGTCAAGAGTTAGCTTGAAGCCGTTAAGGTCTATTTCGTCGCGCACGTCCTTAACCTCTTTGAGCTTGCCCTCTTTTATCATATCCACTATCTTTTTCATAATAGCTTCTATGGAGGTGGAATAAGGTATCTGGATTATATCTATGCAGTTGTTTTCGCGGTCATAGGAGTAGCGGGCGCGAAGTTTTACGCTGCCGTGGCCTGTTTCGAATATTTCCTTCATCTGGTCGCGGTCATAAAGCAGCATGGCGCCGCCGGGAAAATCGGGCGCTTTTATCAGCGTCATCATTTTGTCAACCGTAATGCGGGGATTTTTCAGCAGCGCGATGGTACCGTCACATACCTCTGCAAGGTTAAACGAACATATGTTTGAAGCCATACCTACTGCAATCCCCATATTGGGAGAAACGAGAATATTGGGAAAAGTGGTGGGCAGCAGTACGGGCTCAACCGTGGTGTTGTCATAGTTCGGCACCATATCAACGGCGTTTTTGTCAATGCCCGAGAAAAGCTCGTTGCATATGGGGTCAAGCTTTGCCTCTGTATAACGGGAGGCGGCGTATGCCATATCGCGGCTGTACTGCTTACCGAAAGAACCCTTTGAGTCAATAAAGGGATGCAGCAGCGCCTCGTTGCCTCTTGTGAGGCGAACCATTGTTTCATAGATAGAAGCGTCGCCGTGAGGGTTAAGGTGCATGGTAGCGCCCACGATATTTGCGCTTTTTGTCCTGGGACCCGTAAGCAGACCCATATCGTACATGGTGTAAAGCAGCTTGCGGTGAGAGGGTTTGAAGCCGTCTATCTCCGGTATGGCGCGGGAAATTATGACGCTCATGGCGTACGGCATATAGTTTGACTCAATAGTCTCGGTAATAGGCTGATCAAGTATCTCAGCCTCGGGTGCTTCAACTGTTTCTGCTGTCTTTTTCTTTCTTGCCATAAAACCGTACCTTTCAAATCATTATTTATTTCAATACAATGTGTGCCCAGTTATGAGACTTTGCGGACTAAAGCTTGACGATATCGCATCCCGCTGCTCTTATAATTCTGTTGTAAAGTGCCAGAAATTCGTCTGTTTTCGGCGGCAGGTGTGCGTAGATAACATCAGCGCAAAGGCTGTCAGTGTCCCTCAGAAGCGAAAACAGGCGCTTCATCTGCGTATGGGCGTCGCCGCTTGCCCCGATGTCCATTACGAAAGCGCGGGTAAAGTTGCCTATCTCTTCCGTATATGCAAGCACCGCGCATTTTCCTTTTTGTGAGTTTACGTACTCTTTGAACTGTTCCCTGTCTCCGTCAAGCAGAACCAGACGGGAGGCCGGGGCGTAATGCTTGTATTTCATACCCGGTGACTGTGGCTTGTCTCCCGCTGCCGTCGGGTCTGTTACCGCTGCCGCAACCCGTACATCGGGTATTACGGAGCAAAGCTCACGGGGAATGATATCTCCGGGGCGAAGGACTGTGCAGACGCCGTCTTCGATTTTTATTACGGTGGATTCCACACCTATATCGCAGCACCCGCCGTCAAGTATCATTTCAATTCGCCCGTCCATATCGTGAAGCACATGGCTTGCGGATGTTGGTGACGGCGCGCCGGAAATGTTGGCGGATGGCGCCGCGATCGGCACCCCGGCAGCCTTTATCAGCGCTCTTGCAACGGGATGGGAGGGACAGCGAACCGCTACAGTGTCCAGTCCGCCCGTGACCGACAGGGGAATAATATCTTTTTTCGGAAGAATCACGGTCAAAGGGCCGGGCGCAAAGCGCCGGCACAGTTTGTAATAGGTTTCGTTGGTATATGCAAATGCCTCGGCGTCCTCGGGGGCGGCAACATGAACTATAAGCGGATTGTCACCGGGGCGGCCTTTTGCCGCAAAGATTTTCTCCGAAGCCTTTGGGTCATATGCATTGCCGCCGAGACCGTAAACTGTCTCGGTAGGAAAAGCCACAAGACCGCCGGATCGGATGATTTCGCCCGCCTTTGTCAGTATTTCCGTATCCTGCGGGGTCACTTTTATATACTCAGTAATCAAAGCGAGTCCCCTCCCCTGAGCTTTTCGGCGGTGTCTGCGGCACTCAGCGCGTCAACGAGAGCGTCTATGTCGCCGTTGACTATGCTGTCAAGGGTATAAAGCGTCAACCCTATGCGGTGATCCGACACCCTGCCTTCGCGGAAATTGTAGGTGCGTATGCGCTCGCTTCTGTCACCCGTACCGACCTGACTGCGCCGCTCCCCGGCGATCTTCTCGTTCTGCTCCCGCTGCTTCATATCGTACAGCTTTGCGCGGAGCAGTTTCATCGCCTTATCCTTGTTTTTGAACTGACTGCGCTCGTCCTGACACTCTACCACTATACCCGTAGGCTTGTGTATGATACGTATGGCGGATTCCGTTTTATTTATGTGCTGTCCGCCCGCTCCGCTTGACTTGCAGGTCTCGATTTCCAGATCCTTCGGGTCAAGCTCTACGCTTACATCTTCAACCTCGGGCAGAACCGCAACGGTGGCGGTGGAGGTCTGTATCCGTCCCGAGGACTCCGTTTCGGGTACTCTCTGCACCCGGTGGACGCCTGACTCAAACTTAAACCGGGAGTATGCGCCAGAGCCCGATACGGTAAAGGTTATTTCCTTAAAGCCGCCAAGCTCCGTTTCATTTTGCGACATAACCTCGGTTTTGAAGCCCCTCCTGTCCGCGTACATACTGTACATACGGTAAAGCACCGCGGCAAACAGCGCCGCTTCCTCACCTCCCGCTCCTGCCCGTATCTCTACCGCAACGTCTTTTTCGTCGTTGGGGTCTTTGGGAAGAAGCAGAATTTTCAGCTTTTGCTCCGAATCGCGCAGTCTGTCGCGGAGAAGATAGTATTCCTCCTGAGCCATGGCGCGCATTTCCGCGTCGGACTCGCTTTCCATCAAAAAGGCGGCGTCCTTCATTTCGGCGGCGATTATTTCGTAGCCTTCAAACTCCTCCATAAGCGGAGTGAGCTCTTTGTACTCGCGCATAAGCTTTTTGTAGCGCTCGTTGTCGCTGAGCGTTTCCGGCAGCGCAAGAGACGCCTCTATGTCTTTATATCTTTCTTTAACTTCTTTCAGCTTGTTTATCATATAAATCTCCGACTCTTTTCAGGTTTTGCATTATTTCTCGGCGCCGAAGCGCCGATAGCGCAAGCTACCTGTAAAAAGCCAGAAATGCTCTGTAAGCAAAGTAAAGGTCAACCTTGGATATGGCCTCGAAGGGTGCATGCATGGAAATAACGGGGACGCCGATGTCCACTGTGTCAATATTGTGATTTGCAATAAATCTGGCAACCGTGCCGCTGCCGCCGCAGTCTACCTTACCCGGCTCCGCTGTCTGCCACAGCACGCCGTCGGCGTCGAAAATATCGCGCAGCTTTCCCAGATATTCGCTTGAAGCGTCGCTGGTGGAGGATTTTCCTCTTGCACCGTTGTATTTATTTATTACAACACCGCTTCCCGCAAAGGCGGTATTACGTTTTTCAAAGCAGTCGGAAAAGCCGGGGTCGTAAGCGGCGCTCACATCGGTGGAAAGGCAGGAGGAACGGCTTCTGCATACTCTGCCGCTGCCGCCGAGAGACTCGGCAATCTCGTCAATAAGCTCGGAAAAGAGACTGCACTGCATACCCGTAACTCCGTCGCTGCCCGTTTCCTCTTTGTCGGCAAGCACGCACATAACGGTGTGACGGCTGTCTGTGCTGTCGCACAGAGCGGTCAGAGCGGGATATGCGCATACTTTATCGTCATGACCGTAGCCACCCATAAGCCAGCGGTCAAGACCTATATCCACGGGCCGTCCGGCAGGAACGAGGCAAAGCTCCGCTGTCATAAAATCGGCTTCTTTTATGCCGTATTTTTCGTTCAGAAGCTTCATAAGGTTAAGCTTTACGGCATCCGAGGTATCGGCCGCCGCGCCGTTTTCGCGGTAAGGAGAGGCGCAGGCAACGGCGTTTAAGGCTTCGCCGTCGTAGGCGTGGTCGAGAGGCTTTTTTCCCTGCTCGCCGCTGAGATGAGGAAGCAGGTCGCTTATCATAAGCACGGGATCGCCGATGTCCTCCCCGATACAAACATCCACATTCTTTCCTCCGGAAAGGGTGACGGTGCCGTGCAGGGCAAGCGGCAAAGTCGGCCACTGATACTTGCGCAGACCGCCGTAATAGTGAGTTTTAAGATATGCGAAACCGGAGTCCTCATACAGAGGATTCTGCTTCAGATCGAGTCTGGGAGAATCTATATGGGCGGCGCATATGCGCATACCGTTATTTATATCCTCGGTGCCGATACGGAACGCAAACAGACTTTTGTCTCTGTTGTTAAGATAATATCTGCCGCCGCGCTCTATACTGTCGCCCAGACGGTACTGTATAAATCCCTGCTTTTTAAGCATTTCCACGGAGGTTTTTACCGCTTCCCTTTCCGTTTTTGAATTGAAAAGATATTCGGCGTAACCCCTTGCGTATTCCATTGCCGCGGAAAGTTCTTTGTCGCTCATTACTTCAAAAGCGGTTTTTTTGCGGTAGAAAAGCCTGTCCGCAAGCGCTTCGCTCATACTCTTGTTTTCCGTATTTTTTTCCATCTTTGTTTCCTTTCGTATGTGTGAACTCTGTGATTATATCAATGGCTGTCAGTTATCAAAATACAGCCTTTTATAAACTTCATTTGCCTTTGAGACCTTTTTTACATAGCCGGAGGTCTCTTTGTACGGTATTTTTTTCAGCCTGCCGGTACTGTCTGTAAGCTCCTCATCCTCAAGCCAGCCGTCAACGGTACCCTGTCCGGC